>NZ_JACUZZ010000004.1:0-292132 GCF_014851595.1 Rhizobium sp. RHZ01
CGCCCGCATCCAGGCCGGCCAGCACGCCCGCCTCGCCTTCAACCTCGACAAGGCCGTGTTCTTCGATCCGCAAAGCCAAACCCGCATCGCTTAAACCAGGAGCCAGGATTCCAAACATGAACAGCTCGGATGTGGGGCTGCGCGAGTGCCAAGACAGACCAGCATCCGTCGGTACGCGTGAGAAGGGATCGGACCGGAAGCTGTTGTCGGTCTCGATTCCAGGGTCCATGGTCTAGAGGCTTCGCGTGCGTGATTCGTTGGTCATGCCGCGAATTCCATCGTACAACAACGCACCAACCATCATGGTTGGCGAACGAGGCTCCGACTTATCCGGAGACTTCCGCCGTTGCCTGCCGCGATCCTCGCTCACGAGCGCAAATGAAACGCGCCAGAGGGCAGGGCAATCGCCCGCCAGACCAGGCAGGTGTTCGGACTGCGAACTTTGAAAATGGAGTAGGGTTTGATTTCCGATCCACGAGCTTTCCTGCAAACCCTGTTTCACCAAGCCGTCAAGGCCGCCGATCCTTACGAGGCCCTGGTTCGCCATCTTCCGGATCCGCCGAAAGGCAGGACAATCGTTGTTGGGGCAGGGAAGGCCGCAAGCCAGATGGCGGCCGCTTTCGAACGCGCTTGGTCTCATCCCTTCGAAGGTCTCGTTGTTGCCAGGCATGGGCCAATCGCAGAGTGCCGATCGACGAAGATTCTCCAGGCGGCTCATCCGGTCCCAGACAGAGCCGGTCTTATCGGCGCCGAGGCGCTGATGAACCATCTGCATGGGCTGACGTGTGATGATCTGGTGATCGCACTGATATCCGGCGGCGGCTCGGCCTTGCTGCCGGCCCCGCCGACCGGTTTCACCCTCACCGACGAGAGCGCGTTGAACGAAGCGCTGCTGGCGTCGGGCGCGCCGATCTCCGGGATGAATGTGGTGCGGAAGCATTTCTCCCGCATCAAGGGGGGACGGCTTGCCGCACTTGCCCATCCGGCAAAGGTCGTCAGCCTCGTCGTCTCCGATGTTCCGGGCGACAATCCGGCCTTCGTTGCGTCGGGGCCGACGGTTCCCGACAGCAGCGATGCGGAGGAGGCGCTACGAGTGATCCGGGACTACCGGATCGATCTCCCGGCGCGCGTGATCGATTGTATCCGCAATACCAGAGCGCCAAGTGCCGGTGACCGCGTCTTCGCCAACAACGAAGTGCATGTGATCGCCTCGGCGCGGGTGTCCCTGGAGGCGGCTGCCGATCGGGCAAGATCTCTCTGCGTGCAACCCCTCATCCTTTCGGATTCGATCGAAGGGGAGGCGAAGGATATCGGCCGGATGCATGCGGCGCTTGCTCGGGAGTTTTTGACGAGACCGCCGGCTCCAAAGCCTCTCGTGCTGCTTTCGGGCGGGGAGACTACGGTCAGCATCGGAACCGGAACATATGGCAAGGGCGGGCGAAATTCCGAGCTTCTCCTCTCGGCGGCGATCGATCTACAAGGAGTCGATGGCGTTGTAGCGATGGCCGCTGATACCGACGGTATCGACGGCTCCGAAGACAATGCTGGCGCCTTCTGTGACGGCGGGACGGTGGCGCGGATCAGGAGCGCCGGCGGCGATGCGCGCGCGTTCCTGGCGGGCCATGATGCGTGGTCGGCCTTCAACCTCGCGGGCGATCTGTTCGTTCCGGGACCGACAGGTACCAACGTGAATGATTTCCGCGCTTTTCTTGTAGAATAGCGCGCCACAAGGCCGAGCAGCTTTAGCGTGTGCCAAGCTGCCGACGTCCTGCGTGGAGCGTCGGCGGCGCCAAATCAGTAAGGCGCAAGCCTGCCTAGTAGGTTGTCACAGACACGTATGTCTTTGTAAGAGTTGGGAAGCCCGCCCCAGGCCCCTCGGGGGCGGGCTCTATCGATCCGGACCCCTTCCGGACCGCGGCTGATGGTGAGCCGCTGGAAACACACATGCCCGGTGTTGCGTGTTGAGACAACCGAAAGCTGTTTTGTTGGTTATTTGGTAAGGTTACCGGGCGACGCAGGTGCGTCTGGACATTGACCGGGACTCTCTTCAACACTGCATCGGCAGACGCCCACTCGACGACGAGTGAGTGACGGCGAACAACGGGAGCAAGGGGATTGGGGTCATGGTCGACCGGCTGAAGGGGAAGATTGCAATTATTTCAGGCGGCGCGACGGGCATGGGCGGAGCGGCCTCGCGCCTCTTCGCTGCCGAGGGCGCCAGGGTAGCGATCATTGACCGGAATGAAGCGGCAGCACGGCAAACGGCGGAGGAGATTTGTTCCGCCGGTCATGTCGCCGACTACTGGGTCGCCGACGTGTCGGAGGAGGCCGCCGTCGTCGCGGCCGTCAGGGGTGTGGAGGATAGGTTCGGCGCCGTCACCGTGCTCTTCAATCACGCCGGCACTATCGTCATCAAGCCGTTCCTGGAGACCACGCTCGAGGAGTGGGAGTGGCTGCACGCGGTCAACGTGCGATCGATGTTCCTGATGACGCGGGCGGTCCTGCCGGGGATGATCGCCGCGGGCGGTGGTTCCATCGTCTGCACGTCATCAATCTCGGCCGTGGCCGCAACGCCGATGGAAGTGCTCTACGACACGACGAAGGGCGCTGTGCATATGTTTGCTCGTGCGATCGGGGTCGAATTCAGGGATCGCAACATCCGCTGCAACGCCGTCTGCCCCGGCTTCATCCGCACGCCGCACGGATTGCGCGAGGTCAGCGAATTGCAGGCATTCGGCGTCGATGTGTCGGACGCGGCTATTGCCGCCCAGCAGGGACGGATCGGCGAACCCGAGGACGTGGCACGCGCCGCGCTCTATCTCGCTAGCGACGAGTCGATGTTCGTCAATGGCGCGCATCTCTTCGTCGACAACGGCTTCACCGCTATCTAAATTAAACGCTGCAACGCCGCCAGCGTGCCGGAGGATGCCCCGTTTGGCGTCGGAACACTGTGATGAAATGGGTCCGCGATCGAAATCCGACGTCGATCGCGATTTCATCGATGCTCAGGCCATCGCTGATCAGCTTCGCTTTCGCGCGCTCTATCCGACGTCCCTGCAGATAGACGCGTGGACTGAAGCCCGTCGCCGACCGGAACCCTGCTGCGAAGTGCATTGGACTGAGCCCCGCCGCGTGCGCGATGTCCGCGAGCCGAAGCGAGGTCGCCAGGTTGAGTTCGATGAAATCCACGGCGCGCTTAACCCGCCAGGGTGCGAGGATGACGGAATTATTCCGGTGCTTCTTCATCTCTGCTTCTCTCCACTGGTCGCGGCAAAAAGTCGGGACTGGACCCGCTGAAGGGTCCGTTCGAAAACCTCAGGCTCGTCGAGTGCTCTGGCGACCACGAGGGCTCCCTGAACGGCAACGACGGTCTCCTCGGCCAGCGCGGCGGCATCCGGCTCGAGGCATCCGGCTCGCGTGAGAGCTGAGGCAAGCGCGCTATGCCATTCGGCGAAGTAGTCCCTGACCTGAGCGCTGAACCGGTTGCGGACATTATCGAGTGCGAACGCACCAACGAGGCACACTCGGCTGCCGGAGCGAAAATACCGGGAAACAGAGCGAAACATGTCGGAGATAGCGGAGCGCGGATCATCCGCGTTCCGTAACGGTTCGAAAACCTGTGTCACGAACCATTCGTCGATCTCGCCGAGCACGGCTATGGCCATCTCTTCCTTTCCGCCGGGAAAGAAGTGATAGAGGCTTCCCTTTCCGAGTCCTGTTTTTTCCGTGATGGTTGAAAGACTTGCGCCCTCGAAGCCATACTCCCGAAAGACTTCGGCCAGGGATGGGATTGCGTCGGAGCGCTCGGCGACGATCTTTGGCATGTGTTACAGTCCCAATTCAGAAAGGCTTGGGTGGTCAGCAGGCCTGGGGCCGGACCGATCCCAGAAAAACTTGCGTTCGGATTCCTTGATGGGCATATCGTTGATGCAAGCATAGCGGTGGTGCATCAGGCCGCTCGCGTCGAACTCCCAGTTCTCGTTGCCGTATGCCCGATACCAGTTCCCGGAGTCGTCGCGGTATTCGTAGGCGAAGCGAACCGCGATGCGGTCGCCGTCGTGGGCCCACAGTTCCTTGATCAGCCGATACTCGAGTTCCTTGCGCCATTTCCTGGTCAGGAACTCGACGATCTTTTCCCGCCCTTGGACAAATTCCGCGCGATTGCGCCAGTAACTGTCAACGGTATAGGCGAGTGACACCCTGTCGGGATCGCAACTGTTCCATCCATCCTCTGCGGCTCGGACTTTGGCAGCCGCGGTTTCGCGGGTGAAGGGAGGGAGTGGTGGGCGGTGTTCAGGCATGGTTTCGATCTCCTAGTGCTCGTTTCTGTACCGATCGGTAAACAGTATTTCAATCGGTACAATCGATGGTGCGCAGAGTCAACGCAATCGCCAGGCACTGCATCTTTTTGCCGTGCGAATCGAAAGTTTTCGGATTGGAAAGCACGCAGTCCAGCAAGTGCCAACCACTGCAGACTGAGTGCGACAGGGTTTAGGTACACGCCAGCTGCCGAAGGCTGAAAAGGGCCGAGATGGTGATCTTGGCCCTTGTCGTTGTGCGCCCAGCATGGGCGCATTCTTGTGGGTGGAAGTCCCACCGTAAGCTGGTCACAGCGAGCGAAGTGAAGCGCAACTGCGGCAGGGTGACCAACCGTGGGGAGGAAGCGATCCGATCAAAATTATCTGTAAAAACCCTTGCAAGTGGGAGCCGTCCACATATGGGGAGATCTCGCAAGTGGCAGCAAATGCCGGTCGCTGGTCGCGCAACAGCGGCAAGCTCCTTAACGCCACCCTCACCATTAGATGGGCTGACCAACTTGGAATGCCCAGGCTCGTCTAACCTCAATCTCTCGAACCACCCGGTGCGGACCCGCATGCCGGGTGGTGTGGCAGGGGTGCGATCACATCGATCGCCCCCTATGCCGATTGGTAATCCTGCGGGTGTTCGCTTACTTGCCCGCTTTCGTGGTGTGGCGGCGGCCCTTGCCGATGTCCGGCAGGAAGATGGTCAACAGGCCGAGCAGCGGTAAATACGAGCAGATTTTGTAGACGAACTCGATGCCCATGTGGTCGGCCACCATGCCGAGGCCTGCTGCGCCAATGCCGCCGATACCGAAGGCAAAGCCGAAGAACAGGCCGGCAATCATGCCGACACGACCCGGAACCAGCTCCTGCGCAAAGACGACGATGGCCGAGAAGGCGGAGGCCAGGATGATGCCGATCAGGAAGGTCAGGAAGACCGTCCAGTTGTAGTCGGCATAAGGCAGGGCAAGGGTGAAGGGCAGGGCGCCGAGGATCGAGAACCAAATGACGAACTTGGTGCCGAACCAGTCGACGACAGGGCCGCCGGCGACGGTGCCGATGGCCACGGCGCCGAGGAATACGAACAGCAGAATCTGCGCGTGCTGCACCGACACTCCGAAGCGTTCGATCATATAGAAAGTGTAGTAGCTCGAAAGGCTCGTCATGTAGACGTATTTCGAGAACACTAGCAGTGCCAGGACACCGATCGCCGCAATGACCTTGTTGCGTGGGAGATGGACCGCGGGTGCCGCCGCCTTGCGACCGGCGTTATTCTTGCGGTGATCGGCGTACCAGACGCCGACGCGCCACAGGACGATCATGCCGGTCAGAGCTGCGAGCGAGAACCATGCAACGCTATGCTGGCCCCGCGGTAGTACGATGAAGGCGGCCAGGAGCGGACCTATCGCCGAGCCGAAGTTGCCGCCAACCTGGAACAGTGACTGGGCAAGGCCATGGCGTCCGCCTGATGCCAGCCGGGCAACGCGCGAGGATTCTGGATGGAACACGGCGGAGCCGAGGCCGACGACACCCGCGCCGATGAGCAAGACCCAATAGGCGTGCGCATATGCGAGCAGCACCAGGCCGATCAGCGTGAAGCCCATGCCGACAGACAATGAGTAAGGCAACGGGCGTTTGTCGGTGTAAATGCCGATCAGCGGCTGCAGGAGCGACGCGGTGACCTGGAACACGAGGCCGAGGAAGCCGATCTGCGTGAAGTCGAGGCCGTAGCCGTCCTTGATCATCGGATAGAGCGCGGGGATCAGCGACTGCATGGTATCGTTGAGAAGATGGCAGAAGCTTACCGCCATGATAATGCCGAAAACCGTCTGTTCCGCAGAGTGCCTCTCTGCCGTCATTGCGCTGTCTGTCACGATTCTGCTCCGTCCTACGAGGCTTTGGAATAACCGACTTGTGGTCGTCCCGCTTTCGTGTTTTGGTCTTGCTATTTCGCAAGTGGGCCAAAAATGGTGAAATCCAAGCAAAGCCTGGCGACGAGTGAGTTGGCCAAGCTCCATGTGGAGCGTCTTGCTGCCATCGAGGCAGCCTCAGAGCCGGTCTATGCCATCCCCTCGGAATATCCGGCCGGCTACCATGTGGAACCCCATAGTCACAGCCGTGCACAGTTCGTCTATGCTCGGTCCGGCGTGCTTATGGTGTCGTCGATACTGGGGCGCTGGATGGTGCCGCCGCAGCATGCGTTGTGGATACCGGCAGGACTTGTCCACACCGTCGACATGCTCGGCGATGTTGCGATGCTTTCGGCCTATGTCTCGCCCCAGGCCTTGGCCGATCCACCGACGGCCATCCGCGTCGTGGCGCTGACTGATCTTGCCAGAGCGTTGATCACCGAGGCTGTTGCGCCGCCCGAGGCCAAGAGCGGCAGACGGGATCTCATCATGGCGCTGCTGCTCGAGGAGGTCTTGCGGCTTCCCGACCGGCCGTTGGGATTGCCGTTCCCCTCAGATACGCGCCTGGCGACGCTCTGCCGCGGCTTCATGGAAAGTCCGAGTGCAAGGCTGGTCATCGACGATTGGGCGGAGCGGCTTGCCATGAGCCGGCGCGCCTTTACTCGGTTCTTTCGCAAGGAAACGGGTATCAGTCTCTCAACCTGGCGGCAGCAGGCGGCGGTGTTCACCGCCTTGCCCCGCCTCGCAGCCGGGGAGGCGGTTACAGCCGTTGCCCTCGACCTTGGCTACGACAGCGTCGCCGCCTTCACCACGATGTTCAGGCGGACGATGGGAGCCGCTCCCCGCGCGTATTTCAGGGCACCCGAACAATATTGAGCCTCTGCCCAAGCATGGATCCGCCGTCTCGCAGGACCGGGCGATGACGCGCTGCGTCCTCGATTTGACGTTTACGTTCACGGCAAATCTGTGAGTTTTAAGAATTCGAAAAACATTCGTTTGACATTCGAATAATCTTCGCTTTAATTGCTCTGACTTTCGCAAATGCGTGAGCATGTTGCGTTGCGGCATATTCTGGCTCGGAGGGGGAACGTGAGCCGTCAGATTCACGATCTTTTCATTATCGGCGGCGGCATCAATGGCTGCGGGATCGCGCGGGATGCGATCGGGCGGGGCTATTCGGTCGCGCTTGCGGAAATGAACGATTTCGCTTCGGGCACGTCTTCCGGCGCGACCAAGCTCATCCATGGCGGCTTGCGCTATCTCGAGCACTACGAGTTTCGTCTGGTGCGCGAATCTCTGATGGAGCGCGAAGTGCTCTGGGCGATGGCGCCGCACATCATCTGGCCGATGCGCTTCGTGCTGCCCTATCACAAGGGTGGCATCCGCCCGGCATGGCTGATCCGTCTCGGGCTGTTTCTCTACGATCACCTCGGCGGACGAAAGTTGTTGCCGCCGACCGCGGTTCTCGACATGCGCCGCGACCCGGCCTCCAAGCCATTGAAGGCACTCTTCACGAAGGCGTTCGAGTATTCGGATGGTTGGGTCGACGATGCGCGCATGGTAGTGCTCAATGCGCGGGACGCGGCCGACCGCGGCGCGCTGATCATGCCGAGAACGAGAGTCGTTTCGGCGCGGCGCGAGAACGGATTGTGGTCGATCGAGACGGTCGACACCGTCAGCGGGCAGGGCAACAGTTTTCAGGCGCGGATGCTGGTGAATGCTGCCGGGCCATGGGTCGATCAGGTCATTCGCACGGCCTTCGGGCAGAACGAGGCCCGCCACGTGCGGCTCGTGCAGGGCAGCCACATCGTCGTAAAGAAGAAGTTCGACGATCCGCGGGCCTATTTCTTCCAGAACCCGGACAACCGCATCATCTTCGCGATCCCGTACGAGCAGGACTTCACGCTGATCGGTACCACCGACCGCGACTACTCGGCCGATCCGAAGGATGTGAAAATATCCGAGGAAGAGACGATCTATCTCTGCAACGCGGCGAGCGAGTATTTCAAGGAGCCGGTACGGCCGGAAGACATCGTCTGGACCTATTCGGCTGTGCGGCCTCTATTTGACGACGGCGCTTCCAAGGCGCAGGAGGCGACCCGCGACTACGTGCTGAAGATCGAAGGCGAGGGTGAAAGCGCACCGCTGCTCAATGTCTTCGGCGGCAAGCTCACGACCTATCGGCGCCTATCCGAACACGCACTGGAAAGGATCGCCGAGGCGATCGGCGCCAAAGGCGCGTCCTGGACAGCGAAGAGCCATCTGCCGGGCGGGGATTTCGCCGCGACCGGCTACGAGGCGGAGGTTGCTAAGCTGAAGGGCGGTTATCCGTTCCTGGCGGACCGGCATGCGCGCCAACTGGTGCGCCGCTACGGCACCAAGGCGTCGGTCCTGCTCGGGCGGGCCGCCAGCGCGGAGGACCTGGGACACTGTTTCGGAGGCGATCTCTTCGAGGCAGAGGTTCGCTATCTCATCGATCACGAATGGGCCAGACGCGCAGAGGATGTGCTTTGGCGAAGAACGAAAGTCGGCCTGCGCCTGACCAAGGAACAGGCTGCGCTATTGGAGGAGTACATGGCCGCGCGACCGGCGCAGATGGCTGGTTGAAGCGGTAATGTCCCCGCTGTTGAGGAGGCACGGGAACCGGAATGCTTGAATTGCGGAACGCTGCAAAGATGGTGGGCGGGGAGTATCACATCCACGCAACCAATCTTGCATTTGAAAAAGGCACATTGAATGTGCTGCTGGGGCCGACGCTGTCCGGCAAGACATCGCTGATGCGACTGATGGCCGGGCTCGATCGACCGACGAGCGGTTCCGTCCATTTCGACGGCGTAGACGTGACCGGCATGCCGGTGCAGAAGCGCAACGTCGCGATGGTTTACCAGCAGTTCATCAACTATCCGGCCCTGACGGTGTACGAAAACATCGCCTCGCCAATGCGGATTTCAGGCAAGGACACCGCGACGATCGATCGTGAGGTTCGCAAGGCCGCCGAACTCTTGCGCCTTACGCCCTATCTGGATCGCACCCCGCTCAATCTCTCCGGCGGCCAGCAGCAGCGCACGGCGCTTGCGCGTGCCCTTGTGAAGAATGCCAGCCTTGTGCTGATGGACGAGCCGCTCGCGAACCTCGACTACAAGCTGCGCGAGGAACTGCGTGCCGAACTGCCGCGGATCTTTGCGCAGTCCGGCGCCATCTTCGTCTACGCCACAACGGAGCCTTCCGAAGCGCTTCTGCTCGGCGGCAACACGGCCACTCTTTCGGAAGGCCACGTGACGCAGTTCGGACCGACGATCGCCGTCTACCGAAATCCGCTCGACCTCGTAACTGCAAAGACCTTTGCCGATCCGCCGCTCAATTTCATGGATGTGATAAAGGCCGGCGGTTCGTTCCAGAGGCAAGGAGCTGATATCCTGCCGGTGCCCGCGCATTTGGACGACATGGCCGATGGTCCGGTCACGATCGCCTTCCATCCGCACCACCTCGCTCTTTCGCCGCAGACTCAGACGGCAGCAAAACTGCAGGCACGCACGCAGGTTTCCGAGATCACAGGCTCCGAAAGCTTTGTGCATATGGATTTCGACGGTGTCCGTTGGGTCATGCTTGCCCACGGCATTCACAACATCGATCCGGATACCGAGGTCGACATCTACCTCGACACCCGTCACGTCATGGCGTTCGGCACCGATGGCCGGGCAATCGCAACTGGCGCAAAGGCGTAAGGGAGAAGGACATGGCACGCATCACGCTCGACCACATCCGCCACGCCTACGGACCGAACCCGAAGTCCGACGCAGACTATGCGCTTCGTGAAGTCGATCACGAATGGCGGGACGGCGGCGCCTACGCGCTTCTCGGACCATCCGGCTGCGGAAAGACGACGCTACTCAACATCATTTCCGGCCTGCTGCAGCCGTCGCACGGCCGTATCCTCTTCGATGGCCAGGATGTGACGAACCTTTCCACGCAGGCGCGAAACATTGCGCAGGTGTTCCAGTTCCCGGTCATCTACGACACCATGACTGTCTACGACAACCTGGCTTTCCCGCTGCGCAATCGCAGGGTCCCCGAGCCGGAAGTCGATCGGCGCGTTCGCGACATTCTCGAGATGATCGATCTCGGCGGTATGGCCAAGCGCAAGGCACAGGGCCTGACGGCCGACCAGAAGCAGAAGATCTCGCTCGGCCGCGGACTGGTGCGCAACGACGTCAACGCGATCCTGTTCGACGAGCCTTTGACCGTGATCGACCCGCACATGAAGTGGGTACTGCGTTCGCAGTTGAAGCGCCTGCACAAGCAGTTCGGCTTCACCATGGTCTATGTGACGCACGACCAGACGGAAGCGCTGACCTTCGCCGACAAGGTTGTCGTCATGTACGAAGGACAAATCGTCCAGATCGGCACGCCGGCAGAGCTTTTCGAGCGGCCGAGCCATACCTTCGTCGGTTACTTCATCGGGTCGCCGGGCATGAACGTCCTGCCGGTGCAACTGCAGGGCAACGCGGTGCGTATCGGCAGCGAGACGCTGTCATTGGACTACGCGCCGCAAGCGGCTGCCGGCGCCAAGACCGAGCTCGGCATACGCCCGGAGTTCGTCAATATCGGCCGCGAAGGAATGCCGGTCACCGTCAACAGGGTCGAGGACATTGGACGGCAGAAGATCGTGCGCGCCACCTTTGCCGGCCAGCCGATCGCCATCGTCGTGACGGAGGACTCCGAAATCCCGGCTGATGCGCGGGTGACCTTCGATCCGGCTGCCATCAATATTTACGCCAATTCCTGGCGCGTCGGCAGGGAGGGCTGAGCATGGAAAAGACCTGGAACAACAAAGCCTGGTTTCTGGTTCTGCCGGTCCTTGTGCTGGTCGCCTTCTCGGCCGTCATTCCGCTGATGACCGTTGTGAACTACTCGGTCCAAGATACGTTCGGGAACAACGAGTTCTTCTGGGCGGGGACTGACTGGTTCGTGCAGACGCTTCATTCCGACCGCTTCTGGGCGGCGTTGCAGCGCAATCTCGTCTTCTCGCTGATCGTTCTGGCGCTGCAGATCCCGCTTGGCATCTTCATTGCCCTCAACATGCCGAAGAAGGGGATCGGCGTACCGATCTGCCTCGTGCTGATGGCGCTGCCGCTGCTCATTCCGTGGAACGTGGTCGGCACCATCTGGCAGGTTTTCGGGCGTGTCGACATCGGCCTGCTTGGTCATACTCTTGAGGCAATGGGGTTTGACTACAACTATGTCCGCGACCCCCTCGATGCGTGGATCACCATCATCCTGATGGACGTCTGGCACTGGACGAGCCTTGTGGTGCTGCTCTGCTATGCCGGCCTCGTTTCGATCCCGGATGCGTATTATCAGGCAGCGAAGATCGACGGCGCGTCGCGCTGGTCCGTCTTCCGCTACATCCAGCTGCCGAAGATGAAGCGCGTGCTACTCATCGCCGTCCTGCTGCGTTTCATGGACAGCTTCATGATCTACACCGAACCTTTCGTCGTCACCGGCGGCGGTCCCGGCAACTCGACCACCTTCCTGTCGATTGACCTTGTGAAGATGGCCGTTGGCCAGTTTGACCTCGGTCCGGCAGCGGCAATGTCGATCATCTACTTCCTTATCATCCTGCTTCTGTCATGGGTCTTCTACACCGTCATGACCAGCAGCGACGCGAACGCCTGAGAAAGGAGAGGACCATGGCTCAAACAATGAAATACAAGCCTGCGGGCAACTTCTCCTGGGTCGTTTCGACGGTCTACATCATCTTTCTGCTGCTGCCGATCTACTGGCTGATGAACATGAGCTTCAAGGAGAATGCCGAGATCACCGGCGCCTTCTCGCTGTGGCCGCAGAACCCGACGCTCGGGAACTACATGGTGATCTTCACCGATCCCTCCTGGTACAACGGCTACATCAACTCGATCATCTACGTGGTCATGAATACGGTGATCTCGGTGCTGGCGGCGCTGCCTGCGGCCTATGCCTTCTCGCGCTACCGGTTCCTGGGCGACAAGCATCTGTTCTTCTGGCTGCTGACGAACCGCATGGCACCGCCGGCCGTCTTCGCGCTGCCGTTCTTCCAGCTCTATTCGGCTTTCGGGCTGATCGATACGCACATCGCCGTGGCGCTCGCCCACTGCCTGTTCAACGTGCCGCTGGCAGTCTGGATCCTGGAAGGCTTCATGTCCGGCGTGCCGAAGGAGATCGACGAAACGGCCTATATCGACGGCTATTCTTTCCCGCGGTTCTTCGTGAGGATCTTCATGCCGCTGATCGCGTCAGGGATCGGTGTCGCCGCCTTCTTCTGCTTCATGTTCTCGTGGGTGGAACTGCTGCTGGCCCGCACGCTGACGACGACTGCCGCAAAGCCGATTTCGGCGATCATGACGCGCACCGTCTCGGCTGCAGGGATGGATTGGGGTGTGCTGGCGGCTGCCGGTGTGCTGACCATCATCCCCGGCGCGCTCGTCATCTACTTCGTACGCAATTACATCGCCAAGGGCTTCGCGCTCGGCCGCGTCTGACAAGGGAGGACCACTCATGAACTTTTCCTGGATGGCGTGGACGCTGCCGACTGCATTGTTTTTCCTGGCGATTTTCATGCTGCTCGTTGGCATGAGCATCTGGGAGTATTTCGTGCCTGGCGGCTCGCCGCGCGTCGGAATCCTCAGGTTCGAAACCACGCGAGGGGATCGGCTCTTCGTGTCGCTGCTTGGCGCAGCATACATACATCTCGCATGGCTGGGTCTTGTCGGACCCAACCTGTGGTGGGCTCTTGCCCTCTCCGTAGTCTACGCCATCGGCGTCTTCCGCTACGTGTGACGGCAGGGAAATACAGATGGCCGGGGGTACTGGCCGCCTGAACGTGAAGACTGCAATCGCAACCCTGGGAGGATATTATGCGAAGGCATTTACTAGCGACAACAGCAGGCATGTTGCTGACCATGGCGGGCGCCGCCTATGCCGGCATGGATGAAGCGAAAACTTTCCTGGACAAGGAAATCGGCGATCTTTCGACGC
This sequence comes from Rhizobium sp. RHZ01, assembly GCF_014851595.1. Classification (NCBI taxonomy): domain Bacteria; kingdom Pseudomonadati; phylum Pseudomonadota; class Alphaproteobacteria; order Hyphomicrobiales; family Rhizobiaceae; genus Rhizobium; species Rhizobium sp. RHZ01. The sequence continues at coordinate 13,226 of NZ_JACUZZ010000004.1, forward strand.
TTTCCCGCGCGGACCAGGAAAAGGAAATGCAGTGGTTCATGGATGCGGCGAAGCCTTTCGCCGGCATGGACATCAAGGTCGTTTCCGAAACCCTGACGACGCACGAATATGAATCGAAGGTTCTGGCGCCGGCCTTCACCGCGATCACCGGTATCAAGATCACGCACGATCTCATCGGCGAAGGCGACGTTGTCGAAAAGCTGCAGACGCAGATGCAGTCGGGCGAAAACATCTATGACGCCTATGTCAATGACTCGGACCTCATCGGTACGCATTGGCGCTACCAGCAGGCCCGCTCGCTGACCGACTGGATGGCGAACGAAGGCAAGGATGTCACCAACCCGGGCCTCGATATCAACGACTTCGTCGGCACCAAGTTCACGACTGCACCGGACAAGAAGCTTTACCAGCTTCCCGACCAGCAGTTCGCGAACCTCTACTGGTTCCGCTACGACTGGTTCAACGACGAGAAGAACAAGGCCGACTTCAAGGCGAAGTATGGTTACGATCTCGGCGTTCCGGTCAACTGGTCTGCCTACGAGGACATCGCCGAATTCTTCACCGGCCGTGAGATCAACGGCAAGAAGGTCTTCGGCCACATGGACTACGGCAAGAAGGACCCATCACTCGGATGGCGCTTCACCGATGCCTGGCTATCGATGGCCGGCAACGGCGACAAGGGCCTTCCGAACGGCCTTCCGGTCGACGAGTGGGGCATCAAGGTCGACGAGAACTCGCGTCCGGTTGGTTCGTGCGTTGCGCGTGGCGGCGATACGAACGGCCCGGCTGCCGTCTACTCGATCCAGAAGTATCTGGATTGGTTGAAGGCCTATGCACCGCCGGCAGCGCAGGGCATGAACTTCTCCGAATCCGGTCCTGTGCCGGCGCAGGGCGAAGTCGCCCAGCAGATCTTCTGGTACACCGCCTTCACGGCCGATGCCGTCAAGCCCGGTCTGCCAGTCGTCAACGAGGACGGTACGCCGAAGTGGCGCATGGCGCCAAGCCCGCATGGCGTCTACTGGAAGGACGGCATGAAGCTCGGCTACCAGGACGTCGGTTCCTGGACGCTGATGAAGTCGACGCCTGACGATCGCGCCAAGGCCGCTTGGCTCTATGCGCAGTTCGTGACCTCGAAGACGGTCGACGTGAAGAAGAGCCACGTCGGTCTGACCTTCATCCGCGAGTCCACCATTCGCGACAAGAGCTTCACGGAGCGCGCTCCGAAGCTTGGCGGTCTGGTCGAGTTCTACCGCTCGCCCGCCCGCGTCCAGTGGTCGCCGACCGGTACGAACGTTCCTGACTATCCGAAGCTCGCTCAGCTTTGGTGGCAGGCGGTCGGCGATGCGTCGTCCGGTGCGAAGACCGCGCAGGAAGCGATGGACTCGCTTTGCTCCGAACAGGAAAAGGTGATGCAGCGACTGGAACGCGCCGGAGTGCAGGGCGATATCGGTCCGAAGCTCGCCGAAGAGCATGATCTCGAGTTCTGGAACAAGGATGCGGTCGCCAAGGGCAACCTCGCGCCGCAGCTGAAGATCGAGAACGAGAAGGAAAAGCCGGTTACCGTCAACTACGACGAACTGGTCAAGAGCTGGCAGTCGAACTGATCAGCAAGGTTGGCCGGGGTGTGTGCCCCGGCCAACCGCCGACCGCATAACGTCGGCATTACACCCTCTTATGAATGACCTATCGCTTCCGCTGGCGCGTTCGCGCCGGCGAGGTGAGCTATTGCGCCGGAGAAGACAATGAGCGGCCATATTCTCGCGATCGACCAGGGCACGACGTCCTCGCGTGCGATCGTCTTCGACGCCGGGATGAAGATGATCTCGTCAGCACAGGAGGAGATCAAACAATCCTATCCGCAGCCAGGCTGGGTCGAGCATGATCCGAATGAGATCTGGACGAGCGTGGTTAGCACGGCGCGGCAAGCGCTGGCGAATGCCAACATTCCACTCACCGATATCGCCGCGATTGGCATCACCAACCAGCGCGAGACTACGGTCGTCTGGGAACGCAAGTCGGGCAGGGCGCTTAACAAGGCGATCGTCTGGCAGGACAGGCGGACGGCTGAAGTCTGCGATAGTCTCAAGGCGGATGGATATGAGAAACTGTTCAGCGCGAAGACGGGTCTGCTGCTCGATCCTTATTTCTCCGGGACCAAGCTGCGCTGGCTGCTCGACAACGTCGACGGATTGCGGGAGCGCGCCGAGGCAGGCGAGGTCTGTTTCGGCACGGTCGACAGCTGGCTGATCTTCAATCTGACTGGCGGACGCGTTCATGCGACTGATGCCACCAACGCGTCGCGAACGCTGCTTTTCAACATTACCGAGGGCAGGTGGGACGAGGAGCTTCTCGGCCTGCTCAGGATCCCGGCATCCATGCTTCCGGAGGTCAAGGACTGCGCGGACGATTTCGGCGTCACTGATCCGGATATCTTCGGTGCGCCGATACCGATCCTCGGTGTTGCGGGCGACCAACAGGCAGCAACTATCGGTAGTGCCTGCTTCGAAGCGGGCATGATGAAATCGACCTATGGGACAGGCTGCTTTGCCTTGCTGAATACGGGGCGGGATTGCGTAACATCCAGCAACCGGATGATCACGACGATCGCCTATCGGCTCGGCGGCGAAACCACCTATGCGCTGGAAGGATCGATCTTCATCGCCGGTGCGGCGGTGCAATGGCTACGCGACGGCCTCGGCTTGATTTCAAACGCATCGGAGAGCGGCACGCTGGCGATGAGGGCCGATCCCAATCAGCAGGTCTATGTGGTGCCGGCCTTTACCGGCCTCGGTGCTCCCTATTGGGACCCGGAGGCGAGGGGTGCGATCTTCGGTTTGACCAGGAACAGCGGGCCGGCGGAATTGGCGCGCGCCGTGCTCGAGTCTGTCGCCTACCAGACGCTCGATCTCCTCATCGCGATGCGGAAGGATTGGGGCGGCCATCACATTGAGACGGTCCTGCGTGTCGATGGCGGCATGGCAAGTTCCGACTGGACGATGCAGCGTCTTGCCGACGTTGTCGGAAACCCGGTGGATCGGTCGGCTGTCGTCGAGACGACGGCGCTCGGCGCGGCCTGGCTCGCCGGTTCGCGAGCAGGGGTTTGGCCCGACAAGGAGAGTTTCGGAAAAGCATGGGCGTGCAGCCGGCGGTTCCAACCCTCCATGGAGGAGGCAGAGCGACAGAGGAAGATCGCTGGCTGGCGCAATGCGGTCTCACGCACCTTGTCGGGCGCGCAATTCAGCAATCAGTTGGCCTGACCGTCGTCACGCCACCATCAGGACGCCGTTTTCAGGTGGTTGTCAGGCCAAACCGGCAATGCTAGCTCGCTGCAAAAGTTGCGACGAGGTTGGCATGAAACGCCTGTGGAATTTTCGGTGGTGGAAGGCATCCCTCATCGGCACCGTTACGATTGGCGCGATGTTCGGGGGCTATATTGTTTATCTCCAAGCGAGCGGGAATTTTCACGCCGTCATCGCGGATCAGCTCTACCGTTCGGCGCAACCCTCGCCTGAGCAGCTGGCATCTTACGTGCGTAGTCATGGCATCGAGACGGTCATAAACCTGCGCGGGATGCACGTTGGCAAGAAATGGTATGCCGACGAGATTGCAACTGCACGCGGTCTCGGTGTTCAGCATATCGACTTCGAAATGTCGCCGTCCAAGGTCTTGTCGCCCGAGCGCGCCGAGCAGCTGCTGGCGATCATGAGAGCGGCACCAAAGCCCATCCTTCTCCACTGCCAATCTGGCGCCGATAGGACAGGGCTCGTGTCGGTCCTCTACAGCCAACAAGTGGCCGGTATCAATGAGGACGTCGCCGAGCGTCAGCTCTCGGTCTACTACGGCCATATTGCCATTCCTTACCTGTCGGGAACCTACGCGATGGACAGGAGCTGGAAGGGCCTCGAAAGGTATTTTGGGATCCAGGGGTAGCCGAACGGCCGCAGCGCTTGCCAAGGTTATTCAGGTGACTGTCAGAAAATCCGGTCATGGCTGGCGAATATTCTTCGACGGCCATCAACTACAGATGATTCGATCCTGGTTCCGTCGACGCCAAAATCTGGACGCGGAGACGACCAATTGGAAGATAATGCCACCAAGGTCCGCCTGATCGAGCGGCGGCCCGCAATCGGCAGCGTGACGCTTTGCCTTGCTACGACTCTCTACCTGCTTCTTGTGACAAACAGATCGTTCTGGAGCACGGCCTTTAGCTATTTTGCGTCCGATCATCTCTCGTTCGTGCTCTTTGTCGTCGGCATTTCGGCTATGAGCATGGCAATCATCACGGCCTTCTCCGCCAAATATGTCACCAAGCCTTTTTTGATCTTCTTCGTTCTCGCGGCAGCCGCCGGCTCCTGGTTTACCGATCAGTTCGGCGTGGTCGTGGACAAGGAAATGATCCGCAACGCGGCGGTGTCGACGGGCGCGGAGGCAGGGCATCTGATAACGACGCGTTTTGCCCTTTATTTGATGCTCACTGGTATACTTCCGTCACTCGTCATCCTCTGGGTACGCATCCGGCATCGCCCGGTGCTGTCCAAACTTGCTCATAATACCGGCGTGATCGTGGCTTGCCTGGCTGTCTTCGTCGTGGTCGGATTCGGCGACTACCGTGCCTTTGCGGGCGTCGGGCGCGCCCACAGAGACATCCTCGACCGGCTGAACCCATTCGTACCGATCACCAGCACCATTCGCTTTGCGGTTTCGTCCGAGCAGGATGCGCATGTCGTCGCCGAGCCGCTCGGTACGGATGCGCATCGGGTGAACACTGCCGGCCTTAACAAGCCGCGCGTAACGATCATCGTTGCGGGCGAGACAGCGCGTGCCGATGACTTCTCGCTTGGCGGTTATGCGCGGAAAACCAATCCGGAGCTCGAAAAGCGGAACGTTGTCTATTTTCCGAAAACGACCAGCTGCGGCACAGCGACGGCAATTTCTATCCCGTGCATGTTTTCGGTCTATCCGCGAACAGCCTATACGCACCGGAAGGGCCTTGCGACCGAGAACCTCCTCGACGTGCTGAGCCATGCCAAGGTGGACGTATCCTGGCTGGATAATGACACCGGCAGCTATCATGTCACCGACCGGGTCCCGTTCACGTTCTTGCCGGAGTCGGCCGATCCACGTTTTTGCAAGGATGGTGAGTGCCTCGACGCTATCCTTCTCGACAAGGTCGACGATTGGCTCGACCACGTAAAGGGTGACAGCGTGCTGGTCTTGCACCAGCTCGGAAGCCATGGGCCAGCCTACTTCGCTCGTTATCCCGATGAATACCGACGTTTCGTTCCTGATTGCCAGGCGAATGATTTCGGCAGCTGCACGGCCGAAGAGATTACCAACGCCTATGACAATACGATCCTCTACACGGACCACATTGTCTCGACGGTCATCGATAAGCTCAAGCAGCATTCCGACAAGGTTGCCGGTGCAGCGATCTACGTGTCGGATCACGGTGAATCGCTTGGCGAAAACGGAATCTACCTGCATGGCGCGCCCTATATCGTAGCGCCGTCGCAGCAGACGCACGTGCCGTTCCTGGCGTGGGTCAGTGACGATCTCGCGAAGGGGGCCGGCTTCGATATGAGTTGCATGGCTAAGCAGGCAGACAGGGACCGTTCGCACGACAACTTCTTCCACAGTGTGCTCGGGCTCATGGACGTGGCGACCAAGGCCTACGATCCGAATCTGGATGTTTTCGCCGGATGCCGCCGACAGGCGGATAAACTCGCAAGCCTTCAGCGATGAGACAGCGAGGCTGCTGCAACGCAACAGCCGGAATAGGCTCTATCGTTGTATCGATTGCCTCGGGATGCCAATCCAGGTCTCAGTGCTTGTGGTTTGCCGCTTTCATCCGCTCTGAAAGCTCGGAGAGCCCGAAGGGCTTCACCAGGAAATCGTCCGCGCCGCTTCGCAGGCCCTCGATCTGATCCGAAGTCTGGTCGTGCGCCGTCAGAATGATGACGGGGACGGAGTTCGCTTGTCGTCTAAGCGCCTTCAATAGGGTTAAGCCATTACCATCGGGCAAGCGCAGGTCGAGCAGGATGACGCCGTATTTGCCGGTTTCGGCCGCTTGGGTTGCTTCCGCGAGATTGAGGCACCAATCGACCGAATGACCGTCGGCCGCGATGTGATCGCGCACGGCGTCTCCCAAAAGGACGTTGTCCTCGACCAGCAATACGTTCACACGCTATCTCCCTTGAATGCCTGCCTTCCGGCGGCATCCTCCATGGCCATGACGGCGTCTATCCGTCGCCAGGATTTCTAATGAGATCGCTAGCTGACAATGACCTTAAGGCTTTGCGGGGATCGGCATTAAACGCGGTTGTGATCCCGGCTTCCTCGGCACTGGCCTGCAGGTGAGAATATACGTCGGCGTGCTGCCAGGTCATGTCGGCATTCCGACGTCAGAACCGGCGAGCAGCGAAAGCTCGTTGGCGGTCTTCATCACCATGGTGATCGTCTGGCTGATATCGGGCGCTGCCGAGGCATTGACCAGCGCGATATAGGGGCAGGTGAGGGCCGCAATGCAGCGTCCGTCCGGCCCAAGGATAGGAGCGGAAAGGTTATTGACGCCTGCCGTCTGGGCGCTCGCCATCATTTCGTAACCGTGTTCGCGGATCTGGGCGAGGCGCTCGTAAAATTCCGGTCCGAGATTCACTTCCGCGCGGCTGCGCACGTGTTCCGCGATCATCATCTGCCGCTCTTCATCGCTTCGGAACGCAAGAAGCACGTGGCCGGAGCCGGTGTCGAAGAGACTGATGTGCGACCCGATGCGGATCGAGAGACCCCAGTAATCCGGCGCCTCGTGCTGCGCGATCACCACCGCCGAACCGCGGTCAAAGACGACCAGGTGGTTCGCCTGTTTGGTCTTCTGCGCTAGTTCACGCATCAATGGCATTGCGAAAGACGCCAGCCGGCGTGTTGGCGCGTGCAACTGGGCCAGCCCGAATAGCTTGAGTGTCAGTGTAAACCGGTCACCCTCCAGCTTCGTCACGTAGCCGCGGCGGACGAGGCGATCGAGCATGCGATAGAATTCGTTGGGGCTACGATCGAGACGCTTGGCGATCTCCGCCTGGGTCAGCCCTTCCTCGACGCTGGCCAAAAGCTCGAGGATATCGAGCCCCTTGTCCAGCGCCGGAGCGCGGTACCGATCAGCGTCATCTGCTTCCATCAATTTCTCCTGTGAATGCCACCTTACATATACAAATGCGTAGCTGCCGAAAAGCGCAGCGTGCAGCTCGGTTCGGTCGGTAGCGTCGCCTGTATATGAAAAGGAACCTCATATATGGGTAGGTGCTTGCCGGCGCGAACTGCCGATCCGCAGCGCGTGGCGGACCTTAGTAGTGAACTTCTTCATCGACTATGGAAAACGGGCAGGTTAGGCTCGCGCTCTTGAGGTGAGGCTGTTCGTGTTCCGAGGATTCTGGTGATGTTTTTGACTGATGGAGAACTAAGCGAAATCAAAGCGTTTCGACGGGAACTTCATCGCAATCCGGAAGTCTCGGGTGAGGAGGCGGAAACCGCATCCCGCGTTACAGAGGAACTCGGCCGCACGAGGCCAGATCGCATCGTTGCCGGCATCGGCGGCCATGGCCTCGCGGCCGTCTATGAAGGAGCGGCATCAGGTCCGACGATCATGATCCGTGCGGAACTGGATGGCCTGCCGATCGAGGAAATCTCCGATGTCGCGCACCGTTCGACGGTGCCGGGCAAGGGCCACCTTTGCGGCCATGACGGTCACATGGCGATCCTGATGGCACTCGCGAAGGGTCTTGGGCACGAGCGGCCTGCGAAGGGGCGGGTTATCCTGATGTTCCAGCCGGCCGAGGAGAACGGTGCAGGGGCAGCGGCCGTGCTTGCCGATCCGAAGTTTGCGACGCTGACGCAGGATCTATCGCTCTCGCTTCATAACTTCCCGGGTATCCGGCTCGGACACGTCCTTCTCAAGGAGGGGCCGGTCAATTGCGCATCGCGCGGAATGAAGATCATTCTAAAGGGTAAGACATCGCACGCCTCTTATCCGGAGCAGGGCATTGCGCCGACTTTCGTGCTGGCGCGGTTGCTCGGTGATCTGACGGCGTTGGGCAACAATGGGCCGCTGGGGCCGGACTACTCGCTGGTTACGGTCACACATGCGCGGCTCGGGGAGCCGGCATTTGGGATCAGTCCCGGCGAAGCGCAGATCTGGGCGACCCTGCGGACGCTGACCGATGAAGCGATGGCCGCGTTGGTTTCCCGCGCCGAGGAACTGGTGCAGACCCAGGCGAAGGCCGGGCAATTGCAGGTGGAGATCAGTTACGAGGACGTGTTCCGCCAGTGCTACAATTCCGCCGAAGCGGTCAAGGAGCTGCGGCGTGCCCTGGATGACGAGGGCGTCAGCCATGACGATGTCAGTAGCCTGCTGCCAATGAAAGCTTCTGAAGACTTCGGTCTGTTCCGGACTGTGGCGCCCGCAGCGATGTTCTTTCTCGGGGCGGGTGAAGATCATCCGCGACTGCACAACCCCGACTACGATTTTCCCGATGAGCTGATCGCGACCGGATCGCGGGTCTTCATGCGCGCCATCAGGAACATTCTCGGCCGAGCTACCCTCCGGCGGCCCCTGTAGTAGCTGCCGGACATTCCCGCCGGTGATTTGGCCGATGGCGAGGACCCTGCTTCCGTTCCGTCGGCGCGGTGCCTTCGCATCTCCGGTCAAATTAGATCGCAATCCCTGATCGACTTGGGAGTGGATTTGCGCAATATTTTCAGCATCGGATGCATGCGCGGTTCGCGCAGCGTCACGTCGGAACCATTTGACTTCCTCCAGAGTGCAATGGGATTAGCATGTTTGCTCAAGACATCATGAACACCGACATCACAACGATCAGCGCCGATAGCAGCATCCATCAGGCAATAGACCTGATGGTTGCCAAGAATATCAGCGGCCTGCCTGTTATCGACAACGATGGCAATGTTTGTGGCCTGCTGACAGAAGGAGACCTCCTCCGGCGCATCGAGTTCGGTGGCGGCAGATCGGCCGGCAAGCCGGATGAGACGTCGCTCGTCGACCTCGACGACTATATCCGAAGCCGCAGCTGGCGGGTATCGGATGTCATGTCCGCAAGCGTGATCAGCGTGACGCCGGATACGCCGGTTGCGGCGATCGCCGAGGCGATGTTCCGGCACAAGATCAAGCGGGTGCCCGTCGTCAGCGACAAGCGCCTTCTCGGTATCGTCAGCCGTATCGATCTCCTCAAAGCAATCGTTGCGGCGCCGGCCGAGAGAACGGCAAGTGGTGACGATGCTCTCGCCCGCGCCATCCGCGCGCGACTGCAGGGTGACCTTGGTCTCGACACCGATGCGATCAAGGTATCGGTTCAGGATTCCAGAGCGGTGCTTGAAGGGACCGTATCGAGCGAACTGGAGCGGCGCGCCATCCGTGTCCTGGTAGAGAACCTCAAGGGCGTCAGCGGCTTCATTGACAAGCTCGGTGTTGCCTGATCGGAGATCCTCAGGCTACCGTACGGAGAAGCTTTTTCGCTTGTGTTGCCATCAGTCGTTCTTCGTTGGTCGGGATCACTAGCGTTTTGAAATCACCCAGGAAGCGCAGCCTTCGCAGGATTGCCTCGCGGACAGGGGCGGCGTGCTCGCCAATCCCGCCCGTAAAGACAAGCGCATCGATGCCGCCTAGGGAGACGGCCATCATCGCGATATGCTGAGCCGTTTTGCGGGCAAAATACTCGAGCGCAAAGGCGGCTTTGGGATCGTCGCTTTGAAGCAATGCCTCGACGTCGTTGCTGATGCCGGACAAGCCTTTCAGGCCCGAACACTCATAGAGGATATCCTGGACCGCTTCGACGCCGAGCTCCAGGTCGTGGATCATGTAGAGAACGGCGCCCGGATCGATTGAGCCGCTGCGGGTTCCCATAGGAATGCCGTCGAGCGCGGTCATGCTCATCGTCGTATCGACGCTGACGCCGTTCTTCAACGCACAGAGGCTGGCGCCATTGCCGAGGTGGCCAACAACGACACGGCCGGCATGGAGGTCCGGATAGTCCTTGGACAGCACCTGAGAAATCCAATCATAGGAAAGCCCATGGAAGCCATAGCGGCGCATGCCTTTGTCGCGCATCTCCTGCGGTAGTGCGAAGCTGCTGGTCAGCTCGTCGTGGCCTGCGTGAAAGGCTGTGTCGAAGCAGGCAATATCGGGCGCTCCGCTCGCGATTCTCGCCGAAGCGGTGATACCGGCGAGATTGTGGGGTTGGTGAAGCGGCGCTAACGGGATCAGCGCCTCGAGGCGGCGCATCACATCCGGCGTGACAATGACGGGCTCTCGGAAGGTCTGCCCACCATGGACAACGCGATGGGCAACGGCTGTTGTGCGCCAGCCGTGATCCTGCCCGCCTATGAGCTCAGTCACCGCGCGGAGTGCTAGATTGTGATCAGTGCTCGCGGGCAGGGTACTTCGCGTCTCCTCACCATTGGGAAGCTTCGCACGCATCTCAGGCGTGTCACCAATACCGGTGACCTTGCCGCTCATCAGCACGTTTAGGTCCCGTTCCGCGAAGATCTGAAACTTCAGGCTCGATGAACCGGTGTTGAGAACAAGCAGCGTGTCGATCATCGAATTGTGCTCCGAGGCCGATCAAGAGAGTACAAAAGCGAGACGGTGTGTCAGGGCGTCGCAATTGCCCTGCGCCGGCACTGAGTACCCCTCTGCTGCGGCAGGGTGGCCGCAGAAGATGCAAGTGTCAAATTGTTTCTGTTTCAGGATTCGCGTATAACGAGTTCTTTCTCAGGTGGCGTTGCGGTGGATCAAATCCTGCCTTTATGCGGTTATGGTCGCCGGCTCTATTCCCGAGGGTTTGGACTTGCCGTGGTCGATGCGGGCAGACTCCAGCGTGTTATGGTTGTGGGCAGCTCGAGCACCACGCTACTCGATTTGGGAGGGATGGGAATGGAAATGCAGCTATCCATTGCTGCTCGCCCTGAAGCGGTCAGCTTCGATCCTAGCCGGACTGCCGTCATGGTCATCGATATGCAGAACGACTTCGGCTGCCGTGGTGGAATGTTCGATCGCGCCGGCCTTGACGTCGCGCCCATCGCGCATCTCGTTCAGCCGATTTCGCGGTTGCTCGAAGCGGCGCGGCGTAACGCATTGCTCATCGTCTACACCAGGCAAGAGCATAATGCGGACCTTTCCGATGCCGGTAACGAAGATGCTCCGCATCGCATCAAGCACAAGCGCCTGAATATCGGGGCAGCCGTGGTAGCCCCAAACGGCATCCAAAGCCAAATCCTGGTGCGCGATACCTGGAACACTGCAATTATCCCGGAACTCGAGCCCCAGCCAGGCGACGCCGTGATCTCCAAGCATCGCTACAGTGCATTTTTCGAAACGTCGCTCGATACCCTCCTTCGCGCCAGGAGGATCAACACGCTCATCTTCACCGGTGCCACGACCAGCATCTGCGTTGAGTCCACAGTCCGTGACGCGACTTTTCGCGACTATCGTTGCATCGTGCTTAGGGACTGTACGGCAGAACTAATCGCGGCTGACACAATGCGCAGCAACCATGAAGCGTCGCTGCTCGCAATCGAGCTGCTCTTCGGTTGGACAGCGGAGTCCGAGGCGGTGATTAACGCCTTATCCAGAAGTGCAAAAGCCGGGTAGGGGGCAAGCCGTAATCGCCGCTGATCGGTGCCCCTACTCACAAAATCCTCTGAGATCTCAGGATTTTTCTCTTTTCGGGTTGCGCCGATCGGCCTATCAAGCGGTAGTGCTGTTCGGCACGCCTCGGATCCCGCTTCTGTGTCCATTCTATCCGGATGCATCCATTCCACATCGGCAGATCAATGACAGCTATGCAGACGACTGAGAAAGACGATGTGGAGAGCATCCGCAGGGCAAAGATCGTCGCGCTGGTCGTTGCCGTTTCGTTTTTCATGCAGATTCTCGACGGCACCATCGTCACCACTTCATTGCCGCAGATGGCGGCGAGTTTTGGCGTTCAACCGATATCCATGAGCATCGGCATCACGGTCTATATGCTGACGATGGCGGCCTTCATTCCGCTTTCGGGATGGCTTGGGGATCGATACGGCGCACGGCGCGTCTTCATGGCCTCGATCGCCGTCTTTACGATCGCATCGCTCTTCTGTGGGGTCTCCGATGGGCTTGCGGAGTTTGTCATCGCCCGCGCGGTGCAGGGCGCGGGCAGTGCGCTGATGACGCCGGTCGGCCGGATCATTGTCCTCAAGAATGCCCGCAAATCGGAGCTCGTCCAGGCGATCGCGCTGATAACCTGGCCGGCGCTGACGGCTCCCGTTGTCGGTCCGCTGCTCGGCAGCTTCATCACCACCTACGCAAGTTGGCATTGGAACTTCCTCATCAATGTGCCGATCGGGGTGCTCGGCATGGCGCTGGTTCTTCGTTTCGTGCCGGAACAGCGCGAGGAAGATGCCGGGCGGCTGGATTTACTTGGCTTCGTTCTCAGCGGCGGCGGATTGACCTTCCTGCTGGCAGCACTTGAGTTCTCGGTGAAATGGCATGGCGGGCTGGTACCAATTTTGCTGATGCTGGTGGCAGGGCTCGTGCTCTCGGTCATGGCGACCCGGCATTTCCGGCGAGTCAGCAATCCATTGCTCGATCTGTCTGCCTTCAAAGTGCAAACCTTTGCGATCGCGACCCTTTCAGGCGGGACGGCGAGCCGTCTCGCGATCAACGCGACGCCCTTCCTCTTGCCGCTCCTCTTCCAACTCGGATTCGGATTGAGCTCGATCGAAGCGGGTGCCTATCTGCTGGTCTACTTTCTCGGAAACCTCGGCATGAAGGTCGTCACGACACCGCTGCTCGCCAGGTTTGGATTTCGCGCGGTGCTCTTCTTCAACGGGTTGATTGCTGCATCGGCGATTGCCGCCTGCGGCTTTCTCGTACCCGAAACGCCGCGTATTGTTATCTACGTGCTGTTGATGACCGCGGGTCTCTCGCGCTCAATGGAATTCACGGCACTGAATACACTGGCCTTTGCCGATATCAGTTCTGCACAACGCAGTTCGGCTTCCACTCTGTCGAGCATGCTGCAGCAGATTTCGATGTTGCTCGGCGTGGCGATCGCGGCGGCGGTGCTCAACATCTCCGTCGCCTTGCGCGGTGTCGAGGGGCCGGGGCTCGTCGATTTCCGATGGGCGTTTCTTGTCGTCGGCGCAATCGGCATCATATCGTCAGTGAGCTTCCTGCGGCTGGTGCCGGATGCAGGCGCCGAGGTGTCGGGTCACAAGATCGGCACGAAATAGTTGGCCGCCGTGCAGTCGGGCGGCTCTCGCGGGAGGAAATATGGAACTCGGATATGTCTGCACGCCACAGGAGGTCTTCGACTTCTGGTTCGAGGAGTGCGGCCGCGATCAATGGTTCAAAGCGACGACGGCGCTTGATCGGGATATTCGCAAGCGCTTCCGCGACACGCATCTTGCGCTCTCGCGCGACGTGTCGGAGGAGTGGCGTGCGACGCCCCACAGCAGGCTTGCCGCAGTAATCGTGCTGGACCAGTTTCCTCGCAACATCTACCGCACGACACCGCTCGCCTTTGCCACCGATGGGCTTGCGCTGCGGGAAGCAAAGCTTGCCGTGGAAGCTGGCGCCGACCAGCAGGTCAGCCCGGAATGCCGGACGTTTTTTTACATGCCCTTCGAGCACTGCGAAGATCTGGCCGAGCAGGATCGTGCCGTGGCACTATTCAGTGCGCTTGGCGATGAGGAATATATCGACTATGCGCTTCGCCACCATAAGGTGATCGCCGCCCACGGTCGATTTCCGCATCGAAACGCCATCGTCGGACGACAATCGACCGTGGCAGAACTAGAATATCTGGCACAGCCGGGTGCAGGCTTCTGAGCGCGTCGCCTTTCTGTTGCCTTTCTTTCTTATGAAAAACTGGACTCCAATTTTGATCCAGAACCTTCCGAGCGGGGATATTTTGCGGCCGACCCAACTCTTGCTTCGCATTTTCCTAGTCGCTGCGCTGGCGACCGTTGGCGCGAGCCTTGCAAGCGCGGAGGCGCCTCAACCGCAGGCCGAGCAACAGCCCCAGGCGACCGAGCAGGCTTCAGTTGCTGACGGTCCGATCGAGCAGGCCGCTAAGGCGCTGGAGAAGGCAAAGCAGGACCTCGTCGCGCTCGAGGACGGCGTAAGGCAGAAAGGCGACGATGACGACGCGCTGGTGGCTCTCGCCGGAAAGACCGACGAACTTGGGCGCTCGGTTCTCAACATATCCGTCGGCCTCCGGCCGCGGCTCGACCAGATCAAGAACCGCCTTGGCGAGCTAGGCGATCCACCAAAGGAAGGGCAGCCGACCGAAGCGGAGATCGTTACGACCGAACGCAACGCCCTGACGGCCGAGCGCGCCCAGATTAACGCCGTTACCGGTGATGCCGAGACCCTGTCTGCTTCCATCAGCAAGCTTGGTAACGTTATCGCTGAAACACGCCGACAGCTTTTCGCCGCGACCTTGCTGCGACGCACCGATGTCTCGGTTTCTGTTATTGACGATGCGGCGCGCGCCTTCGTCCAAGAGGGGTCGGAGTTTGTCCAAGCCCTTGGAAGCTGGCTGGGATTTGTACTGAAGTTCAAGGCTTTCGCGTTCTTCGCGGCCATCTTCATGTCGCTTGTGACGGCGTTGGTGCTGTTGTCCGGCGGTTACCGCATCTTCGGTCGCTACCTGCAGCGTAAGGAAACGGACGAGCAGCCCTCCTATATCAATCGTCTCTCGATTGCTTTCTGGTCGACGCTGATCCGGACGTTCGCGCTTACTACGCTCCTGGTGACCTCCTATTTCTTCCTCAACAGTTTCAACGTTCTGAGACCGGATATCGCGCCGATCATCGGGGCGCTCTTCGGTGCGATCGGGTTGATCTATTTCGTCAGGCGTTTCACCAATGCGGTGTTCGCACCGAAGGAGCCGCAATGGCGTCTCGTCAAGCTTTCCAACCGCGGTGCGAGTTCCATCGGAGCCTGCTTGCTCGCGATGGCCATCGTCAATGCGCTTGACTACCTCTTCGGCAGCATCAGCGAGGCGATGGGGTCCCCACTCGTCCTGACCGTGGTCAAAAGTTTGATTGCGGCATTGATCATCGGCTTCATCCTGATTGCTGCCTCGTTTGGCAGGCCGATGCTGGCGCGAAATGGCGATCCTGACGCGCCGGGACGCCATTGGCCGCGGGGCATGGCGATCATTCTGCGCGTCCTGGGTGCGGGGCTGATCATAACCGCGCTGACTGGTTATGTCGGGCTTGCGCGCTTTGTTGCGACCCAGTTGATCATCACCGGCGCGATCATCGTCACGACCTATATCGGTCTCCTGTCGGGCAAAGCGATTTCACGCAGCGAGACTTTTGGCGAGACATCGCTTGGTCGTTTCCTCCAAAAGCGTTTCAAACTCGGCCCTGTTGCCATCGACCAAGCGGGCCTGTTGGTTGGCATGTGCATCTCGGCCGTCGCGCTGATAGTTGGGATTCCGCTGGTGCTGCTCCTGTGGGGCTTCCACATCCAGGATCTTGAACTTATCGCCTATCGCCTTCTCACGGAGGTCAGGCTGGGTGGGATCAGCATTTCGCTGGTCGGGATAATGACTGGTGTCCTTCTCTTTGCAGGCGGCTACCTGCTGACGCGCTGGATCCAGCGCTGGCTCGACAGCAACGTCATGGCGCGGAGCCACGTCGACCTCGGCGTTCGAAATTCGGTCAAGACAGGAATCGGCTACCTTGGCGTTGGTCTTGCGGCGATTGTCGGCGTTTCCGCTGCGGGCATCGACCTCTCAAACCTCGCGCTCGTTGCCTCGGCGCTTTCGGTCGGCATCGGTTTCGGCCTCCAGAACATCGTGTCGAACTTCGTTTCCGGTCTGATTTTGCTCGTAGAACGGCCGTTCAAGGTCGGCGACCACGTGGTTTCCGGTACCGCTGAGGGCATCGTGAAGCGCATCTCCGTGCGCGCAACCGAGATCGAGACATTCCGCAAGCAGTCGATCATCGTGCCGAATTCCGAGCTGATCAACGCATCGGTCGGTAACTGGACCCATCGCAACAAGATGGGGCGCTCCGAAATTCCGGTTTCGGTGAGCTACGATTCCGATCCGCAGAAGGTGATGGACATCCTGCTGGAGCTGGTGAATGCCGTGCCTGTCGTCCTGCGCAATCCTGAGCCGCATGTCGAGTTCCTTCGCTTCGGGCCGTATTCGCTGGATTTCGAGCTTCGCTTCATGCTTGCTGACATGGGGGACGGCTTGAAGGTCCGGAACGATCTCCGGATCGCGATCCTCAAGAGATTCAGGGAGGAGGGCGTCCAAATCCCGCTTCCGCAAAGCGATGTCGTATTCCATCGCCAGCCGGACCAAGTCGGAGGGGCAACTCCCGCAAGCAAGGCGCCGGCGAAGATCGAAGATGTCTCCGAGACGAGCGAAATGGACGACGAGGCCGGCACTGTGCGCCGGTTGCGCGGTAAGTCGGCTGATGGCAATCTCAAGGGGTAAAGGCGTTGTTCAGCGATCGTTCAGAGCGGTCGCCGTATAACGCCTGCAATCGGGTTTTCGCTGCTGGGGGCAGCAGCGCCGAGACGCTCCGAGGGAGGGCGCAACATCCGCGCCGCACTGCATGGCAAGATTTGCCGTCGTACTGCTTTTTTCGCTCACGGCCGTAGGCCAAACTCACGCAGCTTCCATCACCAATACCGATAGCGCCGCTGTTGTGATCGTCCTTTCCGAGGGCGGTCACAAGATGCAGCTCGTGCTCGATCCTGGTGCATCCGAGACGTTCTGCCAGTCGGGCTGCTTCATCACAACGCCTGACGGTGATCGCATCGGGCTCGATGGCGGCGAAACGATCGACATCATCAAGGGATCGGCCGTCGTAAAGTGAACGACGGCGCGCTCTGATCACAATTTTTGTCCACGGATTTTCGACCAAAGGCCTTTTGCGGCTTGCCTATTTGCATGCAGTCGCGGCAAGCTTTTCGCATGTCGTAAACAGGCATTTGGCAAGCCCGGCCTCGCTGCATAGTTCGCTAAGGCGATTTCCGTCGGCGGCATTCGTCGGACAGGTTAGTAGAACAGAGGGTAATTCTCCATGAAGACACATGCGCGCGCAGTGGTCATCGGCGGCGGCGTCGTTGGCGTTTCGACGCTTTATCACCTCGCCAAGAAGGGCTGGGACGATGTCGTCCTGATCGAACGCAAGGAACTGACCTCCGGTTCGACATGGCATGCCGCGGGTCTGCTGCCTTTGTTCAACATGAGCTACTCGGTCGGCCAGATCCACAAGTACTCGGTTCGGTTCTATCAGGAGCTTCAAAAGGAAACCGGCATGAACGTCGGTTTCAGCCAGGTTTCCAACATTCGTCTGGCGCGCACCAAGGATCGCTGGGACGAGTACATGTACTATGCCGGCATCGCGGAGACGATTGGCGTCAAGGTCAACGTACTGACGCCGGAGCAGGTCAAGGAGATTTGGCCGCTCTGCGAGACGGATGGTCTCCTCGGCGCGATCCAGCATCCCGATGACGGCTACATCCAGCCTGCAGATCTGACCCAGGCGCTCGCCAAGGGTGCGCGCGACCGCGGTGCCACGATCTATCGCAACACCACAGTCACCGCGATCGAGCAGCAGCATGATGGCCTCTGGAAGGTGACGACGGACAAGGGCGAGATCACGGCAGAGCACATCATCTCCTGTACCGGCAACTTTGCCCGCAAGACCGGAGAGATGGTCGGGATCAACATTCCGGTTATCCCGGTCGAGCACCAGTATATCGTCACCGAGCCGCATCCGGCGATCCTCGAGCGCAAGGCCAAGGGCCTGCCGGAGATGGGCGTGCTCCGCGAATCCGACAGCGCCTGGTACATGCGCGAAGAGAATGGCGGCCTCATTCTCGGGCCGTACGAGCACGGCGCGCCAGTCTGTTACGTCAACGGTCCGTCGGATGAGAGCGAGTACGAACTCTTCCAGGAAGAGCTCGATCGCCTGATGCCGCATATCGAGACCGCGATCGCCCGCGTCCCTGCTTTTGGTGAAGTCGGCATCAAGAAGGTCTATAACGGCGCGATCGCCTATACGCCCGATGGCAACCCGATTGTTGGTCCCGCACCGGGCCTCCGCAATTTCTGGCTCAACGAGGGGCACTCCTTCGGGATCACCGCAGCCGGTGGCGCCGGTTGGCAGTTGGCGGAATGGATCGTGGATGGCGAGCCGACCGTCGACATGATGGGCGTCGATCCGCGTCGTTTCGGTCCCTATGCGACCGAAGGCTACCTCATCGCCAAGAACGAAGAGGCATACGCCAACGTCTTCACCATGCACTATCCCGATGAAGAGCGCGGTGCCGCTCGTCCGCTGAAGACGACGCCGGTCTACGATCGCCTGAAGAAGCTGGGTGCTGTTTTCGGTTCCGTCTATGGCTGGGAGCGCGCCAACTGGTTTGCACCTGAAGGCTACGACCTGCCGAAGGATCAGATTGGCGTTGGCGAGGATGTCCTCACCAACCATAATCACTCCGATCCTGAAGAGGATGGTCGCATCCTTGAACGCTGGTCGTTCCGGCGCTCGAACTACTTCGAGCATGTCGGCAACGAAGTCATGAATGTGCACAAGAATGTCGGTGTGCTCGACATGTCCGCCTTCGCCAAGATGGAAGTCTCCGGCCCCGGCGCACGCGCCTGGTTGGAATCGATCTTTGCCAACGCCATCCCGAAGAAGCGCGGTCGCATCGCGCTCTGCCACATGCTGACGGTTCACGGTGGCGTTCGCGCCGAGTTCACGGTCTATGAATGGGCTCCGAACCGCTTCTACCTTGTGTCAGCCGGCGCCTACGAGGCGCACGACCATGACTATTTGCGCAGGCTCGCGCCGACCGATGGTTCCGTTCGGCTGCAGCAGATCACGCAGCGACTCGGTGTGCTGGTGCTTGCCGGTCCCAAGTCGCGTGACCTGCTCAAGAAGCTCACGCGGACGAGCCTTGAGAACAAGGACTTCCCGTGGTTGTCGGGCAAGGAGATCTCGATCGGCGTTGCGAGCGCACATGCGCTGCGCGTCAATTTCGTCGGCGAGCTTGGCTGGGAATTGCATCATCCGATCGAGATGCAGAACTACATCTTCGACAAGCTGATGGAAGCCGGGGCCGAATTCGGCATCAAGCCGTTCGGTATTCGCGCGATGCTGTCGATGTCGATCGAGAAGTCCTACCGTCTCATCCCCCGCGAGATGTCGATCGAGTACAACGCCTATGAATCGGCGCTTGATCGCTTCATCAAGCCGGAGAAGGAGTTCCTCGGTCGTGAGGGGCTGTTGGCCTACAAGGACAAGGGGCTGAAGTGGAACTTCGCGACCCTCGTCGTCGAGACCGGCAACGATGTCGATGCCCGCGGTTCCGAAGCCATCTACAACGAGGCTGGCGAGCTCGTCGGACGTGCGACAAACGGCACCTTCGGCTTCCGCATCAATCGGTCGCTGGCGCTGGCGATGCTGCGTCCCGACTACGCCAAGGAAGGCACGAAGCTGAAGATCAAGATCCTCGGCACGACGTACAACGCCACCGTCGTCGGCGAGAGCCCCTTCGATCCGGACAACGCCGCGCTGAGGGCATAGTCCTTTAAGCATGTTTCGAAGAAAGTCAGGGCGGCCCTCGTGGCCGCCTTTTTGTTGGTCAGTGACCGCAGCCGATTAATACTTATTCAAACCGGCTACTGTACCGCTTTGAAGCGGGGATACCATTTTATCAAAAGGTTTCGAAATGGCGTTTTTGGGTATTTCAGGAATGCAATATTCCGGAGGCATGTTTGCCGGTGCGCGCATTATTCTCGCCGAGGATTCCAATGTCTTCACATCGATGATCGGCAGGCGGCTGAAGGAGCTTTTCGATATCGACGTGGAGATCTGCCGGAGTTTCGAAGAGCTGCAGCTGTCATATGACAAGTCCACCGACCCGATCACGCTTGCCATTTCCAACATCAATCTGCCCGGTGCCGAAAATGGCGAAGCATTGGAATATCTGGTCGATCTCAGCATCCCGACCATCGTCTTCACCGGCACGTTCCAAGAAGGTATGCGCGACAAGCTGATCGCCAAGGACATCGTCGATTACATCCTCAAGGACAATGTCTTCGCGGTTGATCTTCTTGCCGAATCGATCTGCCGCTTCCTTACCAATCATCGTCATCATGTTCTGATTGTCGATGACAGCGCTACGGCCCGCGCGCTGCTCTCGAGCCGCCTCAAGCGCTACAATTTCCGGGTCAACACCGCGGAAAGCGGCGCCAAGGCGCTCGAAATCCTCAAGGCGAATCGCGACATCGGCTTGATGATCACCGACTACAACATGCCCGATATCGATGGCTTCGAGCTGACGCGACGCATACGCGCCAACATCGGCTCGCACGAGTTGCGCATCATCGGCGTGTCGTCATCGTCCAACCGGCTGCTGTCGGCGCGGTTCCTCAAAGCCGGCGGTAACGACTTCATGCTGCGCCCATTCATCGACGAAGAGTTCTACTGCCGCGTCAACCAGAACCTCGACACGCTGCTGCAGATCCAGTTGATGCGCAGGGAGCGGGCCGTTGCCTGACGCACTTCCTGCGCTCGAGGATTGTAGATGGGACGCATTCACGCCCCCGGAAACGGAGATTTATGCAATTTCCGGTGTTGCCAAGTCTCGATATCTTCTCAGGCGTGTTTCTGTGAGTTATCTTCATAAAAGTCGAGAAGACGGTCGATTCGGACTGCGGCGGCTTTCTGGGGGATAGGAGTGAATGGCGTTCCAGGAGGATCTCCATCGGGATGGATTCGGACCACGTTTTGGTGGCCAGCGGGTGCTCCTGGTTGAAGATTCCCGGATGTTTTCAGCGGTTCTGTGCCACCGGCTTCATGCAGAACTCGGCCTGAACGTCAAACCGTGCGCCTCCCTGAAAATCCTCGAAGAGACGATCGCCCAGTCGCCAAACGATTACACAATGGCGATTGTCGACCTCAATTTGCCGGACGCACCCTATGGCGAGGCGCTCGACTACACCATACAGGCCAGTATCCCGACCATTGTCTTCACCGCCACTTTCGACCTCGATACGCGCAATCGCATCATGGAGCGCAATGTCATCGACTATGTGCTGAAAGACAACGAGTTCGCGCTCGATAGCGTTGTTGCCAGCGTCAGGCGGGCATTATCGAACAGGAAGATACGGGTGCTCGTGGTCGACGATGTCCCTTCCGCGCGCGAACTCCTGGTCGGGTTGCTCGAAGCGCAACAGTATATGGTTGTGGAAGCCGCTTCCGGCCTCGAGGCCTTCGCCGCGCTTGAGACCTACGACGATATCGAGGTCGTCATCACTGATCATCATATGCCCGACATGAGCGGTTGCGAGCTGACGCGGCGGATACGGCGGCACTTCGGCTCTGATCGGCTGCGGATCATCGGGGTTTCATCTTCGAGCGATCGCCTGCTCTCTGCGAGCTTTCTGAAGGCCGGCGCTTCGGATTTTCTCTATAGGCCGTTCGTGGCTGAGGAACTGCAGTGCCGGGTCGCCAACAACGTCGAGACTTTGGCGCAGCTGAAGCAGCTTCGGGCGGCTGCGGCCTGCGACTACCTCACTGGCCTCTACAATCGCCGCTACTTCTACGATCTCGGGCCCAAGCTGGTGAATGACTGCCTGCGCCAGAAGACCGCGGCCGCTGTCGCGATCCTCGACATCGATCATTTCAAGCGGTTGAACGATACATACGGGCACGAGATCGGAGACGAGGTGCTGAAGGCGGTCGCAGACCGGCTTGCAACGATCTTCGAGGGAAGCGACAACCTTCTTTCGCGCCTCGGTGGTGAGGAGTTTGCGATCTTGTTCCCGATGATGGATTCAATGGCCGCGAGCAAGCTGTGTGATGAGATACGGTCGGATATCTCACGCATGAAGGTGATGGCCGATGACGAGGAGCTTTCCGTCACCGTGTCGATCGGCGTTGCCGAGATTTCCGACTATGAAACCTTCGACAACTATCTCAATGCCGCCGACCAGTTTCTCTATATGGCCAAGCACAAAGGGCGCAATCAGGTCTATTCCGACGCGCGGATGACGGCGGAGGCGGCTCAATAGCCGCCCGGGCTGAGATCACGCGGCGATGGCCTGGCGTGCGGTTGCCATCGTCATCTTGCGTTCTGCGCGCTCCTGTTGCGGCGAGCGATGATAGAGTTCGCGATAACACTTGGAGAAGTGTGAGGCCGAAACGAAGCCACAGGCGACGGCGACTTCGACGACCGGCATGGAGGACTGCACCAGCAGGTGGCGGGCGCGATCAAGCCGTATTTCCAGATAATACCGCGCCGGCGAGCGCCCCATTTCCTGACGGAACAACCGCTCGATCTGGCGGCGTGACAGGTCTACGCCGTCCGCGATCTCAAGCAGCGAGAGCGGTTCGGAGAGGTTGCCTTCCATCAGTTCGATGATGGAGAGAACCTTGGCATTCTGGACGCCGAGGCGCGCGCGCAGCGGCAGGCGCTGGCGATCGTTCGGGCTGCGGACGCGATCCGTCAGATGCTGCTCGCAGACCCGGTTCACCAGCGTTTCGCCGAAATCCTGGCCGATCAGATTCAGCATCATGTCCAGCGACGCCGTGCCGCCGGCGCAGGTGTAGAGATTACTGTCCACTTCATAGAGATCGGCATAGACCTCGGCCTGCGGAAAGGCTTCCGAAAAGCCCGGCAGGTTTTCCCAGTGGATAGCACAGCGCTTGCCGTTCAGAAGCCCCGCCTGTGCGAGGATGTGCGCGCCGGTACAAAGGCTGCCGACGGCGACGCCGCGGTTGTAGGATTCGCGCAACCAAGCACTGACGGACTTGTTGTTGAAGTCTTCGACATCGATGCCGGAACAGACCAGCACCATGCTCGGGCGATATTCGCCGCCGAGATTGCGGCGCTCATCGGCCAGCGACGTATTTGCCTCGACGCCGATGCCGCAGGAAGAATAGACCTTCTGCCCGTCAACCGAGGTCAGCCGCCACGTGTAGGCCTGGTAGCCGAGCATGCGGTTGGCTATGCGCAGGGTATCGATCGCCGCTGAAAAGGGCAGCATCGTAAACTGCGGAACCATGAAGAAGACGAGAGAGCGTTGCTTGTGCGACATCTTGTTCATGAGACAAATCCGTGCTGGAGGTGCGAATGCACTATTCGTTGCTTGGAATACGTCGTTTCGATATCCTGAAAGCGACATTCTCATGGATAAATGCGGCCGCAAAGAGCAAATTTGCGACATTGCTGAAATTGACGATGGTCAAATGACGTTTGCGTTCTTCAAAAGTTCGAAAAAGGCGCTCGAAGAAAATATATGTGTCTGAAATTCAAGATTTAATTAGGAGCCCCTAAAGACGGAGAAAGCGGCGCTGCACGAAGGCGGGCGCCGCTCTCACGCGGGGAGGAATGTCGGATTCATTACATAACCTTGCGTTCATCCTCGCCATCCGCCGACGGCCAGCCAATGTCCTTACGCATGTCGAAGGGCATGGATTCGATTTCGCGGGCGGCCTGCCGCTGGTGCCAAGCATGAACCAGCTTGCGGGCATAGTCGACAATATGCTCATGAGCTTCGCTTGAGGACGCCTTGGTGTGCCTGAAGGTAATCGTCGTCATAGCCGTTCCTTTCTTCGTCGGATGACGCCTTGTTTGATGAGTAAAATATGGGTGTTTTCATCCCATCAATCAAACGAATAGCATTTATGGATATCATCAGTGATTTTGAACGATGGCGACGCGCGGCGGATTGATATCCGCCGACACGGCCAATTCAATTCGAGGGGCGTCGTGCCTACCGGCGGCGCGGGGAGGAGCCGCCACGCATGGTGTTGATCTAAAGGGAGATGCGGGCACAGCGCTGCCGGCGGAACAGTGGCCGATCTGGCGGGGCGGATTCATATGTCCCGAGGGCAACTTGGGCGGCTGGCGGCCGCCGCGGTATGTCGATTGCCCTAGTTTAGGGGCCTGCAATCGGTTCGGCTACTCCACCCTCCAGGCGCGATTCCTGCGATCTGATCACCATAATGTTTCCGCGCCAATCGAAACTGCCTCTCAACCAACTCCGTGTCCAGATCGCTGGCTGCAAGACATCGCGGGTAACCATTGCGAGGAGTGACAGCAGGGATAGGTGCCAATGCTTGCGGGCTGCAAGAATAAGTTCCGGCGCGTAGGCGGTGCATAAGACTGCCAGGGTTGTAGTAACGAGACTGGTGCCGGAAACGACGGCAGCGCTCAGGCCCAGCAATAGGGGAGGAACTACGCCAAGCAGGATCTCCGGCGCGAAGAAGTGCGGGAAAGTGACGCGTCTCAGCCGCGCCCAACGAGACTGCCTGGCCCAGAGCTCGCGGAAGGTCCTTCTGCCTAGGGGCTGCTCGAATGGTCCGGCGACGAGATGCACCTTGAGGCCCATGCTGTTGACCAGCTTTGTGGCGGCGGCGTCTTCTGCGATCTCGGCCGCAAGGGCTTGGATGCCACCGTGGGCGTCGAGGATCGTCTTTTGCCAGAGCATGCTCTTGCCTTGCGCGAAGCCGAATCCAAGCGCTTCCCCGGCATATTGCCAACGGGCTTGGTGGGTGTTGAGAAAAGCACATTCGACCTCCGCCCAAAATCCGCTCGGACGGGAGCCAAGTGGCGTCGAGCAAACGAGGCCGCTGTCGGGTCGCCATGCGGCCATAAGGCGTGCGAGATAGTTCGCCGGCATCAGGACATTGGAATCGGCAAGGACGACCCATTCATGCGCCGCCGCGCTCCAGCCCTTGACGCAGTTGTTGAGTTTCGGATTTGCGCTGATGCGGTCATCCCCGATCAAAATCCTTGCATTTGCCAGCGGCCTTGCTCGGAGGGTGTTCTCCGCCAGACCAATGATCGGATCGGCCTTGTCTGCAACGCAAAAAATGACTTCGTAGTCGGGCCAATCCAGGATCAGCGCGCTTTCGAGTGTTTCCCGCGAGAACTGTTCCATGCCGCAAAGGGGTATCACGATCGAGACAGGCGGACGCACAGCGACACTTGGCGTCTTGTCTTGGCGGGACCGAATTCGCCATCCCGCGATCATAAGGCTGAGGGTATTGGCTGCCAGCAGGGCACCGGCGACGGCAATGATATACAGCATCAGTCATTCCAGCGGTGAACAGCGCCTGAATGAAAACGAGTCTCAGCGCTCGGTGAGTCAAAACATCACCGTCAGATGACGCGATGATGACATCTACCCAACGGTGACGCCTTAGTCATGCGAAGATCCACAGGATCTGTCTGCCGACGAGGACCGGCTTGCCCGCCGCGACGCCGATGCCGACGGGCCCCGGCTCAGTGTTTCTTCCTCAGCGCCTTCTGGATCTTCACAACCTCACCCTTCATCAAGATCAGGAAGTGCTTCTTGTCGAGGCGATTGGCGACCTCGCCATCCATTGTCATGTAATCGGTTCTGGGCCTAGGGATGGCTTCATCGGCAACCCTGATCTGTTCGATGACAATGCAGGGATTTCCTGCGCCGCCCGTGCATTTGAACCGCCGCGTCTCCTGATACTGTGACATCAACGCCCCTCCTAGCTGACAGCAAGCATCATCGTTTCCGACGCGGCGATTTCAAGTTTTATTTTAGTCATTACTGAAATAGATGGAGGGGAGATCGCCGAGATGAGCGGACAAAGCCCGGTGCTGGTTTGGACAGCGCCGGGCCTCTGCGACTGCAGTTGAGGGAAACGCAGTCAGCGCAACGACAAAGCAAAGCGTGCGTTGCCCACAAGGAACGCCTCCTAGCATCGGATGTTCCGACAATTCGAGGCATTGTCGGACGAGCCGTGTTTTGGTGCGCGCCTTCGCGCGTCGGCACAATGAGCGGCTGCCGTGCGCGTGATATCTACCGTGGCGCCTCGGCGGTGAACACCAGCGCTGACATCGGCCCTTCGATCGGACCTTTGCCGAAAGCCTGCTCGAGAGCCGCCGTGACTCGTGCCACGACGTCGAATTTCGGGTTGCGGGCTTCGATTTCCATGCGGAGCGGGCTGCCCTTGCAGAAGGCGGTTGCGGCGTCCCTTGCCGAGGACGCATGGGCAGTCTTTTCGACCTTGGTGAAAGCGGCCGACTCGAATCCGGCCCGTTCGAGTTCCGAGAGGATCGCCTCAGCATCAAAATAGCTGTGCGGCGTTCGCCGGAAGAAGTCCAGCGGATCTTCTGGAAACAATGCATCCGTCTCAGTCATCATGACCTTTGCGAAGGCGTTGCTCTCGAGGGAGTCCCAGGTGCTGAAGAGGAAGGTCCCTTTCGGCTTGAGTACGCGGAGGATTTCGCGGTAGGCGCGTTGCTTATCGGGAAAGAACATGACGCCGAACTGGCATGTGACGGTGTCAAAGATGTGATCGGGAAAGGGCAGGCTCAACGCGTCAGCCTGTCGCCATGCGATATGCCCGCCAGAATGTCTCAATGCGGCGACATCCAGCATCGCCTGGTTCAAATCGGTGGCGATGATTTGGGCGTGCGGAAGCGCCGACGATATCGCGCGCGTGAGGGCCCCGGACCCTGCTGCGACTTCGAGAACGCGGTGCGGATGAACCGATGCCAGGCGCTGCGCCAGATCGGCGGCATAAGGGTCAAACAGGATCGGCACCAGATACCGATCGTATGCTGCAGGGATATCGCCTTGGAAACACGCATCGTTCATCGCGATGGTCCTTACGCTCCGTCGCCGCGCCCGGAGCGTATATTAGAACCTTTCGATGCGTCTTTGAAGCCGCTGGCGGCGCTCGCATCTTCAGCGAGGGACGGTCATACCTAGTGCCTGTAGGTCGAGGTCATCAGCGAGATGCCTCGGCAGTCGAGCCAACTGATCTCGTGTGCGATTGCGTGTCTGACGTGAGATCTGACGAGATCTGAATGCGTAGAAGATGTCGAAGATTACAATGAGCGTGTTCATCGCGGCCTCCTTTCATCAGTACTAGCCGCTATGAACCAAGGGTATTGTCGGGTTGACTTTCAATCAAACAAAATGATATGGAAGTCAAATTCAGAAAAATTGAAAGATGTGACGATGAGCATTCCCTTTCGCCGTCCCATTCCTTTGCTTGACAACGACGTGCTGCGCACCTTCGTTGCCATTGCAGAGACCGGCAATTTTTCCACGGCCGCGGAAGCCGTCTATCGGACGCCGTCGGCGGTATCCATGCAGATCAAGAAGCTGGAAGAGCAACTCGGCGCCACGCTGTTTCTGCGTGATGCGCGATCGGTCAGTCTGACCCAGCATGGCGAAGTGCTGCTCTCCTACGCGCGCAACATCCTCGCTCTGTCGAACGAGGCCGTCTCGCGGTTCATCATGCCCGAGCTGAGCGGCGTGGTGCGGCTCGGCGCGCCTGAAGATATCGGCGAACGGCTGCTGCCGAATATCCTGAAAAGCTTCGCCGAGAGTTTCCCGAGCATCATGGTCGATGTCACCATTGACATGAGCATCGGCCTCAAGAAGCGCATGGAAGAGCAGCGCCTGGACCTGGCACTGATCAATTGCGCGACGCGTCCGCTGCCGACGGATGGGGAGATCGTCTTCCGCGAGAGGCTTGTATGGGCCGGTGCCAAATGTGGTACGGCGCACCGCCGCGATCCGCTGCCGATCTCGATCTGGGAGGATGGCTGCATTTGGCGCTCTGAGGCACTGTCTCAGCTTGAGCGAATGAAGCGCGGCTATCGTGTCGCTTTTCTTAGCGGTCACACCATGGCCCAGCGAGCGGCCGTCGTTTCCGACCTCGCGATCGCGCCCCTGCCGCGCTCCTATGTCACTGATGAGATGACAATTCTCGGCGTGCAGGAGGGGCTGCCCGAACTCGGTTCCTTCGACATCAGGCTGCTCACTGCGTCACAGATGAACAACCCGATGCGGGCGGTAGCCGATAGCATCCGCTTTGCCTTTGCGGAAAAAGCCAAGGCCGTAGCGGCTTGACAACTTAGTACGGACCTCTTTTCTTCCTCCGGGGTTTAATGCGCGCGGAGTCGCCCGCGCGTGGACGATTGAAAAGAAGGATTTCGCAATGACGACAATGGCCAAGATCGGCTCCGCCCTCGCAATTCTGCTCGTGCTTTCTTCGTGTGGAAACACAATCCGCGGCATCGGTCGCGACACGGCAAATGCCGTAAACGCGACTCAGGATGCAGGTCGTTCGGTCGGTCGCGCGGCCACCAGGTAAGACGGCGTCAGATCACCGCCGGCGGGTAGGCCCTTTCCAGCCCGCCGGAACGCGAAAGCCCACTCCGGAACGCCGCATAGGCCGGGTGCTGGCTTGATTTCGCTGCCTCCATGAGGCGTATCTGCAGGCGGGCCGGCGCTGCGCCGCCAATCCATTTCCCAAGGCTCTCGAGTTTCAGCGTATTCAGGAATGGCGCGCTCGCGGCATTGTTCAGGTGACGGTGAAGACCATCGATGACGTTCTCGTCCTGTGCCGCATTTTCCATCAGCAGGGAGACGTAGGATTTTTCCTGCTCCTCCAGGCTGGCAAGCTTCGAGGCGATTGTGTCGCGGTCGGGAAACGGGGTGGATGTCATCTTTTTTCTCTTCGTCTGGGCAAGCAGCTTGGCACGATTGGGTGCCGCCGCTTACAGGAAACCGATACCGTCAGAAGACGGCTGCTCCTTTTGCCCGCTCACTCTTGCGCGAATCCTGCGCTGACCAATCGAAGAATATTGCACCGTCTGGTGAGCGATTGCTTTGCTCTTCCTAGAGCCCGGCCTTGACCTTCTGCGCGACATCGGCAGGAACCCATTTGGTCCATAGCGCGGCGTAGTTCTGGAGGAAGTAGACGGTCGCTTCCTCGTTGCTCTTGTGGTTGTCATCCTGCCAGGCGAGCACTTCGTTGATTGTCGTATTGTCCCACGAGCGGAGCTTCAGGTAATCCATGGCCGGTCCGGCACGGTCGGCGAAGGCTTTGGTGACAATCGTAAAGGCCCGTGAGACGGGATAGGAATTCACCTGCGGCCGCGCGCAGCCGGGGACAGATGTGCACTTATCCCATTCTGCCTTGTCATGACCCACGCCGAAGCTCAGGCGCGTCATGTCGTATTTGCCGAGGACGGCCGTGGGTGCCCAGTAATAGCCAAGCCAGCCCTCCTTTTTCTGGAAGGCGTTTGTGATAGAATCATCAAGGTCCTGTGGGCTGCCGGTTTCGATCAACTGAAACCCGCTCTTCTCGGCGTCCAGCGCGCGGAACAGGTTGGATGTCGAAATCTGACAGCTCCAGCCGACGGGGCAACTAAAGACGGCGCCCTGCGATGCATTTCCCGGCGCGGGGAAGAGTTCCGGATGCTTGAGCGCATCCTGTACGCTGCGGATATTGGGGTTAGCGTCGGCGACGAATTTGGGTATCCACCAGCCTTCGACAGCTCCCTCCGAAAGGATTTCCGCCGCCAGGGTCAGCCTGCCTTCCTTGACCGCACCGTCGAGTTCTGTGCGGACGGAATTGATCCAGAACTCCGAAGCGATATCCGGCTCACCGTTCTCGTTCATCGACAGGAAGGTCGGCATCGTGTCGCCCGGGACGATTTTGACAGAGCAGCCATAACCCTTCTCAAGAATGAACCTGTCGAAGTTGGCCGCAATACCCGCCGAAGCCCACTTCATTTCAGCGATGGTGACGTTGCCGCATTCGGCAGCCTGCGCAGTCGTAGCGGCCGCACAGATTCCTGCGGCGAGCAGGATCGACGTGCAGAGAGATCTCATTTGCCTTCCCATTCTTGCTGCCCCGCCACAACTAGGCGTTCCGCGTCTTGCGGAGATCTTTATCCTGTTTGTCCGGCTATTGCTGTGGCGCTCGTCTTGATGCCTTGGAATGGCAGCCTACGCGTTCGGCTGTGGAAATCAATCGTTCTTCTGTGCATGAGGCGTGAAGTCTAAGCGTCTGATTTGAAAACGTATTGCCAGCCCCACCAAAAGGTTACCACGAGCGTCCCAAAGCCGGAAAATGCCGAAATTCATCTTTGCTTAGGGAGTTGCTAACCGTCCGGTAACAATGTGGCGGTATCTGTTCTTCCGTGGCGGGGGACACCGCCGCTTCTCCGGATCAGGTAATGCGTCCCGGAGAACGTGAGCTTCGCCGTGTATGGGCGAATGCGCCAGCGTATTTCGGCAGGCCGCGCTACCCTAAGCGGGTGACGTGGCCTTCGCATTTTCGGCGCTTGCGATTGACCACGGCAGAGAGGCCGTTGTAGGCGGGGGTCGGGTTCTCCGGAGTTCCGTGACAATGACCAAGGCCATCATGCTGCAAGGGACCGGCTCCGATGTCGGCAAGACCGTTCTTGTCGCGGGGCTTTGCCGTCTTGCTGCCAATCGTGGCCTTTCGGTCCGTCCCTTCAAACCGCAGAACATGTCGAACAATGCCGCGGTCGCCGACGACGGCGGCGAGATCGGCCGGGCGCAATGGCTGCAGTCGCTTGCCGCGCGTGTGCCGTCCTCGGTGCACATGAATCCTGTATTGCTCAAACCGCAATCCGAATACGGCAGCCAGATCATCGTTCAGGGCAAGGTCTGGGGGCAGGCCAAGGGACGGGACTATCAGAAACTCAAGCCAGCGCTCCTCGACTACGTGATGCAGAGCTTTTCGGCCGTTTCGGCCGGAGCGGATCTTGTGATCGTGGAAGGCGCAGGTTCGCCCGCCGAAATCAATCTCAGGGCCGGCGATATCGCCAATATGGGATTTGCCACCCGTGCCGGTGTGCCTGTCGTGCTTGTCGGCGATATTGACCGCGGGGGCGTGATCGCCTCGCTGGTTGGGACGCATACGATCCTCTCCGAGGACGACCGGGCAATGATATCCGGCTACCTCATCAACAAGTTCCGTGGCGACGTCTCGCTCTTTGATACGGGTATCGATGCGGTGCGCCGCTTCACCGGATGGCCATGCTTCGGTGTCGTGCCGTGGCTCAGGCACGCTTCGCGTCTGCCGGCCGAGGACTCGGTGGCGTTGGAACGCCTCGCACGCGGCGGCACGGGGGCACTCAAGGTCGCCGTGCCGGTCTTTACCCGCATCGCAAATTTCGACGATCTCGACCCCTTGAAGCCGGAGCCGGATGTCGATTTGGTTTTCGTCCGCGCGGGCGAGCGGCTGCCTGCGGACGCGCGGCTGGTGATCTTGCCCGGTTCGAAATCAACGATATCAGACCTGGCTGATATGCGTGCGCAGGGTTGGGATGCCGACATACTGGCCCATGTGAAGCGGGGTGGTCGGGTGATCGGGATTTGCGGCGGCTATCAGATGCTCGGGCGCAAGGTCCATGATCCCCTGGGCATCGAGGGACATGCGGTGGATATGGCGGGCCTCGGGCTGCTTGACGTCGAGACGGAGATGGCGCCTGAAAAGACCGTCCGCAACAGTGTTGCGACAGCAGTGGAGGACGGGTCCCCGCTTTCCGGCTACCAGATCCATCTCGGTATCACCTCCGGCGAAGACTGCGGCCGGCCGTTCGCGATCGTCGATGGTAGGCCGGATGGCGCGGTATCGGCAGACGGCCGGATTGCGGGAACCTATCTGCATGGGCTGTTCGCCAGCGACATCTACCGTTCTCGCTTGCTGCGCAGCTTTGGCCTTTCGGGCGACACGAATGACTATCGTGCCGGCGTCGAGAAAGCCCTGGACGACGTTGCGGCCGAACTGGAAGCCTGTCTTGACCGGCGCTGGCTGGACGAACTTCTCGGCTAGATCTCGCCGGATATTTCGCGGCGGCGGCGATCGAGTTCTTCGCTGTAACGGCGCAGCGTATGCGCCTCGCTCAACTGGCCGACAACCTTGCGCTCAATCAGATTGTTGACGACGGCGAGCGCTTCGCTTTCGGTCTTGTCGAAGATGGCGGCTGCCTGCTTGGCGTTCATCTGCGGCTGCAGGAAATCGTTCTTGTAGCGGATGAATTCGCTGAGATCCTTGCCGGTTTCGTCGGTATCGGTCAGGTTCGCGTAAATCTCCGGAACGAGCACGAGGCCGCTGTACTTGCCGGTACCATCGACCAGGACGACCCGCTGCGCCGAGCCGATGGGGAAGCGTTCCTTGAACTCATCGATCGAGAGAGCGGCATTGGCGGTCTTCACATCGGCGCGCATCAGCCGGTCAACCGTTAGGTTGCGGATCCAGCCGACATCGTGCGCGCTGCGAATGCTCTCGCCGCGCAGGTGGAAGCGCCATGTTGCGAAGGAGTAGCCGAAGGTGCTGCGGACGACGAGCGAGGAGGTGATGACCGCCGCCAGCACAAGCGCCGTGATCGGAAAGTCGCCGGTAATTTCGAGAGCAAGGAACGTCATCGTCAGCGGCCCGCCGATGACGGCGACCGCAAGCGAACTCATGCCGACGACCGCGTAGATGACCGGTGTCAGCGTAGCGTGAGCGAAGTAGGGGGCGGAATAGGCGAAGAACTTGCCTACCAGCGCGCCCATGAACAGCGACGCGAAGAACAGACCGCCTCTGAAGCCCGAACCGATCGAGATCGCGGAGGCGAAGGCTTTCAGGAGGAACAGGCCCACGAGCACCGGAATCGCGACGTCGCGCCCGAGGTTGAGGTGGAGCGCGCCATGTCCTGCCGACAGCACCTGCGGTGTGATCAGCGCGAGGAGGCCAACGACGATGCCGCCAAGGGCAGGGCGCAGCGGCGTCGCGATCGAACTCCGGCGAGCCAATTCCTCGATCCAGGCAACGCCCTGCATGATCATGATACCGACACCCGCACAGAATGCGCCGAGCAGGAGAGCCGGGACGTAATCAGCCGGCATGACCGTACCGAATTCGCCAACGTCGATCAGGAAATCGCTGCCACCGAGCAGCCGAGCCACCAGCGTCGAAACCAGCGCAGAAACCACAACCGGCGTTAGCGAGACGATGGTGTACGAGCCGATGATGAGCTCGAAGGCGTAGAATGCGCCGGTCAGCGGGGCATTGAAGGCAGCGGCAATCGCACCCGCTGCGCCGCACCCAACGAGAACGCGCAGGTCCGAGCGGCGAAGCTGCAGCTTCAGCCCGAGCTTCGAGGCCAGTCCGGCCGCCAGCTGCGTGTAACCGGCTTCCAGGCCGACGGAGGCCCCGAAACCATTAGAAATAAGATTTTGGACTGCGACCAGAATGCTATCGGTGAGAGATAGCCGACCGCCATGCAGTGCGTTCGCCTCGATCGGATCCACCATCGGCTTCTTGCGGGTCTTGGCAAGCACGAACAGCAACAGACCCAGGAGAATGCCGCCGCAGACCGGCGCCGTCAGCAACAGCAGCTTGTTGTCGATCTGCGACGAACTCAGTCTCTCGACGTCGCTGATTCCGAAGATCAGGCTGTGCATTTCGCGGGAAATGAGACCCATACCGGTCACCGCCAAACCCGATATGACACCGACGATCGCGCCGGCGATGACCATCCCCATCTCGCTGCGGCGCAGCAGGGCGCGCATCCGCCCGATATCGAGAAGGGTATGAAACGGACCGAAGCGGCGAATATCGATTTTGAGGAGCATGGCAGGAAAACTAGGCGGGCGCAGGCGCGTTCAAGTGCGAGGAAGGGAGGGGCAAATCAGTGGCGCGACCCGCTTGCGATGCAATTGCGGCAAAAGACCGGCGCGGACAATAATTATTTATGACGTAAGCCACTGATAAAAGACGATAAATCTTGTAGAGTAGGTCGACTTGACAGCGTTTCGCGGCGATGACGGCAATCTTAGGAGCGACGGCTTTTGATTGACTTCAGGAGTGGCCTTGCCTAACGATGACGCCATAACGGATGGTTCCGGACCGGTTGAATCGGTGCGGATGAAAAGGGAATGTGAAGCGGTGGACCCAATTCGGGCACCGTCATCAGAGCCGACCCCGCGACTGTAGAGCGGTCAGGGTTTTCTGTCCGGCGTTGGTTTCGCGTGGCTGACAGCCTGCAAGGGTGCAGGCGGGCTGTGCGAAAGTGGCGACGGAAAAGTCACTGGCAGTGCATCATGATCAACCGGGGCAGGACGCCTCTTACGTCTACGAATCGTCCGCCTTTTCATGAAATGCAGCCGGGAAGGCGAGGAAGATCCGCTGGCACGATCTGGGGCGACCGGTTTCCGGTTTGCCCCGATCGCGGCCAAGACCCGCGAGCCAGGAGACCTGCCAACTGTGCCGGGCGAAAAGCCCATTCCTGGGTGATGCCCGCTGCCAGCACGGAGGTTGTCATGGCTGAAAGACAGATTTGCCGGCTGCGCTCCGCAGTCGTTCCGGTCTCTCGCGGAAGGCTTCCGAAGATCGGTCAGCGTTTTCCATGAGCCCGATATCATCAGGCGCGACTTTCATCCTGGGCGGCGCGCGCTCGGGCAAATCGCGTTTTGCCGAGCAACTGGTCGTCTCGAGCGGCCTGGAGCACCATTACGTGGCGACCGGTCGGGCTTGGGACAACGAGATGCGCGCCCGGATCGACAAGCACAAAGCCGATCGCGGCGATCTCTGGCATACCCATGAAGAGCCGCTGGATCTTGTCGGCTGCCTGCGGGCGATCGATGGCGAGAAGCGGGCAGTTTTGGTGGATTGCCTGACGCTTTGGATCACCAATCTGATGATGGAAGACCGCGACATAGGGGCGGAATTTGCCTCGCTTGTGGCGTATCTGCCGACGGCACGAGCCCGTCTCGTCATCGTTTCCAATGAGGTCGGTCTCGGTATCGTGCCGGAAAACCGCATGGCGCGGGAGTTTCGGGACCATGCCGGCCGTCTGCATCAAATGATCGCGGCCGAGGCCGTGGATGTGTATTTTATCGCGGCTGGACTGCCGTTGAAGATGAAGGGTTGAATTTCATGAACCAGCAGAAAATTCCGGCGACCGTGATCACGGGTTTCCTCGGCGCCGGCAAGACGACGATGATCCGCAATCTGCTCTCCAATGCCAACGGTAAGAAGATCGCGCTTATCATCAACGAATTCGGCGATCTCGGCGTCGACGGCGACGTGCTCAAGGGCTGCGGCGCGGAGAACTGCACCGAGGATGACATCATCGAGCTCACCAATGGCTGCATCTGCTGCACGGTTGCCGACGACTTCATTCCGACGATGACCAAGCTTCTGGAGCGCGAACAGCGCCCCGACCATATCGTTATTGAAACATCCGGTCTCGCGCTGCCGCAGCCGCTCGTTGCGGCGTTCAACTGGCCTGATATCCGCACGCAGGTCACCGTCGATGGCGTCGTTACCGTTGTCGACAGCGCCGCCGTTGCCGCGGGCCGCTTCGCGGACGATCACGATGCCGTCGAGGCTCGTCGGGTCGAAGACGAGTCGCTCGACCATGAGAGCCCGATCGAGGAGCTTTTCGAGGACCAGCTGACCTGCGCCGATCTGATCGTACTCAACAAGACCGACCTTCTCGACACCGCCGGCCTTGGTCGCGTGCGCGATGAGGTTGCTTCCCGTATCGCTCGCAAGCCTGTCATGATCGAGGCGCGCAATGGCGAGGTTCCGGCAAGCGTGCTGCTCGGGCTCGGCGTCGGTACGGAAGACGATGTGGTCAATCGCAAGTCCCACCATGAACTCGAACACGAGGACGGCGTGCCGCACGATCATGACGAGTTCGACAGCTTCGTGGTCGAGCTTGGTCCTGTTGCCGATCCGGCAGCCTTCGTGGATGCGCTGAGGGGCATCATCGGGGAACATGACGTGCTGCGGCTCAAGGGCTTCATCGATGTTCCCGGCAAGCCGATGCGCCTGCAGTTGCAGGCGGTCGGCAGCCGGATCGACCACTATTTCGATCGCGCCTGGGCGCCGGGCGAAGCACGCGGCACCCGTCTTGTCGTCATCGGCTTGCACGAGATGGACGAAGCGGCGGTGCGCAAGGCGATCGAAGCGCTGGCATAAGGCAAGACCGATGCATCTGCTTCTGGCACAGCAGGGAACAATCAGTGACGCCGAGGAGGCGATCGATCTCGGTCAATCGCCCGGCGATGTCCTGTTCCTGTCGGCTGCCGATACCGAGCTTGCCGCGATAGCCGCCGCTTATGACGAACCGTCGGCCGGCTTCTCGCTGCGGCTGGCAAGCCTGATGAGCCTGAAGCATCCAATGTCGGTCGATGCCTATATCGAGCGGACGGCCCGCCACTCCAAGCTAATCGTCGTGAGGGCGCTGGGTGGCGCCAGCTACTTCCACTATGCGCTGGAGGCGCTCCATACGGCGGCAGCTCGATCTGGCGCGTTCATCGCCGTGCTGCCCGGAGATTCGAAGTCCGATGCGGGGTTGACACCATTTTCGAATGTACCGCTTGAAGACCTGAACGCCCTTTGGGCCTATCTCATCGAAGGCGGCGATGCCAATTCGCGGGCGTTTCTGGACTATGCCGGTGCGATGCTCTCGGGAACTGAAAAGCCGGAAGCGGCATCGCCGCTGATGAAGGCTGGGATCTGGTGGCCGGGCAAGGGCGTCGTCGGCGTCGAAGAGTGGAGGTCGGCGTGCGACGAACGGGTGCGCTTCGTACAGGGAGTGTCACAAACGCCTGTGGTCGCGGTCAGCTTCTATCGCGCGCTCGTGCAAAGCGGAGAGACCAAGCCTGTCGAAGCCTTGATCGATACGCTGCTGGCTGAAGGCATCCGGCCGCTGCCGGTGTTTGCTTACAGCCTCAAGGATCCTGTCTCGAAGGGCATTCTCGAAAGTGTTTTTAACGCCATCAAGCCCGAGGTGGTGATCAATACGACAGGCTTTGCCGTGTCTGCGCCTGGTGCGGATCGCGAGCAGACCGTGCTCGAGGCGAACGACGCGGTGGTGCTTCAGGCGATCTTTTCGGCGTCGTCGCGCCAAGCGTGGGCCGCTTCCTCGCAGGGGCTCTCCGTACGCGACCTTGGAATGAATGTTGCGCTGCCGGAGGTTGACGGACGGGTGCTTGCCCGAGCGGTTTCATTCAAGTCGGCATCGCGCTACGACGCGCGCGTCGAGGCCAATATTGTCGGCAGCGAGCCGGATATCGAGCGGATGCGCTATACAGCGCGGCTTGCAGCCAACTGGGCCAATCTGCGGACGACACCCGTCGGCAAGAGACACATCGCTCTTGTCATGGCGAACTATCCGAACCGCGATGGCAGACTCGGTAACGGCGTCGGGTTGGACACGCCCGCCGGCACCGTTGAGGTGCTGAAGGCAATGGGTGGCGCCGGCTATCCAGTCGCGGATATTCCCGATGATGGCGATGCGCTGATACGACGCCTGATGGAAGGGCCGACAAGTTCAGGACAGGATGGGAAGCTTGTTCGCGAATCGCTTTCAGTGAGTCGATACAAGGCTTTCTTCGGAAGTCTTCCCAAAAAGATTCAGGATGAAATCTGTGGGCGTTGGGGCGCACCCGAGGCCGATCCCTATGTCGTGGAGGGCGCTTTTGCGCTGCCGTTCATGCGTCTTGGTGAGCTGCTGGTCGGCATCCAGCCGGCGCGCGGCTACAACGTCGATCCAAAGGAAAGCTACCATTCCCCGGATCTCGTGCCACCGCATGGCTATCTTGCCTTTTACGCTTTCCTTCGCCACGAATTCGGTGCCCACGCCGTTATTCACATGGGCAAGCACGGCAATCTGGAATGGCTGCCGGGCAAGGCGCTGGCTTTGTCAGTGGAATGCTACCCCGAAGCTGTCCTCGGCCCCATGCCGCATCTTTATCCCTTCATCGTCAACGATCCCGGCGAGGGGACGCAAGCCAAGCGTCGCGCCGGCGCCGTGATCATCGATCATCTGACGCCGCCGCTGACGCGTGCCGAGAGCTACGGGCCGCTCAAGGATCTGGAAGCGCTGGTCGACGAATACTACGAGGCGTCGGGCGGTGATCCGCGCCGCATCCGGCTTCTCAGCAAGCAGATCCTCGATCTCGTGGCCGACATCGGCCTCGATCGCGATGCCGGCATTGACAAGGGTGAGAGCGAGACGGAGGCTTTGAAGAAGCTCGACGCCTATCTCTGCGATCTCAAGGAGATGCAGATCCGCGACGGCCTGCATGTTTTCGGCGTCTCGCCGCAGGGACGGTTGCTGACGGATCTGACGGTCGCGCTGGCCCGGGTTCCGCGCGGGCTCGGACAGGGAGGTGACCGTAGCCTTCAGCGTGCGATTGCCGCGGATCTCGACTTGGCGTTCGACCCGCTCGATTGCGATATGGCCGAGGCCTGGGCTGGACCGCATCCGGATTTTCTCGTGGGCATCACGGACGCTGTCTGGCGAACGAACGGCGATACAGTCGAGCGGATCGAACTTCTTGCCGCAAAGTTGGTGGCAGCTGAGTTCACCTGCCCGGAGAACTGGGCAGCGACGCGCGCCGTTCTTGCGGAGATCGAGATGCGCCTCAGGCCAGCCATTCTCGCCTGTGGGACGGCGGAGATCGAAGGTCTGCTCCGCGGGCTCGATGGGCGTTTCGTGCCGCCCGGTCCGTCAGGTGCGCCCACGCGAGGACGTCCCGATGTGCTGCCGACAGGGCGGAATTTCTACTCGGTCGACAGCCGTGCCGTGCCGACGCCGGCGGCCTACGAGCTCGGGAAGAAGTCCGCTGAACTCGTGATCCGCCGTTACGTGCAGGATCACGGCGAATGGCCGGTCTCCTTCGGCCTGACCGCCTGGGGCACCTCGAACATGCGCACGGGCGGCGATGACATCGCCCAGGCTCTGGCCTTAATCGGCGTGAAGCCGGTGTGGGACATGACCTCGCGGCGCGTCACCGGCTATGAAATCATCCCGCCCGCATTGCTACGGCATCCGCGTGTCGATGTGACGCTGCGTATCTCAGGCTTCTTCCGGGATGCCTTTCCGGAACAGATTGCACTGTTCGACAAGGCAATCCGTGCCGTCGGGGCGCTGGAAGAAGATGCTACCGACAACCCGATTGCGCAGCGCATGCGCGGCGAGGCTGCACGGCTTGAAGCGGCCGGACTGGACCCGGCCCAAGCAAGCCGTCGGGCCGGCTATCGCGTTTTCGGCTCGAAGCCAGGCGCCTACGGTGCCGGCTTGCAGGCATTGATCGACGAGAAGGGATGGGAACGCCGGGCCGATCTCGCTGAAGCCTATCTCGTGTGGGGAAGCTACGCTTATGGCGCCGGCGAAGAGGGCCGGGCAGAGCGTGGTGTCTTCGAAGAGCGCCTCCGCTCGATCCAGGCGGTCGTGCAGAACCAGGACAATCGCGAGCACGACCTTCTTGATAGCGACGATTATTACCAGTTCGAGGGCGGTATGGCGGCTGCGGCCGAAATGCTCGCGGGTGATCGGCCAGCGATCTACCATAACGATCACTCCAGGCCCGAGAAGCCGGTGATCCGGTCTTTGGAAGAGGAGATCGGGCGTGTCGTGCGCGGCCGTGTCGTCAATCCGAAGTGGATCGACGGCGTCATGCGCCATGGCTACAAGGGCGCTTTCGAGATCGCCGCGACCGTCGACTACCTCTTTGCCTTTGCGGCAACGACGGGCGCTGTGGGCAATCATCATTTCGAAGCCGTCTACCAGGCCTTCGTGGTTGATCCGAAGGTGCGCGATTTCATGATCGAGAAGAACCCAGCCGCCTTCGAGGATATCAAGGAGCGGCTGCTCGAGGCCATCGATCGCCATCTCTGGACGCCGCGCAGCAATTCCGCGCGCTTCGACCTTTCAGACACATTCAAGCTTGCATCCGGGGAGAATTGAGATGACCGCCGAAAATACCGAAACCGCTGGCCACGACGACGCGCGCCACGCCGAGAAGATGGCGAAGAAGAAGGCCGCCCGCGACAAGATCATGGCGACGAAGACGGACGAAAAGGGCCTCATCA
This sequence comes from Rhizobium sp. RHZ01, assembly GCF_014851595.1. Classification (NCBI taxonomy): domain Bacteria; kingdom Pseudomonadati; phylum Pseudomonadota; class Alphaproteobacteria; order Hyphomicrobiales; family Rhizobiaceae; genus Rhizobium; species Rhizobium sp. RHZ01. Next base: position 52,952 of record NZ_JACUZZ010000004.1, read on the forward strand.
TCGTCCATACCGGCAAGGGCAAGGGCAAGTCGTCCTCCGCGTTCGGGATGATTTTCCGGCATATCGCGCACAGAAAGCCGTCTGCCGTCGTTCAGTTCATCAAGGGCGCGATGTGGACCGGCGAGCGCGACCTGATCGAAAAGCACTTCTCCGACATCTGCCAGTTCCACACCATGGGCGAGGGCTTCACCTGGGAGACGCAGGATCGCGCTCGCGATGTGGCTGCGGCTGGTACAGCCTGGGAGAAGGCGAAAGAACTGATCCGCGACGAACGGAATTCGATGGTGCTCCTCGACGAGATCAATATAGCGTTGCGCTACGACTACCTCGATATCAACGAAGTGGTCGAGTTCCTGAAGAACGAGAAGCCGTATATGACCCACGTCGTCCTGACCGGGCGCAACGCCAAGGATGAGCTGATCGAGATCGCCGATCTCGTCACCGAGATGGAGCTGATCAAGCATCCGTTCCGTTCCGGCATCAAGGGACAGCCCGGCGTGGAGTTCTGATGACACAGAGTTGGATTTTCTGGGCGGTGCTTTCGGCGGCGTTTGCTGCGTTGACGGCGATCTTTGCAAAGATCGGCGTCGTCGGCATCAATTCCGATCTCGCCACGCTGATCCGCACTGTCGTTATCATCTTCATCATCAGCGCCATTGTTGTGGCAACCGGGCAATGGCAGCCCTTCTCCAGCATTTCAGGCAAGACCTGGCTTTTCCTTTGCCTTTCAGGCGCCGCGACGGGCGCCTCGTGGCTTGCCTATTTCCGCGCACTGAAGATCGGCGATGCCGCACGCGTCGCGCCGATCGACAAGCTTTCCATCGTTCTTGTCGCGGTTTTCGGCGTCGTCTTTCTCGGTGAAAAGCTCAATCTCATGAACTGGCTCGGCGTAAGCCTGATTGCCGGCGGGGCGCTCTTGCTCGCCTTGTTCTAGCCGCTCGCCTGTGCCGTTGTTGCGAGAAGTCTTGCCGTTTCCTCGTTCGCGGGGAAAAAGGATTCGATCGCAAGTTCGGAAAGGGTGACGTCCACGGGCGTGCCGAAAACAGTGGTTGTCGAAAGGAAAGAGAGCAGGCCTGCTTCCGTTTCCAGTTCGAGCGGCACGGCGATGCCGGCATAGTCGGCTTTCCTGCTCGTCTCCGGCCGGCCACCGCTTAGCGGGTAGGCGGACAATTCCTTCAGCAGTTCGCCGAGAATCGGATCTCCCGTGGCCGAAATCTGTTGGTGCAGCCGCTCGAGGAGATGTGCGCGCCATTCCGGCAGATTGACAATCTTCGGCGCCAACCCATCGGGATGCAGGCTGAGGCGGAGAACGTTGATTGGCCCTTCCCGCAAAGCGCGATCCCTGACGCCCTCAAGAAGCGGGGCGATCGCGTCATTGGCGGCAATCAATGTCCAGTGCCGGTCGATCGCAAGGGCGGGGTAGGGCTCGTGTCCCTTGAGGATCATGTCGACTGCCTGCCGCGCCGGTCGAAGGGTCGGATCGTCGAGCGAACGCTCGGAAAACAGCGGCGCAAAACCTGCGGCCAGCAGCAGCGGATTGCGATCCCTGAGCGGCACGCCGAGCCGTTCGACCAGATGCAGCAGCATGTCGCGGCTTGGGATCGACCGCCCGCTCTCGATGAAACTCAGATGTCTCTGCGAGATTTCGGCCTCCAAGGCAAGGGCGAGCTGGCTCATTCGGCGCTTCTGCCGCCAGTCGCGCAGATAGTCCCCAAGGGAGCGGGCGGGCGTCATCATCATGCGGCTTCCGGGAGTTGGTCGATGAAGCCGTGCACGGATTTCAGTCGTCCACCTTCGAGCACCGCGAAATCGGTGCCCTTGATGAGGTGTTCCCCGCCCGTCGGTCCGAGACCCCACGAGAAGCGCAGGTTGTCGCCGTAGCCATCGGCGGTGCCGACGAGTTCGAACCGGAAACCCGGGAAGCGCGCATGCACGGCTTCAACAAGTGCGTTGATCTGCTCATGGCCTTCGCCGCGCATCAAGGGATCGATATAAGTTGCCGCTTCATGCCAGCTTTCCGCGATCAAGGCGGTGCGGCGGGCCGCATCCGTCTCGTTCCAGATCGCGATGTAGCGCTGGGCTTCGGTGTTCGCATCGGTCATCAGATCATCTCCTGTTGGCGCCTGGTTCGTCCAGACATCGCGATCATGGAGAAGCGCCGGCGCCTCATCAATTACGCCGAAGGTAATCGGACGCGGCGTCAGATTTCGAGCCAGATACGGATGGGATTGGCCGGATCGGCCAGAAGCTTGATCGTGAAGGCGACGCAGACGATGACGAGCAGCGGCTTGATCAGGCGGGCGCCGGTGCGCATCGCAAGCCGGGAGCCGAGCTGCGCCCCCAGAAATTGGCAGACGCCCATCATCAAGCCGATCTTCCAAAGGATCGCACCGAAGGAAATGAAGACGATGAGCGCGCCGATATTCGAGCCGAGGTTCAGAAGCTTGGTGTGCGCCGTTGCCTTCAACATGCCGAAGCCGGCAAGGGATACGAAGGACAGCATGAAGAAGGAGCCGGCACCAGGACCAAAGACGCCATCGTAGAATCCGATTGCCGGAACCAGCGTCAGGCCGAAGACGAAGGGCGTCATGCGGCGATGCTTGTCGACGTCATTCAGGTTCGGCTTCAAGGCAAAATAGAGAGCGATTGCCACAAGCAGGATCGGCATGACCGCGCGCAGCACTTCGCCCGGAACGACCGTTGCCAAGGCGGCGCCGAGAGACCCGCCGAGGACTGCCATCAAGGCCATCGGCAATTGCGTGCGCAGATGCACGTGTCCCTTTCGGGCATAGGCGATCGTGGCGGAAGCTGCCCCGAATACGGATTGCACCTTGTTGGAGCCCAGCGTTTGCAGCGGAGGAATACCGGCAATCAGCATCGCCGGGACCGTGATCAGGCCACCGCCGCCCGCGATGGAATCGACGAAGCCGGCGAAAAAGCCAGCTGCAGCCAGCATGAATAGCAGATGAGGGGCAAGGTCAGACAAGGAGGGAGAACTCTGGAATGTGGTACGCGGCGCATGTTGCATTTCCAGCCCCGTGCTGCAATGGCTTGAGGAACACAGGGGCGGGTTTCATTGTCGCATGTGACCGAAATTGTATTCGATGGGACGCGCCGGTACGTGCTCGGTCTCGGCTGCGAGCGCGGAACGCCTGAAAACGAGGTGAGCGAGCTTGCCAGCGCGGCGTTGACGGCGGCGGGTATCGACCCCGGTGAGCTGGCGGCCGTTGCGTCGATCGATACGCGATGCAATGAGCCCGCGATCCTTGCAGCAGCGCGCCGCCTTGGCGTGCCGTTCTTGCTCTTCGCTCCGGCGCGGCTCGAGGAAGAAACGCCGCGGCTGAAAAATCCTTCGGCAGTCGTCTTCGCCCGAGTGGGGTGTCACGGGGTTGCCGAATCGGCTGCGTTGGCGGCGATTGGGCCGCATGCGGAACTCGTCGTTCCGAAGACCAAGTCACGACGCGCCACCGCTGCGATCGCGTGCGCCCTGTTGCAGAAAGAATAGCGGACGCTATGGTGGCCGCCGACTTCGCGGCGCCGTCCGGCTGCCCTGCGACAATAACGAAAAGAGGCACACTCATGCACAAGGTCATTTATGACACGGATCCGGGCGTCGATGATGCAATGGCTCTGCTTTTTCTGCACCGCCATCCCGAGATCGATCTGCTTGGAATCACGACCGTGTTCGGCAACGCGTCGGTGGAGACGACGACGCGCAACGCGCTGTTCCTGAAGCGTGAGTGGAACATTCCCGCTCCGGTCGCCAAGGGCGCCAGCGTGACGATCGATCCAGCGCGCACAGAGGGGGCATGGCCGACCTTCGTGCACGGCGAGAACGGCCTCGGCAACATCGAAGTGCCCGAAACGATCGATCTGCCGCTCGATCCGCGTCCCGCTCACCGCTTCATCATCGATACCGTCCGCGCCCACCCGGGCGAGGTCAGACTGGTTGCCGTCGGTCGCATGACCAACCTGGCGATGGCGCTCAAGGAAGATCCGGAGATTGCGGGCCTCGTGAAGGACGTCGTCATCATGGGCGGCAACTTCTACGTTCCGGGCAACGTGTCGCCGGTCGCGGAAGCCAACATCCATGGGGATCCGGAAGCGGCCGACATCGTCCTGACCGCGCCCTGGAAGGTTGCCGTCATTGGCCTCGACGTGACCGCGATCACGACGATGAGCCGCGGCTATCTTGCCGACGTCGCGGCCAAGGGCGACAGCGCCGTAAAGCTGTTGAACGATCTTTCACAGGACTACATCGACTTCTACAAGCACGCAGTCGAAGACGGCATGATGGTTCACGACAGCTGTGCCTGCGTCTACGCAATCGCACCCGAGCGGTTCTCGACCATCAGCGGCCCGGTGCGCGTCGTCTGCGGCGGCATTGCCGATGGGCAGACAATCGTGAAACCGGACGGCCGCCGCTTCCCGCCGGGCGATTGGGACGGCCTGCCGAGCCAGGTCGTCTGCACCGGCATCGAGTCCGAAAAGGTGATCAGTCTCATACGCGACACGCTTCTGCGTGGGTGAGAACTTCGCCCGGTCGCGCGTCGGCTGGGCGTGAAACCTTGCTTGCCGCAAGAGGAGACGGAATGGTTGGAGGACGTGTGCCTTTCACATCTGTCTCGAGCGCGATCAGCGGCGTTGACCTTGCCTGCGACGGGGCATAGATCATGCCAATGATCGAAGCTGCGTTTTCACATCTGCCGGCTCTTGAGCCGGGCAGCGTTTGGCTTGTTGGTGCGGGCCCAGGCGAGCCCGGATTGCTGACGCTTCTTGCCGTCAAGGGATTGGCGGAGGCGGATGTCGTGGTTCACGATGCGCTCGTGAACGTCGATTGCCTGAAGCTTGCACGACCCGACGCCTTGTTGGAATATGCTGGAAAGCGTGGCGGCAAGCCGTCCGCCAAGCAGCGCGACATTTCGCTGCGGCTGGTCGAACTCGCCCACGCAGGCAAGCGCGTCCTGCGCCTCAAGGGCGGCGATCCCTTCGTCTTCGGGCGCGGTGGCGAGGAGGCGTTGACGCTAGTCGAGCACAATGTCCCGTTCCGTATCGTACCGGGCATTACCGCGGGTATCGGCGGGCTGGCCTATGCTGGCATTCCCGTCACGCACAGGGATGTCAACCATGCGGTGACGTTCCTGACGGGACACGATTCCTCGGGCATCGTGCCGGATGCGATCAATTGGGAAGCCATCGGCAAGGGCTCGCCTGTTATCGTCATGTATATGGCGATGAAGCATATCGATCAGATCAGCAAGAAGCTCGTCGCCGCTGGGCGATCGCCATCGGAACCGGTTGCCTTCGTCTGCAACGCATCGACCGGCCTCCAACAGGTGCTAGAAACCACGCTCGATGAGGCGCCGGCCGCTGTTGCAGCCTCCGGCCTCGAACCGCCGGCGATCGTGGTGGTCGGGGAGGTTGTCCGGCTGAGGCCGTCGCTCGATTGGCTGGGGGCGCTTGCAGGACGCAGGCTGCGCCCCGATCCATTCCAGGACTCGAACAGCAGGGAGACGGCATGAGCGGTTTGTTGATTGCGGCCCCGTCCTCCGGATCGGGGAAGACTACGGTGACTCTGGGCCTGCTGCGTGCGCTTCGTAAGCGCGGCATTGCGGTAGCGCCCGGCAAGGCGGGGCCCGACTATATCGATCCGGCCTTTCATGCGGCGGCCAGCGGCGTTGCCTGCCTCAACTTCGATCCATGGGCGATGCGCGCGGAATTGATCGCCGCCAATGCGACCCTGCATCGCTCTGGCGACCGCGTCCTCGTTATCGAAGCGATGATGGGGCTTTTCGACGGCGCGACCGACGGGAAGGGCACTGCGGCCGACCTTGCTGCCATGCTTGGTCTTTCCGTCGTGCTTGTCGTCGATGCGTCGCACATGTCGCAGTCGGTGGCTGCACTGGTAACGGGATTTGCGGGCTTTCGCGCGGATGTTCGCATCGCCGGCGTCATTCTCAATAAGGTTGGCGGCGAACGCCACGAGATGATGCTGCGCAAGGCGCTCGATGAGATCCGCATGCCGATTGTTGCCGTCGTCCGCCGTGACAATGACATCGCTCTTCCCGAGAGGCATCTCGGCCTCGTCCAGGCGGGAGAGCATGATATGCTTGAAAGCTTCATCGAGCATGCTGCCGATGCGGTGTCCGACGAATGCAATTTCGAGTTCCTGCTGCGCATTGCGCGCCAGGGGCTCAATCGCCCGTCCACTGCCAACATTGCTCGGTTGCCGCCGCTCGGCAGCAGGATAGCAGTGGCGCGCGACATCGCCTTTGCCTTCTCCTACGAGCACATGCTGCTTGGTTGGCGTCGGCGCGGTGCAGAAATCTCGTTCTTCTCGCCGCTTGCGGACGAGGCGCCGGATCCGGCGGCAGATGCGATCTATCTTCCGGGCGGCTATCCGGAGCTCCACCCCGGACGTATTGCGGCGGCCGCCAATTTCCGGGCCAAAGTGCTCGACGCCGCCAACAGGGGCGTGCGCATCTACGGGGAGTGCGGCGGATACATGGTTCTCGGCGAAGGGCTGGTCGACGGGGCCAGCGTCCGTCATGAGATGCTCGGCCTCTTGCCTGTGGTGACCAGCTACGAGGAGCGCAAACGCCACCTGGGTTATCGCCGCGTGAAGCCATTGAACGGCGCCTATTTTGAGCTGCCTATGACCGCGCATGAGTTTCATTATTCGGCCGTGGTTTCCGAGGGTGAAGCCGATCGTCTCTTCCAGGTGACGGACGCGTTGGGCAATGACCTTGGACAAGCCGGGCTCCAGCGCGGGCAGATCGCAGGGTCCTACATGCATCTGATCGACCTTGCCGAGGGGGCAAGATGAACGCCCCGATTGTTCATGGAGGTGGCATCACGGCTGCCGCCGCAATGTACGGCGGCGAGGTAGAGCAGTGGCTTGACCTTTCGACGGGTATCAACCCGTGCCCGGTATCACTGCCGGCTATCCCAATGCGCGCCTGGCATCGCCTGCCCGACAAGCATCTCATCGATCGCGCGCGTGCGGCGGCGCGAGACTATTATCGCAGCTGCGACATCCTCCCGCTGCCTGTTCCCGGTACGCAATCGGTTATCCAGCTATTGCCGCGGCTCTTTGATGTTGCCGGACGGGTTGCCATTCTGGCTCCGACCTACGGCGAATATGAGCGCGCCTTCCGGATGGCGGGCCATTCCGTGGATCTGGTCTCCGGTCTGGATGACGTCAAAGCCGGTCACGCAATTGTCGTCATCGTCAATCCGAACAACCCCGATGGTCGCGTCTACGCTCCGGAGAAGGTCGTAGTATTCAGTGAAGAGATGAGGACCAGAGGAGGTTTCGTCGTTGTGGATGAAGCCTTCGGCGATACATGCCCCGAGATGAGCCTGGCGCCGTTTGCCTCGCGGCTGCCGAATGTTCTCGTCTCTCGTTCCTTTGGCAAGTTCTTCGGGCTGGCAGGGTTGCGCCTGGGATTTGCCGTCGCCGCTCCGCAAATCCTGGCGCAACTCGAAGACCTGCTTGGGCCGTGGTCGGTGTCCGGTCCCGCGCTTTCGATCGCAACCGATCTCCTTGCATCGGATCTGGCCCCGATACAGCTGCGGATCTCCGAGAGGGCCGATGCGCTACGCACGATTCTCGAGCAAGGCAGTCTAAGCATTGTCGGAGGAACGCACCTCTTTGCACTCGTCGATCACGAGCAAGCCGCCGAGCTGCACCGGCATCTATGCCAGCATCGCATTCTGGTTCGCAAATTCGATTATCAGCCGCGTTGGCTGCGTTTCGGTCTCGCCGCCGATGCGGCCGGCGACCAACGGCTATCTGATGCATTGCAGAGTTATAGATCATGACATTTGACCATAATCTTCTCGTGCTGGTTCTCGCGCTTCTGCTCGACAGGATTGTCGGGGACCCAGATGCGTTGTGGATGCGCATGCCGCACCCCGTTGCGCTCTTCGGAAACGCGATCTCTCGAGTCGACCGGATGTTCAATCGCACGGAACTTCACAAGCGCGTGCGGCGCCGCAACGGCGTCTGGTCGATCGCCGGTCTTTTGATCCTCAGTGCCGCTGCGGGTTTCGTCTTGCATCGTTTCTTCTCGTTGTTCGGCCTGATCGGGATCCTCCTTGAAGTTGTTTGCGTTGCCGTCTTCATGGCGCAGAAGAGCCTTGCCGATCATGTGGAGGCCGTTGCCGCCGGATTGAAAACCGAAGGCATCAGTGGCGGCCGGCTGGCTGTTTCGCGGATTGTCGGGCGTGATCCGGAAACACTGGACGAGCCCGCCGTCTGCCGTGCGGCAATCGAGAGCCTGGCCGAGAATTTCTCGGATGGCGTGGTTGCTCCAGCGCTGTGGTACGCCGTTTTTGGCTTGCCCGGCCTATTCGCCTACAAGATGCTGAACACGGCGGACTCGATGATCGGACACAAGTCCGACAGGTATGCCGATTTCGGCTGGGCGGCTGCTCGGTTGGACGACTTTGCCAACTGGCCGGCTGCGCGCCTTTCGATTTTCCTGATTGCGGCCGGGGCCTGGCTGCGGCGAGGGAGCGCCGCCTGCCGGGAAGCGCTGCGTATTGCCGCCCGCGACGGCGGCCTGCATCGCTCTCCCAATTCCGGCCGGCCGGAGGCGGCGATGGCGGGGGCGCTGAATGTGCAACTTGCTGGCCCACGCGTTTATTCCGGGGTTGTCGTCATGGAGCCGATGATCAACGGCAGCGGACGTGAAACGGCAACGGTCGCCGACATCGAGGATGGCGTCTCGGTCTTTTATGCCAGCTGTTCGATCCTTGCGGGGACCGCCCTGGTTCTTTTCCTGGTACTGCTCTGATCGCGAAGGGGTGAGTTCACCCAGCACGCTGTGCGGCAAGCCGCCCGTGTGCTTTGCTGTTTAAGCAACACTGGTCGTGCAAATTGCGTGCCGGGAGGGAGGAAAGCATTGGCTTTTTGAAATGGATTTGCCTATGAGGAGGGTTAACTCGTCATTTCAAGAGGTAAGTGCGTGACCGCCACATTCGATAAAGTTGCCGACATCATTGCAGAAACCAGCGAGATCGATCGCGATACGATCAAGCCGGAAAGCCATACGATCGACGACCTCGGTATCGACAGCCTCGACTTCCTCGATATCGTCTTCGCGATCGACAAGGAATTCGGCATCAAGATCCCGCTCGAGAAGTGGACGCAGGAAGTCAACGAGGGCAAGGTTTCCACGGAAGAATATTTCGTGCTGAAGAACCTCTGTGCCAAGATCGACGAGCTGCGCGCCGCCAAGGCCTGATTGGCGCCGTCATCTTTTTCTCCGCCCTGCCGCTGTTAACCATGGCGGCCGGGCGGTTTCGTTCCTAAGTAGGCCTAGCCGCAGGGCAGGTATCCTTGTGGCCGGAGGATTCGATGCTACTGGAGTACTTCCAGATGATTGACCGCATCGAGGCGGTCAACCTTCAGAAAGGGACGCTCAAGGCGCGCTCTGTCGTGCCTGCGAAAAGCCCGGTCTTTGAAGGTCATTTTCCCGGTATGCCCCTGGTTCCCGGTGTGCTGCTGATCGAAACGATGGCGCAGGCATCCGGCATGCTCGTGCTGGCGGCCACCGATTTTGCCGCAATGCCGTTCCTGATGTCCGTCGACGGGGCCAAGATGCGTACCTTCGTGGAACCCGAGGCGGTGTTGGACATCGAGGCGTTTCTGGAACACGACGGCTCCGGATTTGCGGTAACCAAGGCAAAGATCACGAGCGGCGGTAAGAAGGTCTGCGACGCGCAGCTCAAGCTGCGGACCATGCCTTTCAGCGAGGTTCCGCTTGGAGATATCGTCAAGAAGCGTGCCGCTGAAGTTGGCCTCATGGATGCGATTGCTTCGCAGGGAGTAAATGAATGAGCAAGGCTCAGAATGATGTCGTGATCACGGGCGTCGGCATTGTAACGTGCCAGGGCGTCGGCAAGGAGCCGCATATCGCGCTGCTCACTGCTGAAGGCGCGCCGCAGACAATCGTCGAGCTTGAGAAATTCAAGCCCTATCCGGTCCACCCGCTTCCGGAGATCGACTGGTCGCAGCAGATCGCCAAGCGCGGCGACCAGCGGCAGATGGAAAACTGGCAGCGTATCGGTGTTTTCGCCGCTGGTCTCGCTCTCGATGACGCCGGCTTCAAGGAAGACGCGGAAGCCTGCGGCACCATGGACATGATCGTCGCTGCTGGCGGCGGCGAGCGCGACATCAATGTCGATACGCTGATCGTCGACGAAGGCCTGAAGCGCAACGACCGTGAGGTTCTCCTGAACGAAAAGCTGACGACGGAACTGCGCCCGACGCTATTCCTGGCGCAGCTGTCCAACCTGCTCGCCGGCAACATTTCCATCGTCCACAAGGTTACCGGTTCTTCGCGGACCTTCATGGGCGAAGAGTCCGCTGGCATCTCCGCTGTCGAGACGGCCTTCCATCGCATCAAGTCGGGCGAATCGACGCACGCACTGGTCGGCGGGGCTTATTCGGCGGAACGTCTGGACATGGTCCTCCTGTTCGAGGCGATCAATGTCTACTGCCGCAACGAATGGCAGCCGCTTTGGTCCCGAGATCACGGCGGCGTCATTTCTGGATCGCTCGGCGCGTTCCTCGTCCTGGAGTCGCGCGCGCATGCGGACGCACGTGGCGCGCACATCTATGCGTCGATCTCGTCCATTGAAGGCGATCGCGGCAATCGCAACTCGGGCAACCTCGAGAAGCGCCTTGAGCGATTGCTGGAAACCGCGTCCGACCTTCCGCCGGAGAGCACCGCAATCTTCTCCGGCTCTACGGGCATTCCTGACCTCGCCGGCCGTGAGAAGGCCGTGCTCGAGCGTCATCTGCCTGGCGCCGCTGTTCGCGGCTTCGGCGGTGTCACCGGCCATGGACTTGAGGCGCATTTTACGCTCGGCCTGGCGCTGGGGGCGTTGGCCGTCGACAGTAAGGCGAAGATTCCGGTCTTCGATCAGGCCCATGAAAAGCCGATGGCGGCCGCGACCAAGGCGGCCGTCGTTACTACAGTCGGTCATCAGCGCGGCGAAGGCGTCGCGGTTCTTTCCGCGGAAGCGTGAGGAGTGTGCAAATGAAAGATTCGGCTTACAAGGATCACCTCGGCCGCCCGATCGTCGCAGTGACGGGTGTCGGTATCATCACCTCGCTGGGGCAGGGCCTGAAAGATAACTGGTCAGCACTGACCGCCGGTAACTCTGGCATTCATGCGATCAATCGTTTTCCGACCGAGGGACTTTCGACCCGCATCGCCGGAACCGTCGATTTCATCGACATTCCGGTCGCGAACGCAGTCGAACGCTCTTACGCGTTTGCCCGTGAAACCACGATCGAAGCGCTCGCCGATGCTGGTATCAGCGGCGATTTTGATGGTCCGTTGTTCCTTGCTGCGCCGCCGATCGAGCCGGAGTGGAGCGCGCGTTTCGATCTCGCCGACCGTTCGCCGCCGGCCGATCATGCCGGGGATGCCTATGACCGGTTCCTGGCTGCTATGCGCCAGCGCCCGGACGGCGCTTTCCATGAGGCGTCGCTGTTCGGCGCAATTTCCGAGCGCCTTGCCGATCGTTTCGGCACACGCGGTCTGCCGGTGACATTGTCGACCGCCTGTGCATCAGGCGCGACTGCAATCCAGCTCGGCATCGAGGCGATCCGCCAGGGTCGTAGCTCGCGAGCGCTTGCGGTAGCGACCGACGGCTCTGTCAGCGCGGAGGCACTCATCCGCTTCTCGCTGCTTTCGGCTCTCTCGACGCAAAACGATCCGCCGACCAAGGCCTCCAAGCCGTTCAGCAAGGATCGTGACGGTTTCGTCATTGCCGAAGGTGCCGCCACACTGGTGTTGGAGTCGCTCGAGGCAGCTGTCGCGCGCGGCGCGAAGATCCTCGGCATCATGAAGGGCGCTGGCGAAAAGGCCGACTCCTTCCATCGTACCCGTTCGTCTCCCGACGGCGGCCCGGCGATTGCGACGATCCGCGCAGCGCTGGCGGATGCTGGCATGGGCGAGGGCGATGTCGGCTACATCAATGCCCACGGCACCTCGACGCCAGAGAACGACAAGATGGAATATGCTTCCATGCTGGCCGTGTTCGGCGAGCGGATGGCGTCCATCCCGTTGTCGTCGAATAAGTCGATGATCGGTCACACGCTGACGGCTGCGGGCGCGGTGGAGGCGGTGTTCTCGCTGCAGACGATGCTGACGGGCACGCTGCCGCCGACGATCAACTACACCAACCCCGATCCATCGATCGTTATCGACGTGGTGCCAAACAAGAAGCGGGAAAGCCAGGTCAACGCCGTGCTTTCCAACTCCTTCGGCTTCGGCGGGCAGAATGCCAGCCTTGTCATGGCGCTCGAACCGGCTTAATCGGTTCCCGACAAAACATCGAGATAGAACGCCCTCGCGGCGAAGGACTTTGCCATGCGCGCCTTGCAACTGATTGACGATCGCAAGCTTGAGATCACCGACCTTCCAGAACCGGCCGCTCCCGGCCCGGGTGAGGTTACGCTGCGCGTCAAGGCAGTGGCTCTCAATCACATCGACGTCTGGGGCTGGCGCGGCATGGCGTTTGCGAAGCGCAAGATGCCGCTGGTGATCGGCGCGGAAGCTGCGGGCGTTGTCGAAGCGATCGGGCCGGGCGTTGCCAATGTCCTGCCGGGCCAACTGGTGTCGATCTATGGTGCACGTACCTGCGGCCTCTGCCGTCCGTGCAGTGAGGGCCGCGACAATCTCTGTGAGCATGTTTCCGGCGTTCATGGTTTCCATCTGGACGGTTTTGCGCAGGAAAAGGTGAACCTGCCTACGCGCCTCCTCGTTCCGGCCCCTCCCGGGGTTGATGCCATCGGCGCGGCGCTTGCTCCAGTGACCTTTGGAACGGTCGAGCACATGCTGTTCGACAACGCCAAGCTGGAACCGGGCGAAACCATCCTCGTGCACGCCGGCGGCTCCGGCATCGGCACGGCGGCGATCCAGCTGGCGAAAAAGATCGGCTGCACCGTCATCACGACTGTGGGCTCCGACGACAAGATCGAGAAGGCCAAGGCACTCGGCGCCGATCATGTCATCAACTACCGCACCGACCGCTTTGAAGGCGTCGTGCGCAAGCTCACCAAGAAGAAGGGCGTCGACGTCGTCTTCGAGCACGTCGGCAAGGATACGTGGGCGGGCTCCATGCTCTCGATGAAGCGCGGCGGGCGTCTTGTCACCTGCGGTTCTACCTCGGGTGTCTCCACCGACATGAACCTTATGATGCTCTTCCAGCAACAGCTGAAGCTGCTCGGCTCGTTCGGCTGCCGCATGGAGAACATGGCGAATGCCATGCAGAAGATGGGGCGCGGACTGGTCCATCCTGTCATCGACACCGAAGTCGGCTTCGACGACATCGACCGCGCACTGGAGCGCATGGAGTCGCGCCAGATCTTCGGCAAGATCATCCTCAAGATGGATTGAGCCCTTGAAGCTCTTCATCACTAAGGTCGTGCTGGCCCTCATCCACTTTCGCCAGTGGTTGATCGCCCAGGCGATGTTCGGTTTTCTGAACTTCCTGAAGCTGTTTCCGGCTGACGGTGCGATCAACTTTGCCGACTGGCTGACGCGAAAACTCGGCCCGCGCGTGAAGCGCCACCAGCTGATGCTGACCAATCTGCGCAACGCGTTTCCTGAGAAGAGCGAAGCGGAGATCCAGGAAATCGCGCTGGCGAGCTGGGGGAATATGGGGCGTCTTGCCGCCGAGTATGTGTTTCTCGACCGGCTGTTCGATTTCGACTATTTGAGCAAGGAGCCGGGCCGGGTCGAGGTGTCGGGGATACCGATCTTCATCGATCTGCTGGAAAATCCGCGCCCATTCATCGTTTTCACTGCGCACACGGGCAATTTCGAGCTGCTGCCGGTAGCCGGCGCGGCATTTGGCCTTCATGTGTCGGTGCTGTTTCGCCCCCCGAACAACCCCTATGTCGCGAAGAGAGTTTTCGATTTTCGCAGCGCACGAATGGGCAAGCTCGTGCCGTCTCATGCTGGCTCGTCTTTCGCGTTGGCGCGGCAGCTGGAGGCGGGGCAGGGCGTTGGTGTCCTTGTGGACCAGAAATTCCGCAAGGGACTGAAGACAAAGTTCTTCGGGCTCGACGCCCAGACCAATCCGCTGCTCGGAAAGCTCGTCCGTCAATTCAACTGCGAGGTCTATCCTGCACGCTGCATCCGGCTTCCGGGAAATCGCTATCGGCTGGAAATCGAGCCGAAGCTCGCGATGCCCCGGGATAGCAACGGCAATCTCGATATGGTCGCGACGGCGCAGCTCTTGAACGACAAGGTGGAGAGCTGGGTGCGGGAGTATCCCGAGCAGTGGCTCTGGTATCACGACCGGTGGAAGATAAAACACGACGTGTTCAAGTAAGCCTGCGTCGATCCCTATATCTCATCATTGAAAAACCTGCGCCCGCGTTCATTGAATATGAACCTACGTCATGTTAGCGATTGCCATCAAGGCGAGTGGCTAAGCGCTGTTGGCTTCAACTTGCGTGACGCATAGCTCGGTCGATCTCGGTCGCATTCGTTCACGGAATGCATTGGAGGCGTCTTGCTGGGTCTTTTTCGAGCGTTCTCATTGTGTTGTGCGCAGATTGATGCGGCGATCGCCGTCGGTGACGACGCGCGCGTGAACATGCTGGATCGCTCGGTCGAACCGCTCGTCGACGCAATTCTCGGGCATGCCGCTACGAGCATTCTTGAAGTTCATATGCAGCTGGAATTCATCAGTTGCCTTATCGACCAATATGCGGACGACAGTGAGACCGTTCGCGGTTATGTCGCGCTGCTTTCGGCGCTTATGGAAAGGTACTTCGGGGGATCTGCACCCCGTTGGCGGATGCCGCCGGTTGAGCGACAGCCTGTTACCGATCCTTTTGCGTTCGCGCCGAGCGTCGACAATGGCCACTTTCTGAATGCTGCAATCCTCGATGCGATGCCCGACCGTGTCGCGGTGCTGACGAGGGACTATCGCTATCTTTATTCGAACACCGTCAACTCGGCATATCTTGGCCGGAAGCCAATCGATATGATTGGTCGTCACGTGATGGAGTTTATTGGCGAGAAGCGCTTTCACGAAGGCGCGAAGGCAAAGCTCGACGCTTGTTTTGCGGGGCGTGGCAGCGACTACGCCTACGAGCGCCACGACAGCGACGCGGTGAAGATCGTCCACTGCCGCATGTCGCCATTGCGAGATTCGTCTGGAAGTGTGATCGGGGCCTTGATCATCTTGCAGCACGCGGGAGCGAAGGCGCCGACCGTCGTCGCGTAATCAGGCCTTCGTCCACACGGCAAGTTCATATCCGTCCGGATCACTGAAGTGAAACCTGCGTCCACCGGGGAAGCCGGTGATGGGTTTTACGATGGTTCCGCCGGCAGCTTCCACGCTTGAAAGGGCGGCCTCAAGATCATCCGCGTAGAGAATGACGAGAGGCCCGCCGGGCCGGGGATTGCCTAGCGTCGTAAACCCGCCTTTCAGCCGTCCGTCATCAAATTCGCAGTATTCGGGACCATAGTCGGTAAAGGTCCAGCCGAAAGCCTTGCCGTAGAACGCCTTGCAGGCCTCTATATTGCTGACGTTAAATTCGACGTAGTCGATGCGTCGGTTGTCCCCTGTTGCAGCCATGATCGCCTCCTATGCTTCCATCAACGCCTTGAGTGCCGTGAGATCTTTCGCGACGTGGGTGGCATCGGCCTCGAACTGCTCGTCCGTCATGCCCGGGATGCGCAACAACGTGAACATGACCTCGCAGCCATCGCCGTTCGGCACGATCCGCAGTGCGTTGTAGACCCGTAACCCGCTCTCGATCGTCACTGTGTGGTCGATGACGCCGAACTCGTTGTTCGGGACGAAACTGACCTTGACCGTGCCGAGCGGACCAGTGGCAATCCAGTCGTCGCCGTTGCGTTCCAGCCCGGAGGCCAGTCCAGAGGCCCAAAGCGGCATGTTCTCCGGGGCGGCGGCAAAGGCATAGACGTCGCGCCAGTTCCTGTCGATGGAGCTGTGGACGATCCTTGCGGGCATCGTAGACATGGCATTTTCCTGTGTTGCTCTCAATGGAGATAGCAGAACGGCCAGTTTCATATTGAAGAAAACGGACGTTCAACCGGTTATCTGCTGCTGAAGCTGCATGGGCGTCAGCGTAGAAATTTCGCGCGCATCTCGGGTCATATGCGCCTGGTCGGCATAACCGGCTGCCACCGCCAACTCCGCGAGCGGAAGGCTCTTGCTGCTCCGGCAGAGGCCGAGCATGCGCTGAAACCGGCGAATTCGCGCAAGGGTCTTCGGTCCGTAGCCGAAATGGGTGTGGCAACGCCGGCGAAGCTGGCGCGCCCCGATGGACAGGTCCTCGAGCATCGCGTCGGCCACGTCGCCGGACTGCGAAATACCGCTTGCGCGCGCAAACACCGAGGCCATGTCACCGGCCGGCGCGATGCGTCTGGCGGCCTCCTGCTCAAGTGCGGCTTTTAACTGCAGCAACCGTTCGTTCGATCCGACACCGACGCCCAGCAATTCATTCAATCTCAAGGCCGCCGCGCCCCAGAAGTCCTCCAGAGGAATGGACTGTCCGACGATGTCGCAGAGCTGCACCTTGAGCCACCCGGCTGCGGCGCCCGGAGCGAAGCGCGCACCCACTATCCTCTCGCCACCGGCAAGCGACGGAAAGGCACTGCTGCGGTCCGGTCCGGCCACCATCAGCGTGCCACCCATCCAGACGATGTCGCAATAACCGTCCGGCACGATCGCTATCCTATCGGCTCCGCTGCGGATCTCGTGTGACCAAAGACAATGAAAATGAGCGCCAAGCACAGGCGAGGGCGCATACTCCGTGTATCGGCCTGCGCGAGCGGCCAGAACGGCCTCCTCCTGTGTTGCTGCGCGGCTCATTGGTCCTCATCCTGTAAGATCAAGTGGGAATATGGCTTACTTTGCAATGCCGGCAATACGAGGCCGATTCGAAGCCGAATCGAACTTGCCGTTTGAGCCAGAGAGTGCCACAACACCGGTCCAAAAATGACACATCGGAGGTGTATCGTGGAAAAGGCAGAAATCGGGCTGATCGGCCTTGCGGTCATGGGTTCCAACCTGGCGCTCAACATTGCGGAGAAGGGCAACAAGATTGCTGTCTTTAACCGTACACCTGAGAAAACGGACGAATTCTACGAAAGCGCCGGCGATCTGAAGAAGCAGATCATTCCCTGCAAGACGATCGAGGAGTTCGTCGAAGCGATCCGCCCGCCGCGTCCGATTATCATCATGATCAAGGCCGGTGAGGCCGTCGATCAGCAGATGGAAGCACTGCGCCCGCATCTTTCCAAGGGCGACATCATGATCGATGCCGGCAACGCCAACTTCCGCGACACGATCGCCCGTTTCGACCGCCTGAAGAACACCGACCTCACCTTCATCGGCATGGGTGTCTCGGGTGGTGAAGAGGGTGCACGCCATGGGCCTTCGATCATGGTCGGTGGCACCGAGGACTCCTGGAAGCGCGTCGAGAAGGTGCTGACCTCGATCGCCGCCAAATACAACGATGATCCTTGCGTTGCCTGGCTCGGCAATGACGGTGCCGGCCATTTCGTCAAGACGATCCACAACGGCATCGAATATGCCGACATGCAGATGATCGCCGAAATCTACGGCATCCTGCGCGATGGTCTCGGCAAGAGCGCCAAGGACATTTCCGGCATCTTCGGCGAATGGAACAAGGGTCGCTTGAACTCCTACCTGATCGAGATTTCCGAGAAGGTGCTGGCCGCGAGTGATCCGGTCTCCGGTGGCCCGATGGTCGACATGATCCTTGACAAGGCCGGCCAGAAGGGCACCGGCAAGTGGTCGGCGATCGAAGCGCAGAACATGGGCATTCCGGCAACCGCGATCGAAGCCGCCGTTGCCGCCCGCAGCCTGTCGTCGATGAAGACCGAGCGCGAAGCCGCCGAGAAGATCTTCGGCAAGCCGGAATACAAGTTCCCGATCGCCTACGGCCCCGAACTCAACAAGGATCTGGAGCTGGCGCTGTTCGCCGCCAAGATCGGCGCTTATGCGCAGGGCTTCGCCGTCATGGCGGAAGCATCGCGCGAGTTCAACTGGTCGCTGCCGATGCCTGTCATCGCCAAGATCTGGCGAGCCGGCTGTATCATCCGCTCGCAGTTCCTCGACGAGATCACCTCGGCCTTCACCAAGGCTCCGGATGCTGCCAACCTGGTCGTGACGCCTGCCTTCTCCGAGATGGTCAAGGAATCGATCCCGGCGCTGCGCCGCGTCGTTGCGGCGGCCCTGCAAGCCGGCCTGCCGGTTCCGGCGCTGACCTCGGCGCTGACCTATTTCGACGCCTATCGCCAAGGCCGCGGCACCGCGAACCTGATCCAGGCGCAGCGTGACTTCTTCGGCGCGCACGGCTTTGATCGCCTCGACAGCAAGGACTTCCACCACGGCCCGTGGGGTAGCGGTGCGGCGACCTTCTGAGCCGGCGCGCGTTCCCTAAATGAAAAAGCCCGGCCGGAGCTGGGCTTTTTTGATTCTCGCCGCTTTGGTTTCCTGTTGGGTCAGTCGAAGACGCCGTCCGGCCAGGTCGGCTGGCTGACGCTCTGCAGCTTTTCGGGCGGAACGCCTTCGATGCGGCCGATCACCGCGCGGGCGAGTTCGCGGCCGGCCTCGCGAACGTCCTCGAAACAGGTGATCATATTCGGTCGTATCCAGTTGAGGATCTCCGTCGATTGCTTCGAGACGAGGTCGACGTCGCGACCGACGACGCAACCGGCAGCCTCTACACCGGCATTGACGGCGATCGCGCCGGCGGCCGAGGAGGAAACGATGCCATCTGGCGCATGCGAGGAACGCATCAGTGCTTCCACCTCGTCGCGTATCTGCTGCAACGGCGCGTCGATGTTGACGCGCAGCGGGATCTCTTCGGCGCCATAGACATGCAGCGCCGTCTGGAAGCCGATCCGCGTATGGGCGAAATAGGTGAGCCGGCCTGGCGGCGGCAGCAGCGCTATCTTCCGACGGCCTTTGGCGACGAGGGCGCGGACGGCCTGATAAGCGTAAGCCTCGCTGTCGAAATCATGATAGGGATGTACGAGATCGCTCTCGGTGCGCCCGTGCGTGGAGAAGGGCATGTTGCGTTCGATCATCAGGCTGACGCGAGGGTCGTCGGGCTCGATTCGCGAGATAATAACGCCGTCGGCGGAGCCGGTGTCGAGAATGTAGCGGACCGGTAATAGCGGATCCTTGGCGATGGAATAGGGCGTCACGACGAGGTGATAGGGCGTGCCCGACAAAACGTCCGAAATGCCGAAGACAATCTGGCTGGTGAAGCCCATGATCTCTTCGTCGATGCTGAGCACGAGCGCGATGACGTTGGTTTTGCCGGTTCTGAGGCGCACGCCCGCTCTGTTCGGCTGATAGCCGAGCTGGCGGGCGACCATGCGCACGCGCTCCTTGGTTTCGGCACCGATATCGGGCGCATCCTTCAGGGCACGCGAAACGGTGGTCACACCGAGGCCCGTCATGAAGGCAATCGTCTTGAGCGTCGGCCTCTCCCGCTGGAGCACGCCGGTGGCGTCTCCGAATTTTTCGTTATTTTTCATCCCTCTAGACCATCCTATGCGATTTGGTCCGCTTATAGAGTCTTTTTAGAAGCGTCGTAAGCGCAAGTGCGACCAAAGATGCTCCTCCCTCAGACAGCGAAATCTGTAACGATACAGTAGAATTGTCGAGACCTTTTTCGCGTTTGAACAGCATGGGTGCGCCCATAGGTTTAGTCGTGGTGTTTTGCTCACATTTTTTGCACCTGCGAATGAAACGTGCTGCCGAAAATGCGATAACGACGATATTTTGTGCGTTAAAACAATTCGATAATCCAGATTGTGCACTTGCTCGCTCGTTGTGCTTTCCACGCTCTCCCGTGCAAAAATCAACGCCATTATGCAGTCTGAGATTGCAAAGAAAAAAGTTTAGAAATTTTTCATCGGCTGGCTGTTGCGCGAAAATATCGATTGCACTAAGTTTTTCCGGCAACGTTTCAGTGAGGGAGGAGAACTCATGAATTTTCGTTTGATCGCGGCTGCACTTGCCGCTTCCGTCGTGCTGCCGCTCGGTGCGGCGAACGCGACCGATCTTGAAGTCACCCATTGGTGGACTTCTGGTGGCGAAGCCGCTGCCGTGGCAGAACTCGCAAAGGCATTCGACGCGACCGGCAACAAGTGGGTCGACGGTGCGATCGCCGGCTCCGGCGGTACCGCGCGTCCGATCATGATCAGCCGCATCACCGGCGGTGATCCGATGGGTGCCACGCAGTTCAACCATGGTCGTCAGGCCGAAGAGCTGGTTCAGGCTGGCCTGATGCGGGACCTGACCGACGTCGCCACCGCCGAGCACTGGAAGGACATCGTTCGTCCGTCGAGCCTGCTCGATTCCTGCACGATCGACGGCAAGATCTATTGTGCCCCGGTCAACATCCACTCCTGGCAGTGGCTGTGGCTCTCCAATGCAGCCTTCAAGAAGGCTGGCGTTGAAGTGCCGAAGAACTGGGACGAATTTGTCGCCGCCTCTCCGGCGCTCGAAAAGGCCGGCATCGTTCCGCTCGCCGTTGGCGGTCAGCCCTGGCAAGCTGCCGGCGCGTTCGACGTGCTGATGGTTGCCATTGCCGGCAAGGATACCTTCCTCAAGGTGTTCAAGGACAAGGACGCTGAAGCGGCTGCCGGTCCGGAGATCGCAAAGGTTTTCAAGGCCGCCGATGACGCTCGCCGTATGTCCAAGGGCAGCAATGTTCAGGACTGGAATCAAGCAACCAACCTCGTCATCACGGGCAAGGCCGGTGGCCAGATCATGGGTGACTGGGCGCAAGGCGAGTTCCAGCTGGCTGGTCAGAAGGCCGGTACCGACTACACATGCCTTCCGGGCCTCGGCGTGAACGAAATCATCTCCACCGGCGGTGATGCCTTCTACTTCCCCCTGCTCAAGGACGAAGAGAAGTCTAAGGCACAGGCTGTGCTTGCCAAGACGCTTCTCGATCCCAAGACGCAGGTTGCCTTCAACCTGAAGAAGGGCTCGCTGCCAGTTCGCGGTGACGTTGACCTTGGTGCAGCCAACGACTGCATGAAGAAGGGTCTCGACATCCTCGCAAAGGGCAATGTGATCCAAGGTACCGACCAGCTTCTGTCGGCGGATAGCCAGAAGCAGAAGGAAGACCTCTTCTCGGAGTTCTTCGCAAATCCGTCGATGACGCCGGAAGCCGCTCAGAAGCGCTTCGCTGAAATCATCGCTTCTGCCGACTGATCGTCGCTTTTCCGACGCTGTTGCGATCCGGCTCCGTGTGACGGAGCCGGATTTGCCTGGAACTCCCATCGTGTCCGGGTGGCGGCAGCGCTCGAGGCTGGTAGCAGCTGATGCAGGGCATCCGGCCTTGGTGTGGGAGTGAGAAGAGGAGGCGACCGGTAGACGGTTCGCTGCTCTGGATCACAGCAGAATTGCGATTCAGGAGGAATTACAATGACGGGTCAAGCGAAAGCCGGCCGGCCAAATCAGTTACTGCGCAATCTGAATTCGAAGATTGCATCCATTCCGATGATCCTGACCGCCTTGGTCATCTTCGTCGGTGGCTCGGCCTGGACGGTCGTTTATTCATTCACGAACTCGAAGCTCCTTCCGCGGTTGAGCTTCGTAGGTCTCGAACAATACAGGCGCCTGTGGGCTGCCCCGCGCTGGATCGTGTCCATCGAGAATCTTGCGATCTACGGCGTGCTATCGATTATCTTCAGCCTGGTGATTGGCTTTGTGCTCGCGGCGTTGATGGACCAAAAGATCCGGTTCGAAAATACGTTCCGTACGATCTTCCTCTACCCATTCGCCCTGTCTTTCATCGTTACCGGCCTCGTCTGGCAGTGGATCCTGAACCCTGAGTTTGGCATCCAATCAGTTGTCCGGTCGCTTGGCTGGACAAGCTTCAATTTCGACCCGCTCTACACACCTGAAATCGTCATCTACGGCATTTTGATCGCCGCGCTGTGGCAGGGCACGGGTCTCGTCATGTGCCTTATGCTCGCCGGCTTGCGCGGTATCGATGAAGACATCTGGAAGGCCGCGCGCGTCGACGGCATCCCGATGTGGAAGACCTATCTCTTCATCGTCATTCCGATGATGCGGCCTGTCTTCATCACGACGCTTGTCATCATCGCCAGTGGCATCGTCAAGGTCTACGACCTGGTGGTGGCGCAGACATCAGGTGGTCCAGGCATCGCCTCTGAAGTGCCTGCGAAATACGTTTACGACTACATGTTCCAGGCTCAGAATCTGGGGCAGGGTTTCGCCGCCTCGACCATGATGCTGGTCACCGTCGCGATCATCATCATCCCGTGGGCCTATCTGGAATTCGGAGGGCGTAAACGTGCCTGATTCTGTTACTCTCAAGACCTCCGGTGGCCGCGCGTCCGGCCCCAGCGGCCCGAAGCCGAAGCGGGTGATCTCTCCGCGCAACATCATTCTCTATGGCACGCTTTTTGTTGCCGCTGCATATTACCTTCTTCCGCTTTACGTGATGATGGTCACGTCGCTGAAGGGCATGCCCGAAATCCGCCTCGGCAATATCTTCTCACCGCCGGTCGAAATCACCTTCGAGCCCTGGGTGAAGGCTTGGGCGACGGCCTGCACAGGCCTGAACTGCGACGGCCTCTCGCGCGGCTTCTGGAATTCGGTGCGTATCACCGTTCCCTCGGTGGTCCTGTCGATCGCCATTGCCTCGGTGAACGGCTATGCGCTCGCCAACTGGCGCTTCAAGGGTTCGGAAGTCTTCTTTGCGATCCTCGTCGTCGGCGCGTTCATTCCCTATCAGGTGATGATCTATCCTATCGTTATCGTGCTGCGTGAGATCGGCGTCTATGGAACTCTGACGGGCCTGATCATCGTGCACAGCATCTTCGGGATGCCGATCCTGACGCTGCTGTTCCGCAACTACTTCGCATCGCTGCCGCAGGAGCTCTTCAAGGCTGCCCGCATCGATGGGGCCGGCTTCTGGCAGATTTTCCTGAAGATCATGCTGCCCATGTCGCTGCCGATCTTCGTCGTCGCCATGATCCTGCAGGTCACCGGCATCTGGAACGACTTCCTGTTCGGTGTCGTCTTCACCCGACCGGAGTACTACCCGATGACCGTGCAGCTCAACAACATCGTCAACTCTGTCCAGGGCGTGAAGGAATACAACGTCAATATGGCCGCAACGATCCTGACGGGTCTGGTGCCGCTCGTTGTCTATTTCGTATCGGGACGACTTTTCGTCCGTGGTATTGCCGCTGGCGCAGTGAAAGGCTGATCCATGAATTCAAGTGTTTCCATCCGAGATCTCTCGTTGAACTTCGGTTCGGTCAGCGTTCTCAAGGACCTCAACCTCGAAATCAACGACGGCGAGTTCCTGGTTCTCCTGGGCTCTTCCGGCTGCGGCAAGTCCACGCTGTTGAACTGCATCGCCGGACTGCTCGACGCATCCGACGGCCAGATCTTCATCAAGGGCAAGAACGTCACCTGGGAAGAGCCGAAGGATCGCGGCATCGGCATGGTGTTCCAGTCCTACGCGCTCTATCCGCAGATGAGCGTCGAGAAGAACCTGTCTTTCGGCCTCCAGGTCGCCAAGGTGCCACAGCAGGAGATCGACAAGCGCGTGGCGCGTGCGGCGGAAATCCTGCAGATCCAGCCGCTGCTGAAGCGCAAGCCGGCCGAGCTCTCGGGCGGCCAGCGTCAGCGCGTTGCGATCGGTCGCGCATTGGTGCGCGACGTGGATGTGTTCCTGTTCGACGAGCCGCTGTCGAACCTCGACGCCAAGCTGCGCTCAGAGCTGCGCGTCGAAATCAAGCGCCTGCACCAGTCGCTGAACAACACGATGATCTACGTCACGCACGACCAGATCGAAGCGCTGACCTTGGCCGATCGTATCGCGATCATGAAAAACGGCATCATCCAGCAGCTTGCCGACCCGACGACGATCTACAACAAGCCACGCAATCTCTTTGTTGCAGGCTTTATCGGCTCGCCGTCGATGAATTTCTTGCGTGGGGAGATCACCAAGCAGGGTGACGAGGCGTTCTTCACTGCCAACGGCGTGAACTTCTCTGTTGCAGCCTATGAGGCGCCCGAATCGCTGCAAGCGGGCCGCAAGGTCATTCTCGGCGTTCGTCCTGAACATGTGAAGGTCAACGAGAATCTCGGCGCCGAGGTCCACGAAGCGACCGTCGACATCGAGGAACCAATGGGCGCCGACAACCTGCTTTGGCTGAAGCATGCCGGCCACACGATGTCCGTGCGTATCAATGGTGCACGCCGCTTCAGCCCCGGTTCCGCCGTCAAGCTCGGCTTCGATATGTCGCTGGCGTCGCTCTTTGATGCGGAGACTGAGCTTCGCATCTAGAAATCGCAATAGGGCGGAGCGTATAGTTCCGCCCGTTCTCCAATCGGCCATCTGGCCACCAAGTTCGGCTGCGGCCCGCGATTGCGGGCGGTCCTAAGCGCGGCCCGATCGGGATAATGCTATGACTTCCTTGCCGACAAACGGGTTTAACCTCGACCTATCCGGATCGTGGAAGCTCACCTCAGCCGACGGCGAGGTCACGACATCGATCACGCTGCCGGGCGATGTGCACACGGCGCTGCATGCCGCTGAACTGATCCCCGATCCCTATTTCGGCCGTAACGAGGAGATCGTTCAGTGGGTGGCGCAGCGCGACTGGGTGCTGGAACGCAGTTTCACGCTGTCCGAGCCGGACGGCGAGTGGTATCTCGATATCGACTATCTCGATACCGTTGCCGCGGTGTTCGTCAACGGTTCTCCGGTGCTGCTCGCCGATAACAGCTTCCGTCGCTACCGGCCCGATGTAGGTGGCCAGCTGAAGACTGGCGAGAACCACATTCGGATCGTGCTGCACTCGAGCATTTCGGCCGGTGCCGACCGGCAGGCCAAGCAGCCGTTCTACATCCCATATCACCCCGGCAATTCGCCTATTGCGAATGGCAATATGCTGCGCAAGCCGCAGTGCCATTTCGGTTGGGACTGGAACATCGCGATTGCGCCGCTCGGCCTCTATGGCACGATCGCTTTGCGCAGGCTCGAGACTGCGCGCATCGACCACGTCACGACACGTCAGGTCCATAATCTCGACGGCTCCGTCGATCTGCAGGTGACGGCGACATTGTTCGCCAAGAATCCGGGGATTGTGCCTGTTCATTTTACGCTCGACGGGGAACGCATTCGGCTCGACGTAGGCGTCGGCGCCGGCGAAACCGTCGTCAACCACGTCTTCCAGATCGATAAGCCGCGCTTGTGGTGGCCGGCGGGCAGTGGTGAGCAGGCGCTCTACACATTGACTGTCGATCTTCCGTCGGATGCGGTCAGCAAGCAAATCGGTCTTCGCACCGTCGAGCTGATCACGACGCCCGATGCCGCCGGCAGCCGTTTCGCGCTGAAGGTCAACGGCCGCGAGATCTTCTGCCGCGGCGCCAACTGGATCCCGGCTGATGCGCTGTTTTCGCTGTCATCGCCCGAGAAGACTGAAGACCTGCTGCAGTCGGCTCATGCCGCAAACATGAACATGATCCGCGTCTGGGGCGGCGGCTTCTACGAACATGACTATTTCTACGATCTTTGCGATCGGATGGGCCTGATGGTCTGGCAGGATTTCATGTTCGCCTGCAACCTCTATCCTTCGACGGAGGATTTCCTCGACAACGTCGCGCTTGAGGTCGACTATCAGGTGCGCCGTCTGTCCTCGCATCCGTCGATCGCGCTGTGGTGCGGCGACAACGAACTGGTCGGTGCGCTCACCTGGTTCGACGAGTCGAAGAAGGATCGCGACCGCTATCTTGTCTCCTACGATCGCCTCAACCGTACGATCGAGCAGGCGATGAAGAAGGCGGCGCCCGACGCCATCTGGTGGCCGTCGAGCCCGGCATCCGGTTATCTCGATTTCGGCGATGCCTGGCATGCCGACGGTTCCGGCGACATGCACTACTGGTCGGTCTGGCACGAGAACAAGTCGTTCGACAATTATCGATCGGTGCGCCCGCGCTTCTGCTCGGAATTCGGCTTCCAGTCCTATACGTCGCTGCCTGTCATCAAGACCTACGCCGATCCGAAGGACATGAACGTAGCGTCGCCTGTCATGGAGCTGCACCAGAAGAATGCAGGTGGCAACGAGCGCATTGCCGGGACGATGTTCCGCTATTTCCGCTTCCCGAAGGACTTCCCGAATTTCGTCTATCTCAGCCAGATCCAGCAGGGTCTCGCAATCAAGACCGCAGTGGAATACTGGCGGTCGCTGAAGCCGCATTGCATGGGCACCATCTACTGGCAGCTCAATGACACATGGCCGGTCGCCTCGTGGTCGAGCCTCGACCACGGCGGTCGCTGGAAGGCGATGCATTATCTGGTCAAGCGCTTCTTCCAGCCGGTCGCCGTTGCGGCGATCCCTGATGAGGACGGCAAGCAGATCCGCTTCTCGCTGGTCAACGACACGCTTGCCGAGGTCAGCATCGACCTGTCGGTCTCGGTCCTCGACATGAAGGGCGAACGCAAGCACCTGAAGGACGTGCAGGCGGTCTGCACCCCTGACGCAGCCGTAACGGCGACGAGCATCGACGTTTCCGAAATTCCTGCCGGGACACTGCTTGCCTGGCGCTTCACGGCGTCGAATGGCATGGGTGGCGAGGGGCACTATGTGCACGGCACCTACAAGGCACTGGAGCTCGAGGCTGCGGGCCTCATGGTCACACACGAGTATGTCGAGGAAGACGGCTCCGTGTGCCTTAACGTCACTGCGAAGGGACTTGCGCTCTTCGTGATGATCGAGACCGAGACCGACGGCAAGTATTCAGACAATGCCTTCGATCTGGCGGCGGGCGAGACGCGCCGCATTACCTTCACCCCGGCAAAGCCGCTCGAGGGCGGCACCTTGCCGGAATTCCGTTTCTACGACCTGCAATCCTGTCAGTCCGTGGATTGATCCTGACTGAAATGCAATGGGCACGAGGCCCGAGGAGGAATGATGACGAAACTGAGTTTCCAGCTTTACAGCGCCCGTAACTTCCAGCCCTATTCGGCGATCTTTGAAAAGCTCGGCAAGGCCGGCTATCAGGAAGTCGAAGGTTTCGGCGGCATCTATGCCGACCTCGATGATGCCGGCCTGAACAGCCTGCGTGCCGAACTCGACAAGAACGGTCTTGTCATGGCCAGTGGCCATTTCAGCCCCGATTTCCTCGACGGCGAAGTCCAGAAGTCGCTGAACATTGCAAAGGTCCTCGGCATGGACTCGATCTATGCGCCGCATCTCGCCGCCGAGCAGCGCCCGACCGATGGTGCCGGCTGGCTGGCCTTCGGCAAGCGGCTGCATGAGATGGCAAAGCCCTACAAGGATGCCGGCTATGAGTTCGGCTGGCACAACCACGACTTCGAATTCGTGAAGCTCGCCGATGGCTCACTGCCGATCGAACGCATCTTTGAAGGCGCTCCTGACATTTCCTGGGAAGCGGATATCGCCTGGGTCGTTCGCGGTGGTGCTGACCCGTTCTCTTGGATCGAAAAGCTCGGATCGCGCATCACCTCGGCTCACGTCAAGGACATTGCGCCGGCTGGCGAGAACAAGAACGAGGATGGTTGGGCAGATGTTGGCCACGGCACTCTGCAGTGGGCCAAGCTCATCGCTGCACTCAAGAGCACCAAGACCAAGCACTACGTCGTCGAGCATGACAACCCGGCCGATGTCGACCGCCTGATCACGCGCTCGATCGCATCCTTCAAGACTTATTGAGGCATATCATGACCAAGGAACTTGGCGTCGGCATCATCGGATGCGGCAACATCTCCACCACCTACTTCTCACTCTCTCCGCTTTTCAAGGGTCTGAAGGTCCTGGCCTGCGCCGATATCAACGTGCAGGCTGCCCAGGCCCGCGCCGAGGAATACGGCGTAAAGGCGCAGACGATCGATGAGCTTCTCGCCAATGACGAGATCGACGTCGTCGTCAACCTGACGATCCCGGATGCTCACTTCCCGGTTTCCAAGGCGATCCTTGAATCCGGCAAGCACGTCTATTCGGAAAAGCCGCTGGTTCTCACCCTCGAGCAGGGTGAAGAGTTGCGCCGCATTGCCAAGGAGAAGAACCTCTCCGTCGGCTGCGCGCCGGATACCTTCCTCGGCGGCGCGCACCAGCTTGCCCGCAAGTTTATCGACGACGGTGGCATCGGCCGCGTCACCTCGGGCGCGTGCTACGTCATGAGCCCGGGCATGGAGATGTGGCATCCGAACCCGGACTTCTTCTTCCTGCCCGGCGGCGGCCCGATCCTCGATCTCGGTCCATACTACATCGCCAACCTGATCAACCTGATCGGTCCGGTGAAGCGCGTCGGCGCGATGACCTCCATGGCGTCCGAGACCCGCACCATCACCAGCCAGCCGCGTCATGGCGAGACCATCCCGGTCAAGACGCCGACGACGATCCAGGCGATCCTCGAATTTGTCAGCGGCGCGACTGTCACGCTGACGGCGAGCTGGGATGTCTGGTCTCATCGCCACGCCAACATGGAGCTCTATGGCACCGAGGGCTCGCTTTACGTGCCGGATCCGAACTTCTTCGGCGGCGTCGTCGAGGCCAGCGGCAAGGACAAGGACATCAAGCCGGTCGAAGGCTGGGAACATCCCTTCGGTATCTTCAACCAGGAGAGCCCGCAGGGACCGCGCGCCAACTACCGCACGGCGGGTCTCGCCGACATGGCGATGGCGATCATCGAGGGGCGCGATGCGCGTTGCTCGCTCGATCGCACGCTGCACGGCGTCGACGTCATGACTTCAATCCTGAAGTCGGGCGAGGAAGGCCGTTTCATCGAGCTGACGACGACCTGCACGCAGCCGGCCGCACTCGGCATCGAAGAAGCGCAGGCGCTCTTGAAGTAAGCGACCAAAGGACTATGGTCCGGCGCGGGCGACAAGCCCGCGCTTTTTCGCTTAAAGGATCAGAATTATGAGCTGGCAACCGGCTTCCGACCGCTATTCAAAGATGAAGTATAACCGCACAGGCCGTTCCGGCCTGAAGCTGCCTGCGGTATCGCTCGGCCTCTGGCACAATTTCGGCGGCGACACGCCGCATGACCGCAAGATCGACATGTGCCGCACGGCCTTCGATCTCGGTATCACCCATTTCGACCTCGCCAACAACTACGGCCCGCCTCCTGGGAGCGCCGAAACCGCCTTCGGTGAAATCCTGCGCACTGAATTTTCAGGCCTGCGCGACGAGTTGATCATCTCGTCCAAGGCCGGCTACGACATGTGGCCGGGTCCCTACGGCGAATGGGGCAGCCGCAAGTATCTGATCGCGTCGTGTGACCAGAGCTTGAAGCGCATGGGTCTCGACTACGTCGATATCTTCTATTCGCATCGTTTCGATCCGGATACCCCGCTCGAGGAAACCTGCGGCGCGCTCGATCATATTGTCCGCTCCGGCCGGGCGCTCTATGTCGGCATCTCGTCCTACAATTCGCAGCGCACCCGGGAGGCTGCCGCTATCCTGAAGGATCTCGGGACGCCGTGCCTGATCCATCAGCCGAGTTATTCGATGCTCAACCGCTGGGTCGAGGACGACAAGCTGCTGGATACGCTTGACGAGGCCGGCATGGGGTCGATCGTGTTCTCGCCGCTGGCGCAGGGTATGCTGACGACCAAGTATCTCGGCGGCATCCCGCAGGATAGCCGTGCTGCCCAGAACCACTTCCTCAAGAAGGACTTCATTCGTCCTCAGATCATCGACAACATCCGCAAGCTCAATGAGATCGCGGAGCGTCGTGGCCAGACGCTGGCGCAGATGGCGATTGCCTGGGTTCTGCGTGGCGACCGGGTGACGTCGGCGCTGATCGGCGCGAGCCGTTCGTCGCAGATCGTCGATTGCGTCAAGGCGCTCGACAATCTCGAATTTACCGCCGCTGAGCTCAAGGAGATCGATGTCTATGCCCGCGAGGCCGACATCAATCTCTGGGCAAAGTCCGCGGAACGCGAATAAACCGAAGCGCCCGGTCCAG
This sequence comes from Rhizobium sp. RHZ01, assembly GCF_014851595.1. Taxonomy (NCBI): domain Bacteria; kingdom Pseudomonadati; phylum Pseudomonadota; class Alphaproteobacteria; order Hyphomicrobiales; family Rhizobiaceae; genus Rhizobium; species Rhizobium sp. RHZ01. The sequence continues at coordinate 82,994 of NZ_JACUZZ010000004.1, forward strand.
TGCGCCGGGCGTTTCTCCTATCATTTTTTGATGTACGTGCGGCAAGCCGCGCGTATTTCAGGGAGGAGACTTCACCATGATCCGCAACCCGATCCTGCCGGGCTTCAACCCCGATCCATCCATTTGCCGCGTTGGAGACGACTACTATATCGCCACCTCGACGTTCGAATGGTATCCCGGCGTCCAGATCCATCATTCGCGCGATCTTGTGAACTGGACGATGGTTCGGCGTCCTCTCGAGCGCAAGTCGCAACTCGACATGCGCGGCAATCCCGACAGCTGCGGCGTCTGGGCCCCCTGCCTTTCTTATGCCGACGGGCTGTTCTGGCTGGTCTATACCGACGTCAAGCGCTTCGACGGCAACTTCAAGGATGCGCATAACTACATCGTGACTTCGCCAACCATTGAGGGCGAATGGTCGGAGCCGGTCTACGTGAACTCTTCGGGCTTCGACCCGTCCCTGTTCCATGATGAGGACGGCCGCAAGTGGTTCATGAACATGCAGTGGAATCATCGCACCGAGAGCTTCGGCGGTGCGCCGAAGTCGCCGGCCTTCGATGGCATTCTGCTGCAGGAATGGGATGCGGCGACCAGGTCGCTGAAGGGCCCGATCAAGAACATATTCGCCGGCAGTTCGCTGGGCCTCGTCGAGGGACCGCATCTCTTCAAGCGGAACGGCTACTATTACCTGACGACCGCCGAGGGCGGCACTGGCTACGACCATGCCGTCACCATGGCTCGTTCGCGCACGATCGACGGTCCCTATGAGATGCATCCGAACAAGCACCTCATCACGTCAAAGGATCATCCTGAAGCCATTCTCCAGCGAGCAGGGCACGGCCAGTATGTCGAAACGCCCGACGGACAGGCCTATCACACGCACCTCTGCGGTCGTCCGATGCCGCCAAAGCGCCGCTGCACGCTCGGTCGCGAGACCAGCCTGCAGAAGTGTGTCTGGAAGGAGGACGGGTGGCTTTACCTCGGGAACGGCACTGTTGTTCCCGATGTCACCGTGCCGGGACTGGCCGGCGCTGTGCCGGTCGAGAAGCCCGTGCGCAGCGAATACAGCTTCGACGGTGGAAAGCTGCCTGATGATTTCCAGTGGCTTCGCACGCCACAGCCGGAGCGCATTTTCAACCTTACCGATCGGGCAGGACATCTGAGGCTGATCGGGCGCGAAAGCATCGGTTCGTGGTTCGAACAGTCTCTTGTCGCCCGTCGTCAGGAGCACCACAGCTTCAGGGCGGAGACGGTCGTGGAGTTTGATCCCCACACCTACCAGCAGGTTGCCGGCCTGACGCATTACTATAACAGGCACAAGTTCCACGCGGTCGCCGTGACCCTCCACGAGAAGCTAGGACGGTGCGTCACCATTCTCTCCTGCAATGGCGACTATCCCCACAGCCGTCTCGACTTCCCGGTCGGCAGCGGCGTTGCGGTGCCTGCCGAAGGGCGCGTTCAGCTTTCCATGGAAATCCGCGACAATGACCTGCAGTTCTTCTGGCAGACGGAAGGCAAGGGGGCCTGGCAGCCGATCGGGCCTGTGCTGGATGCCGGTGTGGTCTCCGACGAGGGCGGACGTGGCGAGCACGGCTCGTTCACCGGTGCATTCGCCGGCGTTTTCGCCTTCGATACGTCGGGTCGCGCAAAGACCGCGGATTTCGATTGGTTCAATTACGAGGAACTATGATCGAACCAGCGACATCGCCTGAAATTGCGGGAGATGTCGCATTTGCTAATTTAATAGATACTTTTAAACACGTGTTTTCATTACGTAAGTTTAATCAAACTTTCAGTTTCGGTTCATCATTTTGGACCTAGGTTCTGGGCGTGTTCAACACGAGGAACCTCCCAATGAAAAAGCTCACCACCGTCCTTCTCGCTACTGCTGTGCTCGCTTCTCCGCTGCTGGCAACGACCGAAGCGAGCGCCCAGGATCACCGCCGGCCGGTCGTCGTGGAGCGCGACGTTCACGTCACGAAGTACAAGTGGAGCCGCGGCCATCGCATGACGCCTACCGAGCGCCGCCATATGCGTGACGTGCGCGACTATCATCGCTACCGCCTGTCGGCTCCGCCACGCGGCTATCGCTGGGTGCAGGTCGACAACGACTTCCTGCTCATCGGCTCGGTCAACGGTGTGATCGCGAACATCGTCATTCGCTAAACGCTGACGTCACCATGTGAAAAGGGGGCTTTAATGCCGCCCTTCTGATTCAATCAGACGCCAATTACAGGCTTCCGTAGGACGCTGTGCGCGTGGCCAGAACTAGTGAAGGGCGGGGGTTCCGCACCCGCCCCTGCAATCTCAGCTTTCTCGCGCGAGGCAGGCCTTCATGCTGTTGGCAATGCCGAGCATGAGGTTGGGATAGAGGTCCGCGCCGGCATCGAGCGTGGCGGCCTCCGGATCGAGGACACCGGCCTTCGCCTTGGTCCCCTCGATGACCACATCGACCAATCGCGGCTGGAACTGCGGTTCGGCGAAGACGCAGGTGGCGCCAAGTTCGCCGACCTTCTTGTGGATCTCCGCAATGCGTTCCGCGCCGGGGATCGTTTCGGGGCTGACGGTGATCGAGCCCGCGACCCGTACATGATAGCGGTTCTCGAAATACTGGTAGGCATCGTGGAAGACGATGAACGGCTTGTCCTTCACCGGTGACACGATGCCGGCGATTTCCTTGTCCAGCGCGTCGAGGCTGTCGTCCAGCGTCTTGGCGTTGGCCTGGTAGGTGAGGGCATTGGCGGGGTCGGCTGCGACGAGGGTGGTGGTGATCTCGGAGGCCATCGCCCTGGCATTCTGCGGATCGAGCCAGAGATGGGTGTCGAAAGTCCCGTGATCGTGGCCCTGATCGGTGTCGGCACGGGCATGATCGTGTCCATCGCCGTCATGATGATCTTCACCGTCATGGTCGCTGTGGTCGTGCGGTTCGAAGGCGCCGCCCTCACGGAACTTGAGCTTGGTCAGGCCGGGCGCCTTGTCGAGCTCGGCGACGACGGCATCAGACCCGATCGCCTCCAGCGGCTTCTCCAGAAACGTTTCAAGCCCGGGACCGACCCAGAACACCACCTTGGCGTTTTGCAGCGCGCGCGCGTTTGACGGCTTCATATTGTAGGTGTGGGGCGAGGCGGCGCCATCGACGATCAGTTCGGGTGTGCCGACGCCCTGCATGATCGCCGATACGAGCGAGTGAACCGGCTTGATCGAGGTCACCACGACAGGCGCATCCGCCGTTCTGCCCGCCTCGGCAAAGAAGATGGCGGGAATTGCGAGGGTAAGGGCCGTCGCGAATTTCATCGGTGTACTCCGCTTGAATTGCAGTTGTAATGTTATTACATCGATTGCGTTATGCTATAACGTGTGCGATAGCAAGTCGCAACAGCACATTCGGAAAAATGATGTTCTCTCCCGCAAATTCCGAAGCGAAGCCATTGGTCTCGCTTTCCAACGTCGGCGTCCAAAGAAGCGGCCGCTGGCTCGTCCGGGGCGTGGATTTCTCGGTCTCGCGCGGCGAGATCGTGACGCTGATCGGCCCCAATGGCTCGGGCAAATCGACCACCGTCAAGACGGCGATCGGCGTGCTGAAGCCCGATGAGGGTACGGTTGAACGCGCCGACGGCCTCAAGGTCGGTTATGTGCCACAGAAGCTTGCGATCGATTGGACGCTGCCGCTCACCCTACGCCGGCTGATGACGCTGACCGGACCGCTCTCCGAACACGACATGACCGCCGCGCTCGAAGCCGTCGGGCTTTCACATATGCTCGGCGCCGAAGTGCAGCATCTCTCGGGCGGCGAGTTTCAGCGGGCCTTGATGGCGCGGGCGATTGCGCGCAAGCCTGATCTCCTCGTCCTCGACGAACCCGTTCAGGGCGTCGATTTCTCAGGCGAGATCGCGATCTACGACCTGATCCAGTCGATCCGCAACTCGACCGGCTGCGGCATCCTGCTGATTTCGCACGACCTGCATGTCGTCATGGCGGCGACGGATACCGTCATCTGCCTCAACGGCCATGTCTGCTGCCGCGGCACACCGCAGGCGGTGACGCAGAGCGCCGAATATGTCCGCCTCTTTGGTAGCCGCGCTGCGCAGGCGCTTGCCGTCTACAGCCATCACCACGACCACACGCATCTACCGGATGGCCGTGTGCTGCATTCCGATGGCTCCGTCACCGATAACTGCCATCCTGATGACGGCCACCATCATGGCCACGAAGGGCACGACCACGCCCACCACAACCACGCCGGTCACAGCCACGATCATCATGCTGACGATCATAGCCATGATCACAAACAGCCCGCAGGAGAGCGCCATGTTTGACGATTTCTTCGTCCGCGCGATCCTTGCAGGCGTCGGGCTTGCGCTGACGACCGGCCCGCTCGGCTGTTTCATCATCTGGCGGCGTATGGCTTATTTCGGCGATACGATCGCCCACTCGGCACTGCTCGGCGTCGCGCTCTCGCTGCTCCTGCAGTTCAACCTGACGCTTGCCGTGTTCCTCGTCGCGGCTACCGTGTCGATCCTCCTGCTGTTCCTGCAAAAACGCCAGGCGCTGTCTGCGGATGCGCTGCTCGGTATTCTGTCGCACGCGACGCTGGCGATCGGTCTCGTCATGGTCGCCTTCATGAGCTGGGTGCGCATCGACCTCATCGCTTTCCTGTTCGGCGACATCCTTGCGGTCTCGAAGACGGATATTGTCATGATCTGGGGCGGCGGCATTCTCGTTTTGGCGGCGATCGCCTGGCTCTGGCGACCGCTTCTGGCCTCCACGGTCAACCCCGAGCTTGCCGAGGCCGAGGGACTGCAGCCGGAGCGGGCGCGGCTGTTCTTCATGCTGCTGATGGCTGTTGTCATCGCAATCGCCATGAAGATCGTCGGCATCATGCTGATCACCTCGCTGCTGATCATCCCGGCGGCCGCAGCGCGCCGTTTCGCCTCGACGCCTGAGGTGATGGCGGTCTTCGCCTCGCTGATCGGCGCCGTCGCCGTGGTCGGCGGGCTGTTCGGTTCGCTGACCTACGACACGCCCTCCGGCCCCTCGATCGTCGTCGCGGCCCTGATCCTTTTCATTCTGAGCCTGCTGCCGAGGCGCGGGCGCGGGCAGGCCTTGGAAGGACAACGTTCATGAACGCACCTGCTTTGACCAAGAACCAGGCTCTCGTTTTCGAGGTACTCGAAAAGGCGGACGGACCGCTCAGCGCCTATACGATCCTCGACAAGCTGCGCGATCATGGTTTTCGCGCGCCACTGCAGGTCTACCGCGCCCTCGAGAAGCTGCTCGAGTATGGCGTGGTGCACCGGCTGGAAAGCATCAACGCCTTCGTCGCCTGCGCCCATCCGGACCAGAACTGCCACAGTCACGGCATCGTCGCCTTCGCGATCTGCGAGAGCTGTGGGCATGTCATGGAGTTCCACGACCACGAGGTCGATCACCGCCTCATGGACTGGACGCGCGGCAAGAAGTTCAAGGCAGAGAAGACCACGATCGAGATCCGTGGTCTGTGTGAGGCGTGTGCCGCTTAGGCCTGACCGCTCAACCAAATTCTCTCTATGATTGCTGATTATTGTTTATGTAAGTATTGATTGTATTTGTAGCTGGTTTATGATGTTCGGCGGGGCTGGGGACTCACACATGCCGAAATGTCATCTATCTTTGCTGATATTGGCAATTCCGCTCAGCGGATGTTCCATCTTTGCGCCTGTTTACAACGAGGCCGTCTATACGAAGCTTGACGGCGCACATTCGAGCCTGACGAAAATCGATATTACATCGAAGCTCTCGCCATGGTGAAGGACGCGGGCGATATCGCAGGGCGGCGCACGGCTTATCTCCAGGGCAAACCATCTGCGCGCGCCGCACAGCTCGTGGCCGACAACATCGAACGCTGCCGGCAGGCGATCGAAGCATCCCGGGCGAAGTTCGAGGCCAAAGGTCAGCGGGCCAACGAAACGGACAATATTACGATCGTTCAGAACACCTGAGGCATAGCCAGAACGATGGAGGGGTCATTGAAATAGGGGGGACAGCCATGTCTGTTGACGCGAATTTCGCACCGGAATCTGCCGAAGAACTGCTTGAAGGCCTGCTGTCCGTCGCTGCCGCGACGGCAAAGGGCCAATGGACCGCCATTCGCGACGAGATGACCTACCAGCTGGGTTTCATCGCGCAGAAGACCGCCAAGGTCATGGCGCAGCTTGCGGCGAGACGATCACCGCCAAGTCTGCTGACCTGACGCTGCATCTTCTCGAACTCAATCTCAACAGCGCGTGGCCGAGTTCGAATTCCTCCTTTATGTCGCCGCGCAGAAGATCCTGAACGCCGTTTTCGATCTCGTGAAGATGGCCGTCAAGAACGTGACCGGCGTCGGTCTGCTGTTCTAACAGTTCAGAGTGGGCGCAAGTCCCGCGCGAAACGTTGCCAGTTGCCGACATATTTTTCGGCTGAGCGGCGTAACCCGGCGATCGCCGCCTCGTCCAGGGTGCGGACCACGCGCGCCGGCGAGCCGACGATCAAGGAGTTATCCGGAAACTCCTTGCCCTCGGTGATCAGCGCATTTGCGCCGACGAGGCAGTTGTTGCCGATCTTGGCGCCATTCAGCACCGTGGCACCCATGCCGATTAGGGAATTGTCGCCGATCGTGCAGCCGTGGACGATGGCGTGATGACCGATGGTGCAGCCTTCGCCGATCGTTACGGGAAATCCCGGATCGGTGTGCAGCATCGCGCCTTCCTGGATGTTCGTCGCCGCGCCGACGGTGATCGGCTCGTTATCGCCGCGCAGCACTGCACCGAACCAGACGCCGACGTCGACGCCAAGTAACACCTGACCAATGACATGGGCATCCGGGGCGATCCAATAGTTGCCTGATGGCGGCAGGTCCGGCATCAATTCGCCAAGCGCGTAGACAGGCATGACGTCTCCCCTCAGGCCACGTTGATCGACAGCGTGGAAATGCCGTCGATGCCGCAATCGACACGGTCGCCCTTCTTTACGGCGCCGACGCCTGCCGGCGTACCGGTCATGATGACATCGCCCGGCGCCAGGATGAAGAGTCTCGAGAGTTCGGCAATGATCTCAGGCACCTTCCAGATCATCTGGTTGAGGTCGCCATCCTGGACGCGCTTGCCGTTCAATTCCAACCAGATCCGGCCCGCCGAGGGATGCCCAAATTGGCTTGCCGGGACGATAGGCGACACCGGTGCTGAATATTCGAAGGCCTTGGCGACTTCCCAGGGGCGGCCGAGCTTCTTCGCCTCGGCCTGTAGATCGCGACGTGTGAAATCGATGCCGACGGCGTAGCCATAAATGCAGTCGAGCGCCTTGTCGGCGGCGATATCCTGGCCGCCGGCTTTTAGCGCCAGCACACACTCGACCTCGAAATGCACATCGCTGGACAGCGGCGGGTAGGGGAAGTCCTTGCCTGCGGGCAGCAGATTGTCGGCGTTCTTCTGGAAAAAGAACGGCGGCTCGCGGCTCGGGTCATGGCCCATCTCGATCGCATGGTCGGCGTAGTTACGCCCGACGCAGTAAACGCGGCGTACCGGGAACGCCTCGGCTGTGCCTTCGACGGGAAGCAGGACGGGATGCGGAAGCGGGATGACGGTGGCGGGAAGGGACATTGCACGCTCTTGCTGTTCGTGAGTCCTGACATCTTAGACGGAAAGCAACGGCGGGGGAACGCGTGGTTCGACAACGCAGCATCATCATCGCCTTGCATCCTGACATGGCTGCCTTGCGTGAGGAAAACTGGCGTTTTGCCTGCCTTTACGCTATGAGCGCGGCATGACGACATCCAATTTCTACGCCGAGGCCCTGACGTCGGGCCAGCCGATCTTCGCGATTGCGCCGATGATCGACTGGACCGATCGCCATTGCCGCTATTTTCACCGGCAGATCAGCCGCAATGCGCTGCTCTACACGGAAATGGTGGTGGCCGATGCGATCATCCATGGGCCGCGCGAACGGCTGCTGTCCTTCGACGGAGCGGAGCATCCGGTGGCGCTGCAGCTCGGTGGGTCGGATCCGGCGAAACTTGCCGAGGCGGTTCGGATCGCTGGCCCTTACGGCTACGACGAGATCAATCTCAATGTCGGCTGTCCCTCGGACCGGGTGCAGTCAGGCACCTTCGGCGCTTGCCTGATGCTGACACCGGAGACGGTGGCTGCCTGCGTGGCGGCGATGAAGGCGGTGGCCGACGTGCCTGTCACGGTGAAGTGCCGGATTGGTGTCGACGAGCAGGATCCGGAAGCGGCTCTGCCCGATCTTCTCGATCGTGTGCTCGATGCCGGTGCCGACGCCGTCTGGATCCACGCCCGAAAGGCCTGGCTGAAGGGCCTGTCGCCGAAGGAGAATCGGGAAATCCCGCCGCTCGACTACGAGATCGTCTACCGCACGAAAGAGGCGCGGCCCGATGTCTTTATCGGCATCAACGGCGGCATCCAGACGCTGGACGAGGCGGCTGATCATTTGAACCACGTCGACGGCATCATGCTCGGGCGTGCGGCCTACCAGAACGCCGCGATTCTTGCCGATGTCGACCATCGCTTCTATGGCGCGGTTGCCGACGAAGCTGACTGGGGCGATATCCGCGGCCGGATGATGGCTTATGCCGAGCGCCATATCGCCAACGGCGGGCGGCTGCAGCAGGTGGCGCGGCACATGGTCGGGCTGTTTACGGGGCTGCCTGGCGCGCGGCGCTACCGACAGATTCTCTCGACCGACGCGGTCAAGATGGGAGCAGGCCCCGAGGTGATCGCAGCCGCCTTTGCGGCGGTGGATTTCGAGGGCGCGCGGGAAACGGTCAGCGCCTAGGGCGACGCTACGACCGGCCAAACGAAAAACGGCGCCCCTTGCGGAGCGCCGTTCTCTTTCCTGCCGAAGCAGAGAATGAATTAGTTAGCCGAGATGTTCACGGCCTTCGGGCCCTTGCCCATGCGGTCCGGCTCGGTGTCGAAGGTGACCTGCTGGCCTTCGCGCAGCGACTGGATGCCAGAAGCCTGGAGCGCGGAGATGTGGACGAAAACGTCCTTCGCGCCGCCTTCCGGCGTGATGAAACCAAAACCCTTGTCCTGGTTGAAGAATTTTACGGTGCCCTTGGTGGCCATTGGGATAGTCCTTTTCCCTTAGTCTGTTTGGTATCCATCCCCCGCGAGAGGAAACGGACGGCTTTAGCTTTCGCGCTCCCTCATCAAAATTCAGCGCGCGAAGGGTCAGTCGAGTAGTTCACGAACGGGGAAAGAACGTCTACGTACGCGGGTGTCCCCCACGCTGCCTTCCTGCCGGAAAGCTTTACCACATCAGTCCAGTCACCGGCATGCAAATGCCCGAGAGCCGCATTTGGTGACAGCATTCGAAGCAAAAGGCAAGCGGCAATATTGTGGCACCAGAATCGCCGGAGCGGGAATCGCCAAAGATTCAGACGCTTGACGAATTGTAAGCATTCACAGCCACTGCTGTGCCGTTTCCGGAAACTGTGCCGGAACGGCACCCCCGCGCGCCTTTGCCCCCTCGGCCGTGACCGCCTCGAGCGCGCAATCCTAGCGGGCAGCCGCGCTGGCGAGCTTGTGCTGCACGATGTCGGCGCTGCCGCGCACATGCGACACGACGGGCTTGCCGCTGGCATCGGTGACGGCATAGGCGACAATGGTGACGTCTTCCTCGAAGGAGGAAACGTAGATGACCTGCTCGGGGTTGATATAGATCGTGTTGTTGTGGGTGTTCCTGAAGCCGACGAAGGCCATGCAATGTCTCCTTATGCGCTGCCGGGGCAGGTATGCCACCCAGGGGTTGAAGCAAGTTTAACGGGCGGCGCTGCCGAAGAGGATGCCTTGCAGTCCGGTGCGAGATCGTCCGACACGAGCACGCGCCGCCGTACCGCTCCGGCGGTCATCGCCGGAAACGTGTTTTCCAGCTCCACGCGGCGGGCGCTTGGCCGGCCCTGATCCTGTCGATCGCGTCGAGGCCGCCATGGGCGCGATGGCCGGGGCGGCAGGGCGTGGCGGACGATCTTGGTCACCGCATAGTGATACTCGGGCGGCTTGTCGATCAGCAGCCGGTAGAGATTGCCGAAATGGCCGGACTGCGCCGCCTCGTAGACGCTGGCGGCGAAATCGAAGAACTCGTCATGCGCCTTCCGCTCGTCCTCGGTCAGCATGGTGTAGCAGAGCGGCAGCCTGTTGTGGGTGAAGACGAGCACGCAGGATCGCGTGCGGCGGCAGTTGCGCACGCCGCAGACCCTCGCTGGCAGGCCGAGCATCTCGGCGGTGCGCAGGCGCAGCCTCAGCGTGCCGTAGTCGCCGATCCGGCGTTCCCATTCGCTCATCGTCGCTTCGTCCGTTTTCCCTGCGGATCCCATCATGTCTGCGCCTCCGTCTCTCCTTCGCCGGTGCGCCGGCGGCGGCGCGCGGCATTGCCTTCACGCGGCTGGTTTCGCCCGTGGTTTGATCCTGGCATCGGTTTGCCGTCCCGTGCGGGCGACAGGGTTCGGACGGGGTGCTCGAAAGAGCCTCATCTGAAAAGTGTAAAATGGCGCTGTCGAGCGCCCCGTTCGGCGGTTTATGCCGTCAACTCCGGTCCCTCTGCCGCCTTGCCCGAGGAAGCTTCACTGCTCCTGGGGGCCATGTGTGCCACACAGGCACGTCCGGGGCTCAACTCGACGCCGCATTCGCGCGATCGCCGCCGTCCCCGGAGGGAGACCATTTTCTGCGGACCCGGTGCATGAGGTTTTGCGTCCGACCCTCACACCCGCGCCGGTCCCGCCTCGCCGCAACGCCTTGCGGTGTATCCGTGACGGGACGAGAGGGATGATGGCATGTGTTGGGAGGGGTGGGGATGAATTTCGAGTAGAATTTCACCTAACGTGTAAAAGGAAAGAAAGTAGGCCCATCAAATCATGCGCATAAATTTGCTCACATGCGCTGATCTCCGCACTTCTCAATGCGGGCCTCTATTGCGGAGGCCCGCTCGTGTGCCGATAGGACCGGCTAACGGACCTTGCTGAACTCGGCTATAATATCATCCACGTTGATCTCGCTCAGCTTACTAAATAGTAATTCTGGAGATATTACATCAATATGATCCGCTCCCAAACGTTGGACCAGCGGAGGCTGGAGTTTTCCGGCTTGTGTCAGGGGGGCGGGCTGGTTGCGCCTCCCGGATTCATCAGTGCGATCGGGACCTTGTTGCCGATCGCACCATGTGGCCGAACCATCACTTCCAGGTCGCCGTGTTCCCGTCATGCATGATCCTTGTGGTTGAAAAAGTCAAACACACCACCAGAGATAAAACCAGGTTTTGCACAGCCTGCATTAGAACTGCTTTGGAGAAATATTACCACGTGAGGACCCCGGATCAGGTCCGGGGTGACGGGTAAGTTGGCGACGAGTGCCGCGCGGATGAGGTGGTGTTGTGGGCACGAGTTCAGGGGCCGTGCAGGAAATGGGCGATGTCCTCCCAGTCGGGGTTCATTGTCTCGATGAGGTCGAGTTTCCATTTGCGCGGCCAGTTCTTGATGGTCTTTTCGCGAGCGATCGCATCGGTGACGAGGTCGTATTCCTAGACGAGCGTCTTGACGCCGTAGCGGCTGGTGAAGCCCGGGGTGAGGTTGGTCTGATGCTCGAAGAGGCGGCGCGGCAGGTTGGATGTCACGCCCGTGTAGAGCGTGCCGTTGCGCTGCGAAGTCAGGATGTAGACGTAGCCCTTCATGAGCGGATGATGCGTGTTCCTGAGATAGAATGCAATCAGCGATGGCCGTCATGCCGGACTTGATCCGGCACCCAGCGGCGCGATGTCCATCGCGCGGAGATTGCTGTTGTTTGCTGATTCATTCACCGTGCGGACGCGCGGTTGCTGGATCTCCGATCAAGTCCGGGATGACGGGGAGTGTGGGTGGTGGCGCGACAGAGGGAATGGTCTGGCCGAGGCGATCACTGCCCAGGCCGCCCCGTCTTGCCCTTCGTGCGCCCCTTGCGCTTCTGGTCCACCGGATCCTCATAACTCCCCACGCCCGCCTTGCCGCGCACAAGCGGCCTGACGTCGTCGCGCTCCGGCTGGCCTTCCAGCAGCGGTGAGAAGCGCTTCGTGCCCTTGGCGGCGTCGGGCTTGTCCGGCAGGTGGCCGGCGACCGGCTTTTCGGTGCGGCCGACGGTCATTTCGTCGAGGCTGTTGCGGCGGAAGAGGCTCTTGCCAGCGGGGTCGGCGACGTCGCGGCCCATATCGTCGAGATCGGGTTTGCGGAAGAGCGGGGTTTCGGTGTCGGTGCCGGGGCCCATGTCGTCGAGGCCGGGCTTGGCGAAGAGCGAGCCGCCGCCTGCGGCCGGCTTGCCGCTCTTCTTGCCGCTGCCTTCCTGCGAGCGGGCTTCCTCGCGTGCCATCGGGTCGTCCATGACCGCGAGTTCGGCGGCCTTGAGGCGCTTGATCTCGTCGCGCAGGCGGGCGGCCTTCTCGAAGTCGAGGTCCGCGGCGGCGTCGCGCATCTGCTTTTCCAGCGCGTTGAGATGGGTCTGCAGGTTGCCGCCGACGAGGTTGCCGCCATCGGCAAAGCCCTTGCCCGAGGCGCCCGATATGTCGGCGCGGACGTGGTCGCGTTCGTAAACCGAGTCGAGGATGTCCGAGATCTTCGCCTTGACGCTCTCCGGCGTGATGCCGTGTTCCTCGTTGTAGGCCACCTGCTTTTCGCGGCGCCGCGCGGTCTCGTCCATGGCGCGCTGCATCGAGCCGGTGATGTTGTCGGCATAGAGGATGACCTTGCCGTCGACGTTACGCGCGGCGCGGCCGATCGTCTGGATCAGCGAGGTCTCGGAGCGCAGGAAGCCTTCCTTGTCGGCATCGAGGATGGCGACGAAGCCGCATTCGGGAATGTCGAGGCCTTCGCGCAGGAGGTTGATGCCGACGAGCACGTCGAAGGCGCCGAGGCGGAGGTCGCGGATGATCTCGATGCGCTCCAGCGTGTCGATGTCACTGTGCATGTAGCGGACGCGGACGCCCTGTTCGTGCAGGTATTCGGTTAGGTCCTCGGCCATGCGCTTGGTCAGCACGGTGCAGAGGGTGCGGTAGCCCTTGGCCGCGGTCTCGCGGATTTCGCCGAGCACGTCGTCGACCTGGCTGCGGGCGGAGCGGACCTCGACGGGAGGGTCGATCAGGCCGGTCGGGCGGATGACCTGCTCGGCGAAGACGCCGCCTGACTGGTCCATCTCCCAGCCGCCGGGGGTGGCCGAGACGGCGATCGTGTCGGGGCGCATGGCGTCCCATTCCTCGAAGCGCAAGGGACGGTTGTCCATGCAGGAGGGCAGGCGGAAGCCGTATTCGGCGAGCGTCGCCTTGCGGCGGAAGTCGCCCCGGTACATTCCGCCGATCTGCGGGATGGTGACGTGGCTTTCGTCGATGAAGACGATGGCGTTGTCGGGGACGTATTCGAACAGCGTCGGCGGCGGGTCGCCGGGGTCACGGCCAGTGAGGTAGCGCGAATAATTCTCGATACCCTGGCAGGAGCCTGTCGCTTCCAGCATTTCGATATCGTAGCGGGTGCGCTGTTCCAGGCGCTGGGCTTCCAAGAGACGGCCGGCCTTCTCGAGTTCGACGAGACGGAGCTTCAGCTCCTCCTTGATCGACTTGATGGCGGCGTTCAGCGTAGGGCGCGGGGTGACGTAGTGCGAGTTGGCGTAGATCTTCACCGATTTCAGGTCGCCGGTCTTGGCGCCGGTCAGCGGGTCGAACTCGGTGATGGCGTCGATCTCGTCGCCGAACATGGAGATGCGCCAGGCCGCATCTTCCAGGTGGGCCGGGAAGATTTCGATGGTGTCGCCGCGGACGCGGAAGGAGCCGCGCTGGAAATCCATGTCGCGGCGCTTGTATTGCTGGGCGACGAGGTCGGCGAGCAGCTGGCGCTGGTCGAGGCGGTCGCCGACGTTCATCTGGAAGGTCATGGCGGTATAGGTTTCGACCGAGCCGATACCGTAGATGCAGGAGACCGAGGCGACGATGATGCAGTCGTCGCGCTCGAGCAGCGAGCGCGTCGCCGAGTGGCGCATGCGGTCGATCTGCTCGTTGATCGAGGATTCCTTCTCGATATAGGTGTCGGAGCGCGGGACGTAGGCTTCCGGCTGGTAGTAGTCGTAGTAGGAGACAAAGTACTCGACCGCGTTGTCGGGGAAGAAGTTCTTGAACTCGGAATAGAGCTGCGCGGCGAGCGTCTTGTTCGGCGCCAGGATCAGGGCCGGGCGCTGGGTTTCCTCGATCACCTTGGCCATGGTGAAGGTCTTGCCGGAGCCGGTGACGCCGAGCAGGACCTGGCTGCGGTCGCCATTGCCGAGGCCCTCGACGAGGTCCTTGATGGCAGTCGGCTGGTCGCCGGCGGGCTGATATTCGCTGTTCATGCGGATCGAGATGCCGCCTTCGGACTTGTCCGGCCGGGCGGGGCGGTGCGGCGTCCAGATCTTGCCGTTCTTGTGCAGCGGGTTGCCGCTCTCGATCAGCGCCGACAAAGCCTCGACAGTGGCGGTGACGGCGGTGCCGGCCTGCAATGAGGCGGCTTCCTCCAGCGTCGTGTCCATGCCCGCCACCGGATTGAGGCCGGCGGCCGCACGGGTCTTCGGATCGGTCGAGCCGCCCATCGACGTGCCGCGCGCCGACTTCGAGGCGGCGATTTCGACCTTCTTGCGGTGCTTTCCGGCCTTCGAGGCGATCTGGCGTTGCGTCTCGACACTTGACGCCTCGGCATCGGCCTCCAGCTGCTTCACCCAGTCGGCAACGGAACCGGACAGGGGAGCGCCCTCGAAGGACGACTGCGGAGCTTCCTCGAAGCCAACAGGGGCGGCGGATTTCTTCGGAGTTTTGGCCATGGGCGGAATATGGCGAGAGTCACCGCGAAAGTGAAGGGGCAAAGAGTACTGATGGGGGAGCGACGCGTGACGTGGCGGGGGTGCCGCGTCCAGGCGGCGTTGAAGCCACCCGGTCCTGATCATCGTCGTTACGGCTGCTTGCGGATATCAGGTCGGCGTCATCCGCGTGCCGGCTGAAAGAGCTCAACGGAATTTCCGGAGGGATCAATCAGCAGGATCTGCGACCCGCCCGGTCCGGTGACGATCTCGTTGCGGAACTGGACGCCGGCGCCGCGCAGGCGCGCCACTTCCGCCGACAGATCGTCGACGATCAGATGGATGCGGTTCCAACCGCCGGGGCGGGGCAGTTCGCCGTCCGGCATCGGCCGTCCCGCGGAACTGGTCGGTCCGCTGAGCAGCAGCCGCAGCGCTCCACGCCGCACATCCGCGAAGGCGGGAGCGTAATTCGTCAGAACGGAAAAGCCGAGATGCGTCGTGTACCAGGCGATGGCTGCCTCGACATCATCGACCATGTAGCGGACATTGACTGTGGTTTCCGCCATGTCCTCCTCCCGATGTTGGGCGGCCAACGGTGGCGCCGGTCGCCGTCACGCGTAACCGCCAATTGTCTCACCAGGAAAAGTGTCGCGGCCCGGAGAAAAGGGAAGCCCGTCGCGGCAGATGATGTGCGCCTCATTTGCGTGCGGGCTGTATAGTGGCTGAAAAGCTTGGGCGCCTGGGACGTCGGGTGCGAACACGCACTCGGTCTCGCTCTTGCGGCTCACCCCTGCCACGGGCACAGGGGTGAGGAGTGTTCGATGCGTAAACGGGAACCGACCGGCTAGGGGAGGCTGCGAAAGAAGGCCAGCGACGGCATGAAGAAGTATTCGCCGCCCTTCATGGTCACTGCCTGCGGCGGTGCGGTCGTGGTGGTCATCGTCGAGTCGCCCCATTGCGCCGGACAATCGATATCGGGGCGCGGGTTGGGGCTCTGGCCGATCACCAGGTTGAGACCGGGGCTTCCGGCGCCTGCGGGCACCAACAGGGCCCGGCCGCCGGCCGGGTCGGTGAATTTCAGGAACAGGACGGTCAGGAATTCGCGGGTGTGCGCCTTGACGATGTTCGGTTGGAGCTCGTCGAGCATCACCGCTGCGTCTCCTGCCGCGTTCTCCCACGAGAGCGGCTGGGTAAGATCAAAAGGCATGGCTTCTCTCCACAGGGCTTGTCGGCCTAGGATGTCAATGCGCATGGCGGTAACTGTTCAGACCGACGATTGATCTACTGTTGTCTTCAATATGTCTGAGGTCCCAGGCTATCGTTCTTTCGCAAGCGGTATCATCGCCGCCAGACAGCTGACGGGCGTTTTGCCGGTATCGATCTATTTATGCTTACTTATCTTGGTTGCGCGATTGCAACCTGTATATGTATTTCACGAATTACCTTTTGTCGCGATAACTATTTATAACTAGAGGCTTGGCGGAAATTTCCGTACCGAAATTGGGGCGTTCGCTTTGTGGTAAACGCTCCGGTTGTATCCGCGTGCATCAACTGGCGGCGTTTGCTGTTGAGGTGCGGATGGAACGAGAGTGATTGCAGGACGCCTCGTCATCGGCTTCAGGTCACTTCGCCCAGTCGACGACGCCCGACAGGATAGCGCCTTACAGGTTCGATTTTATCTCAGACGGTTGTCGGCACGTCGCATGGGCGATCGTCCTTGGAGTGTAAGAGACGTTTGAAAGCCGGGTGGCGTTTTGAGGCCGTCCGGATTCAAGCGTCTGACGCGGACAGTACTAGGCGACACCTTGTAGATTGGAACGACACCTTGGAGATTGGAAGCATGGCGCTCAAGCGGATGGATAATGTGGGAATCGTCGTCGAAGACCTCGGAGAGACGATTGAATTCTTTCGCGAGCTCGGCCTCGAGCTCGAAGGGCGGGCCACGATCGAGGGAGAATGGGCCGGACGTGTCACTGGACTGGCCCATCAGCGTGTCGAGATTGCCATGATGCGCACACCCGATGGACACAGCCGGCTTGAGCTCTCCCGCTTCCTTGCGCCTGATGTCGTCGCAGATCACCGGAACGCCCCGGTCAACGCCCTAGGCTACCTCCGCGTCATGTTCGCCGTGGACGACATCGACGAGACGCTTGAAAGGCTCCGCAGGCGCGGCGCGCAACTCGTGGGCGAAGTCGTCCGGTACAAAGATATATATCAGCTCTGCTATATCAGGGGGCCTGAAGGGGTTCTCATCGGGCTCGCCCAAGAACTCAGCTGAGCGCAATACGAAGACAAGACTAATGTCAGCGAGCGAGTCCGAGGCAGGCCCAGTGTTCGAGATCCATCCCGCCATGGCCGGCCGCGTTCTCGCCAAGAGCAATTAAGTCGTCAATACCGGCCGGCTCGCTCGAGAAAGCCGCCGTCAGCAGCCTAAACGGCCACAAAGGAGAACAGGCATGAGGAAGATCATCACTGGTGCATTCGTCAGTCTCGACGGCATCATGCAGGCGCCGGGCGGTCCGGACGAGGACCCGATCGGCGACTTCAGGTATGGCGGCTGGGCCGCTCCCTATTTCGACGAGGCGATGGGCGAGACCGTGGGTGAGATGTTCGCCAATCCTTTCGATCTTTTGCTCGGCCGCAAGACCTACGACATCTTCGCCGCGCACTGGCCCTATGTCGCGGCCGACGACCCGATCGGTCCACTTTTCGATCGGGTCACCAAATATGTCGCGACCCGCAACCCGGACTTTGTGCCCAGCTGGCAGAACAGCCAGGTGCTCGGTGCCGATGTGGTCGGCGCGCTCAAGGCGTTGAAAGGCGGCGATGGACCGCACCTGTTGACACAAGGGTCAACCGACTTCCTGCAGACGCTTTTCAAGAACGACCTGGTCGACGAGCTGAATATTTCATTCTTTCCCGTCGTGCTCGGCAAGGGCAAGAAGCTGTTCGGTGACGGCGCCTTTCCGGGCAAACTAAAGCTCGTCAGCTCGCGGGTTTCGGGCTCCGGCGTTACTGCGAACAAGTATGTTCGTGACGGCGACATCGTCACCGGCTCGTTCGAATTCGAGCAGCCGACTACGGCCGAGCTCGAGCGACGCAAGAACCTGACCTGAGGCAATAGCCGGGTGGTGCGGCATAGGCTGGGCGAGGAGCGGCGGCAATGCATCGCTCTTCGTCTTCCATGCACGCCCTTTTCAAAGGTGAGCATGAAGGTTCAAGGATTCCAAAATGCGGCGTCGCGGCAGAAGTCCCTGAGGTTGGGATGCCGCGGCCGTTTTCCCTGCCAGTATCGCGCGTATTTTTCTGGCTCAATCCCGCGTCGTGTGCCAGATTTCCGGCAGCAAACCGTCGCCGCGGCAGACGTGGCGAATCTTGGGGAAGGGTGGCGCGTGGCGGCAATTCAGGTTCCGGGGCTACTGTCTTTCACGATTGCAATTCTGGTGTTCTTTGCTGGGGCAACTCTGAACCATCTTTTCCCCATTCTGACGCGGTGGAGCATTCCGGAGGCGGTGACAGGCGGGATGCTTGCGGCGGCGGTGACGCTCCTCGCATACACGCTGTTCGACATCGAGATCAGCTTCGCGCTTCAGGCACGCGATCTGCTGCTTCTCTATTTCTTCACAGGTATCGGTCTCAACGCCCGGCTCACCGATCTTGCCGCCGGCGGCAGGCCTTTTCTGATCCTTCTGGTCATAACGGTCGCCTTCCTGATCATCCAGAATCTGACGGCCATTGGAACAAGCGCGGCGCTCGGCCTGCCCAGGGGCATCGACATTCTGCTCGGCTCGATTTCGCTCATTGGCGGACACGGCACAACGATCGCTTGGGCTCCAATCGTTTCGAGCCGCTTCGGGGTCACCAACGCCATGGAAGTCGGCATTGCCAGCGCAACGCTTGGCCTTGTCATCGCCAGCCTTATCGGCGGGCCGATCGCACAGCGACTGATCGCCCGATACCACCTGAGCGGAGCGGCGAACGAAGAGTTGACGATCGGGGTGTCGCATAAGTCGGCGCGTGAACATGACGATGAGGTCAGCGCGGTCAGCCTGTTGAGGACATTGTTCGTCACCAACATCGCGATCCTGACAGGATATGCCTTGGAGGAGGTGATCGAGGAGACCGGCTTCAAGCTCCCGCTTTTCGTCGTTTGCCTTCTGGTGGCCATCGTGATGACCAATGTCGTCCCGTTGGCGGCTCCACGCCTGCCATGGCCGACGCGGAGCCGTGCGCTGTCGCTGATATCCGATCTTTCGTTGAACGTGTTTCTCTCGATGTCGCTGATGAGCATGCAGCTCTGGGCCTTGAGCGGCCTAGGGCTCTCGCTCATCCTGGTGCTCGGGGCGCAGACGTGCGTGACCGTCATCTACATCCTTTTCGTCGTGTTCCCGGCGATGGGGCGGAACTACGACGCTGCAGTGATTTCCGCCGGCTTTGGCGGTATCGCGCTAGGCGCCACACCGACGGCTATCGCCAATATGACAGCGGTCACCAAGATTCACGGTGCCTCCAGCATGGCGTTCATCATTCTGCCGCTCGTTTCCGCCTTCTTCATCGACCTGATAAACGCGGCAGTCCTTGGCTATCTTGTCCAATAGGGACTGACGACGCAGCGCTGGTCCTCGGCGTCGTCAGGCATTCCGCGGATCGGGGCCTGCTGCTACACGATGACCGACATCAAGAAGGCGACGAATTCGGATTGCTTTGCGCCTGCTGCGTTCTTCTCCAGACGGGGGAATGTCCTCTCGCAGATCGTGTTGCCCTGGTTGCCGCCGAGGAGCGTTACCGTCGTGCTGGTCCAGGAGACCACGAAGCCGACATGGCCGTTTCCCGTTGCCCAGCTCGCGTCGGAGAAGGGGGCGTAGCGGCGAACCGCGATCGCGCCTGGTTGCGGGGCTTGAAGGACATGAAACTGCTTCTTCTTGTTCCAGAAGAAGGAGCGGGCGCTTGGATGGTCGGCGCCCATGTGCCCACTCGTGACAAGGCAGTAGTTGACGAAGGCGGCGCACCAATCGACTTCGTCGCAACCATCAACCTCGAACCATGGGCGCAGACCTTGAAATAGTTCAGGATGCGCGGATTCTCTCCGGGATCAGGCCATTGGCTGCGTTCATGTGCGGGAAGGGCAGCTTCCCGGCGAGCAATGGCCATCCAGTCCTGCGTGGCCGACGCCGCCGACGACGCCACGCCGATGGCCGCGCCTGCGCCGATCAGCGGCGCAGGCGGTCCGTTCGGCCTGATTGTGCCAGGTTTCCAGCCCTCGACGACCTGGATGAATTTCGCGATCTTGCGGAAGTCGTCCATCTTGAGGTCGGCGAGAACCGCCGTCAGCGCAATGCCGGTCTTGTCACGGATGAACTTGGCGTAGTCTTCGGATTGGTTCTCGTTCGGCGGCGCATAGCGGAAGATTGCCTGCCTGAGGGTGAGCTTGATGTAGGCGGTCGTTCTCAGCAGGGCGATGATCGCCGCCTTCCCGCTCTCCTCGTCGGGAAAGATCGCGAAGCTGCCGTCATCGCCGATGGCGCCGCAATTGATCGAGAAGTCGCCCTTGCGGATATTGCCGGCGTTGCAATTACGCCAGGAGCGCGAGCCGCCTTCGCGGATTTCGTCACGCCCGTTCGTGTCGGTATAAAGGATCGTTTTCGGCGCGATCGCGCGGGCGTGGACGAAGGGTCCATGCGCGCCTGCTGGCGCCGGGGCAGGGCTATCCATGTTGGCAATGTGCTCGGCATAGTCTCGCTGAGCTGGGCTCCGTCCGATGCGGAAGGCAAGGGCTCGTAGGTAACGGTATAGCTGCCATCGGCATTGGCGATCGAACCGACCTTCATTTTCGCCGTCGCGAGCGCCGCAAGCAGGCCAGCCAAACTGGATTTGTTGATATCTGTGATCGTGTCCATGGCGCGTCCCCTCCGGCGGAGGTCTGGTGAGGCCATCCGGACCGGCGATGCGCGGCAGTGCCTTGCGTTGCAGCGTATCGGACTGTCAATCTGCGGATGCCTTCCCTATTAGGCGCACAGCTTTGGAGGAATTGACACCAATCAACATCAATCATGGATTGTGCTTTTGAGGCTGGCTGACGGGCATCGATTTCAGTTACCGGGCGTGCATGAGGCGACAAGATGGGGTAACCCCTTGCGGAGCAGAAAATTGGCGATACATGCTGCCGCCACCTTTAACTCCAGGAATCGACCATGCCTTTTGCCCTTAGCCCAACCGCCATCTGGCCGGTTGTCATGCTTTTCGCCTCAAATATCTTCATGACCTTCGCCTGGTACGGGCATCTCAAGCACAAAGGCGCGGCGCTCTATATCGCCATTGTCGTCAGCTGGGCGATCGCCTTCTTCGAATACTGCCTTGCCGTGCCTGCCAACCGTATCGGTTCGGCCGTCTATACGACGGCACAGCTGAAGACGATGCAGGAGGTGATCACGCTTATCGTCTTTTCCGGCTTCTCCGTCTTCTGGCTCGGCGAGAACCTGACGTGGAACCACGCCATTGGCTTCGCCCTGATCGCGATCGGCGCATCGTTCATCTTCCGCGCCTGAGGTCTGACTGGTGGCTTGCTGCACGCCAGGGGCCTAACGCTCCACGAACGCGCGCAGGCGCTCGAGCGCGTCGTCCCATTGCCGGGAGACGCTGTCGAGATACGCGCGCATCTCGCCGATCCGATCGGGTTGGAAGGCGTAATGGCTTTCCCGCCCGACCTTGGTGGAGCGGACGAGGCCGACCTGTTCCAGCACATGCAGGTGTTTCGTTATCGCCTGGCGGGTAAGCTCGGTGCCGGCGGAGAGGCCGGCGATCGAGCGCTCGCACCCGTCGCTGAGGGTTGTCAGCAGCGACAGGCGCGTCGGGTCTCCCAAGGCGGCAAACAGGGGGGCCGCATTGTCGCGGCGGAATTCAATGTTAGCGATCGAGGTATTCCTTGATGTTTTTCATTTGCTCGGCCCAGCCGCCGTCGTTCATCCGGAAGGCTTCCTCGCGGCGATGCGGCGGGACCTTGTCGAAACCTGACTCCGTCACCGTCAGGCGCGACCCTGACGGCGTCGGCTCCAGGCGGAATTCGACGAGGGTCGGCGGTTCGCCGGAATAGTCGACATCGGGATCGATAGCGTAGGGATGCCAGGTGAAAGAGAAGAGCTCGGGCTTCTCCATGCGTTTGACGGTCGCCTGCCAGCGGATGTGCTCGTAGCCGGGATAGGTTATGTGGCCGGTCGAATTCTCTCCCGGCACGAAGGGTCCGTCCAGCTGGACGCGGAACCATTCGCCGAACTCGCGGTGATCGGTGATGGCCTTCCAGACGCGTTCGACGGGCGCGTTCAGTTCGATGATCTTCTCGATGCGATCAGACATATCAGCAACCTCCTGGTTGCCTTTTTTAATCGCATATCCGCGACCAATTGGCAACCAAAAAGTTGCACATCATAATCCGAGGACATCGTAGATGCGGAAAATGAAGCTGATCTGATAGACGAGATTGAGCCAGACAAAAGCAGTGTGGAAGCGGCGGCTTCCGGTCCAGGCGGCAATACAGCAGAGTACGATGTAGACGACGTTGCGCGCCGGAAACTCCCAGCCGAGCGACTGGATGTGATCGGCTCCCTTGATCGCCGTATCGACGATGTCGACAGCATAGGTGATGGCGAGCGTGCCGAAAAACCACTTGCGGCGGGAGTAGAAATATTCCTCGTAGCCGCCGTACTCATCCAGCGAAGCGGGGAAGAGCAGGGCACACAACATGAAGAACAGCCCGCAGAAACAGATGAGAAACAAATAGACGCCGAAATGGAGCACCGGTACGGCCTGCAGCCGGTACTCCCACCACCAGATGTGGATGATGAAGAGGAACATGGAGGCCGCCCAGCCGAGATGCACGGCATAGGGCTTCGCCTTTCCGGGGTGTTGGATAATGCCGGCGATCCCGGTCAGCAGCCGCGCAAGGCTAAGCGAGATCACCATCCCCATCACGACCTTGATGTGGAGAAAGACCTCCGGCGAGGCGACCGTTTCCATGCCTACTCCGCGGGAACCGGCGTCGGCTGGCCGCTTTCGTCGAGGGCGACCATGATGAAGGTCGCGGCCGTCACCTTTTCCATGTTGTTGTATCGTGCGCGGGTCGCCCAGGCCTCGACCGACAGTGTGATCGACGTGCGGCCGACGCGTTCGATTGTCGTGAAGACTGACAGCGTATCGCCGATCTTCACCGGTAGGGCGAAGGCCATTTCCTTGACGGCAGCGGTGACGACGCGGCCCTTGGCGCGTTCGGATGCGGTGATGCCCGAGGCAAGGTCCATCTGTGCCATGACCCAGCCACCAAAAATGTCGCCGGCTGGATTGGCGTCGGCCGGCATGGCCACTGTGCGAAGGGTCAGCGCGCCATTCGGCTTGGCGTCGGTCATGAAAGGCTCCTGTTCAGTGATACGGGGACAACGATTCCGAGGGACCCTAGCGCAGATGCCTTTAAAGCGAAACGCGGCCTGGTCCGGTGGCGATGCGTACAACGCCGCAGACTGCTACCATAGTTCTATAAGATCTTACCTAGCGTGTTTGTATGGGCGGAAGCTTGTTGAAATAAATCAATGCTTTGTCGCGAGAAGTGAGTCCCTGGCGAAATCTCTCGCCTTACGGCAGTTCAATAAAATCCAATTCAAATTCACCATCCGGTAAGACCCGCATAGCAGTATTCGACCATTATTAAATTCTGAACTGCCGGGGCTCAATGCGTAACGTCAAGATTTCTACCCGCCTTTATTCTCTTGTGGCACTGGCACTGGCTATTCTGGTGCTCGCGATCACCTTCTTCCTCAACTATTCGCACGCGAAGCTGGAGAGCGAGCGCAAGCACGGTCTTGCGCAAATGGATGCCACGGCCATCGCCATCTTCCAGAAATACTACAAGCTGGAACAATCCGGCGCGATGACGCGGGAGCAGGCGCAGGGTGCAGCGAAGGAAGTGATTTCGGCCATGCGCTACGGCGACAACGGCTACTTCTGGATCAACGACATGCATCCGACGATGATCATGCATCCGATCAAGCCGGAGCTGAACGGAACGGACCTGTCGCAGAACAAGGATCCGACTGGCAAGTTCATCTTCGTCGAGTTCGCCAACACCGTGAAGAGGAGCGGTGAGGGCTTCGTCGACTACTACTGGCCGAAGCCGGGTGCAGCGGATCCTGTGCTGAAATATTCTCACGTGGTCGGTTTCGAGCCCTGGGGCTGGGTGGTCGGTACCGGCGTCTATGCTGACGATCTTGCGGCGCTCTATCGCCAGAATGCGATCTGGGCCGCAGGCGCCTGCCTCGTCGGCGCGATCGTGATTATCGCCGTGGCCTTCGGGATTGTGCGCAGCGTCACGGCGCCGATCGCCCGGCTGAAGGGTGCGATGAACGCCATTGCCGATGAAGCCGGCGCCGTCGATATTGTCGACCACGATAGGCGCGACGAGATCGGCGCCATGGCGAAGTCTCTCCTTGTGCTGCGGGATTCCGTCCGCGAGCGGGCCCTGATGCGGGATCGCGAGAGCCAGCACCAGTTGCAGATCGAGGAGGAGCGTCGCGGCAACGAGGCCAACTGGCGCTCGGCAGCGGATCGCCAGACCTTCGCGATCCAGTCGCTCGGCGCGGGACTTGAGAAACTGGCTGCGGGCGACCTGACCGTGTCGATCGGCGATCTCGGCCAGGATTATGCCAAGCTGCGCTCCGACTTCAATTCCGCTGTGGACGCACTGAACGGCGTGATCCGGGCGATCGCGGAGTCGACCAGCGTCGTCAACGACAGCGCCGGCGACATCAGCGAGGCGACCAACAATCTGTCGAAGCGTACCGAGCAGCAGGCGGCTGCGCTGGAAGAAACGGCGGCAGCTCTCGACGAGATCACTGCGACGGTGCGGACCGCTTCCGAACGTGCAGCAGAAGCCCGCGAGATGGTGGCGGAAACCAAGACCAGCGCCGGCAAGTCTGGCGATATCGTCCGCAACGCAGTCACCGCGATGAACCGGATCGAGGATTCGTCGAACCGCATCGGCCAGATTATCGGCGTCATCGATGAGATTGCCTTCCAGACAAACCTCCTCGCACTCAATGCCGGAGTGGAGGCAGCGCGCGCGGGCGAGGCGGGACGCGGGTTCGCCGTGGTCGCACAGGAAGTGCGCGAATTGGCACAGCGCTCCGCCAATGCAGCGAAGGAGATCAAAGTGCTGATCAGCACCTCGGCAAGCGAGGTAAACAACGGCGTGACGCTCGTGCGTTCGACTGGGGATGCGTTGCTCGAAATCGAGGAACTGGTCAACCGCGTGAACAATCACGTCATTTCAATCGCGACTGCGGCCCGCGAACAGGCCACGGGGCTCAACGAGATCAACACTTCGGTCAATCACATGGACCAGATGACGCAGCAGAATGCCGCGATGGTCGAGGAAACCACGGCTGCAAGCCAGACGCTGGCCGACGAAAGCCGGCAGTTGAGCACGTTGCTTGCCAATTTCAGACTACGGGCTGCCGGCGGAACCAGCGCCGGACGCATGTCGTACGCGGCCTGAACGGTAAATCCCTAAGGAGGAAGAGGGCTCCCGGACGGTGTTCGGGAGCCCTCTTGTCTGCGTCTACTCCCTCGTGCGTCCCTTGAATTTGCGCTTTCAGATAGTAAAGTGCATGGCGTCCCCAACGGAGGCTAAGAATGCTTCGATTCTCGCCTTGCCTGCCGAGGAGCCTTTTTAGTCTCGTTTTCTGCCTATCGTCGATTGTGTTTTCGGCAGCCAGGGCTGCCGATTTTGATGCCGAACGCATGGAGCCGGAACCCAAATGGGCAGTGATTGTCAGCCCTTATGTGTGGGCAGCCTCCCTGAAAGGCAACGCGTCGCTTGCCGGCTTCGATACCGACGTGGACGTGCCGTTCTCTGAAATCTTCGACCATCTCGATCTCGCGCTGATGGGCAACGTCGAAGTCACGAACGGCAAATGGGGTGTCTACTTCGACGGGCAGCATGTTCAGACAAGCCAGGATGAGCGGGTCTTCGCGCATGAGATCGGGATCGACATAAAAACCACGACACTTGCTGCGGGGGCGTTTTTCAAAGCGTATGAAGTAGAACTTGGCGGGCAGACCGTCTTTGGAAAGCCGCGCACAATATCCTTCGAGCCGACAGTCGGCGTTCGCTGGACAGAACTGAAGGCAGACGTTTCTGCCTTTGGCGTCAGTTCGACGAAGAGTTCTGACTGGGCCGATCCATTCATCGGCCTTCGAATGAACGCCGACCTCACCGACCGTTGGAACCTGTTTGCCGAGGCTGACGTCGGCGGTTTCGATGTCGGCTCAAAGGTCAGCGTCAATGCGCAGGCGTATCTCGGGTACCGGATCGAGATGTTCGGCAAGCCGACGATCCTGCGTGCAGGCTATCGTCTGTTGTATCAGGACTATGAGAACGACGATTTCACCGGCGCGAACAAGTTTCGCTGGGATGTCAGCCAACATGGGCCGGTCGTCGGCTTCTCGATGCGCTTCTAGTTCAGTTCAAAACAACGAATGGAGTAGCGGATGATCTTCGGCAATAACCCTCTGGCTCGTTCGCTTGTTGCGTTCGCCTTCGGATCGATGATGGTCTTCGGGCAATCGGCGGCTCAGGCTTGCACGCGATTGGTCTATCTCGGCCCTGACGGCAATATCATCACCGCGCGGTCGATGGATTGGAAGAGCGACGTTGCCACGAACCTGTGGGTGCTGCCGCGCGGCATTGAACGCAATGGTGAGGCGGGGCCAAACTCGATCAAGTGGACCGCGAAATACGGCAGCGTCGTTGCGACGGGATACGACGTATCGACGACCGATGGGCTCAACGAGGCGGGCCTTAATGTCAATCTGCTCTGGCTCGTCGAATCCGAGTATCCGAAGTTTGACAAGGACAGCAAGCCCGGCCTGACGATCGCCGCGTGGGGGCAGTATGTGCTCGATAACTTTGCGACCGTCGACGAGGCTGTAGCGGCGTTGGAAAAGGAACCCTTCACGATTGTCAGCGACAACGTGCCAGGTGAGAACCGGCTCACGACGCTTCATCTATCCATGTCCGACAAGACCGGCGACAGCGCGATCGTCGAATATCTCAAGGGCAAGCAGGTCATTCACCACGACCGCAAATACCAGGTGATGACGAATTCGCCGACCTTCGATGAGCAACTGGCGCTGAACACCTATTGGAAGCAGATCGGCGGGACAGTCATGCTGCCGGGCACAAATCGGGCGTCCGACCGTTTCGCGCGCGCCTCGTTCTATGTGAATGCCATTCCCAAGGATGAGGACCCCAACAGGGCATTGGCGAGTGTCTTCAGCGTCGTTCGAAACACCTCGGTCCCTTATGGCCTGAACACGCCCGAAGAGCCGAACATTTCGTCGACGCGCTGGCGGACCGTCGTCGACCACAAGCGCATGCTGTATTTCTTCGAGTCGGCCCTGACACCCAATACGTTCTGGGTCGATCTCAAGGCAATCGACTTCTCCAAGGGGAGCGGTAAAGTGAAGAAACTCGACCTGGGCGAGAACCAGGACCACACCTATTCCGGGGACGTGACAAAGGAGTTCAAGGACTCTCAGCCGTTCAAGTTCCTCGGACTTCAGATGTAGGCAGGCTGGGCGGTCGTGCTGCCTTTACCGGCGCAAGACGCATGAGAGGGAACGCATGAAACGTTTGCTGTTGCGCCTGTTCGTATCGCTTTCGACGCCTGGGTTGGCGCTTGGCTTCATCTTCTTCGCCGCGTCGCTGACGCCGAGCCTGATGCCACGCTCCTATTTGATTCAAGGCGTGTTGTCCGGCATTGCCGCGGCCGTGGGATATTTCTTCGGGGTGGCCTTCAGCTGGCTCTGGAAGTACCTGGAACTGCGGGTCCCCGGTGTTGGCAGGCTGCGCGGCAACCTGATCGTTTGCGTACTCGGCGTCGTGCTGGCCGTAATCTTCCTTCGGCGAGTTGTCGACTGGCAGAATTCCATTCGCGACTTGTGGCACATGGAGCGCGTCGATACCGCTGAACCCTTCAGCGTCGCGTTCGTCGCAATCGTCACCTTCTTCGTTGCTGTTCTGATCGGCCGGCTGTTTCGGTTCACCTGTCTGTTCCTGTCGGGATGGCTATCACGATACGTTCCGCGCCGCGTCTCGCAGGTCATCGCAGGTGTTCTTGCGATCGCACTCTTCTGGTCGGTCGTGGATGGCGTATTGCTGCGGGCGGGATTGCATCTCGCTGATAGTTCGTTCCGCAGCGTCGACGCGCTTGTGGAAACGGGCGTGCCGATGCCAGATGACCCGGCAAAGACCGGGAGCACTGCCTCGCTTGTCACATGGGAGGGACTTGGGCGTCGCGGACGCCAGTTTATCGCTTCGGGACCGACAGCGGCCGAGATCAGCGATTTCTGGAAGGCGCCTGCGCGCGAGCCGATACGAACCTATGTGGGCCTGAACAACGCTGAAACGATCGAGGGGCGCGCAAAGCTCGCACTCGAGGAGATGAAGCGGCAGGGCGCGTTCGAACGCTCGCTTCTCGTCATCATCGTTCCGACCGGCACCGGCTGGATCGACCCGCAGGCGATGGACCCGCTCGAATATCTGCATCACGGTGACGTGGCGAGCGTCGCTCTTCAATATTCCTATCTGGCGAGTTGGCTATCGCTGCTGGTTGAGCCGGAATATGGCTCGGCCTCAGGCAAGGCGTTGTTTCGGGAAGTCTATGGCTACTGGACGACCTTGCCACGAGACAAGAGACCGAAGCTCTACCTGCATGGCCTCAGCCTTGGCGCGCTGAATTCGCAGGTATCTGCCGATATATTCGACATTGTCGCGGATCCGTTTCAGGGGGCTTTGTGGAGCGGGCCCCCTTTTGAAAGCAGGATGTGGCGAGACGTGACGGCGGCGCGCAATCCCCAATCGCCCGCGTGGCTGCCGCAGTTCCGCGACGGATCCCTCATCCGATTTACCAACCAGACGAACCACCTGGATATTCCCGGGGCGACCTGGGGACCCATTCGCATCGTCTACCTGCAATATGCCAGCGACCCAATAACCTTCTTCGATGCCTATTCCTTCTATCGGGAGCCGGCATGGATGAGGCGTCCGCGCGGCCCGGATGTTTCGCCGAGCCTGCGTTGGTTTCCCGCGCTGACGATGCTGCAATTGCTGGTCGACGTGGCAATCGCCACGAGCTCTCCCATGGGGTACGGTCACGTCTATGCGCCCCAGCACTATATCGATGGCTGGGTCGCTGTGACCGACCCGAAGATTGATGCTGAGAAGCTCGATGCGTTGAAGCGGTTGTTCCAAGAGCGGTCCGCGCAGGCCAGTGCTGCCGATTAGTTATCCACAACACGCCGGTCAAGAACGGAAAGGCTGTGCGTTAACCACGTTCATTATGCTTTCATTTAGGCTCTCGTATCAGTTTGCGCCGCAGTGGCTGGGAAACCACAGCATTGAGGCTCGAAACATGACCTATAGCGGCTTGATTGTGACTGCCATCGTGGCCGGTCTGATCACAATTCTGGCAGTCGGTAGCCGTCCGGCGACCGAAGCCGCGTCCAACTGGCCGCAGATGGACGTGATGAAAACGGATCGTATCGTTACGGGGAGCGTCCCTGCGCAATAAAACGGGGACCTTGGATTTGCTCTGTGCCGACGGCCGCGAGCGCCTCTGAAGGGCGTCGCAACTTGTATTCAGGGCCTACCTGCCGCGAGGCGACATCGCTGCGAGAGCTCCGGCAGGATCAGGAACCGTTTTTGTCCTGGTCGTTTCTGGGCTTCCGGCCACCAGCACAAAAAATCGTTCACCCTAATTGCTAATCCAAAGCAAGAGGACGTTAAGAGTCAGTGGGTTAAGTGGGTGGGGTTATCGAGGCAATCTACCATGTACAGTTCCGACCTACGCTACGACGTCATTTGCGACCCGCTCGATCTCTGGATGGTGTGGGACAACGACACCGAGGAGCCCGCATCCTTCGGCGGGCAGATATTGCACGGCTTGACGGAAGGCTATGCCGTCGAAGTCGCCAAGATCATGAACGAGCTCTACGGCAGCGAGAAACACGAGGCGCCCGTGGCACTTCGCAGTGCAGGCGCCTGATTATCTGAAAGCGTTCCGTCGGTGGGTTGAGCCGTTTAGCTGGCTCCGGCACTGAGTTCAGGCTATTCTCCGCCATCGCAGGCTCAACTGCCTGATGTTGGGGGGGGCGGACGCATGGGCACGAAGGAATTGTTCTCAATCGCTGCCGACCACGCCGCGCGCTTTCGCGACACGATCGATAGTCGGCCTCATCATCCGTTGCGGGATTACGCCGGCTCGCTGGAGGCTTTCGCCGCTCCGCTGCCGGAACAGCCATCGCCACTTGTCGACGTACTTGACGAGCTAGTAACAACGGCCGAGCCCGGACTGCATTTGATGACCGGCCCTCGCTTCTTCGGCTGGGTCATCGGTGGCTCTCACCCAATGGGGGTAGCGGCTGACTTCCTTACCAGTGCGTGGGGACAGAATGCCGGCAACCATACGGTATCGCCTTCGGCCGCGGCTGTTGAAACAGTGGGCGGGCGCTGGCTGCTTCAGCTGCTCGGACTCCCCTTAGAGGCCTCAGTTGGTTTCGTTACCGGCGCAACCGTCGCGAATTTCACGTGCCTGGCGGCGGCCCGAGGCGAGGTGCTGTTGCGCGCCGGCTGGGATGCCGACGCCAACGGGCTGTTCGGAGCGCCGCCCATTTCAGTGCTGATCGGCGATGATGCGCATACGACGGTATTTTCTGCCTTGCAGTTTCTCGGTCTCGGCCACGACCGCGTGATACGGGTCCCGACCGATGATCAGGGGCGTATCGTGCCGGCAGGGTTCGAACAGGCCGTTGCTGATGTCTCTGGCCCGCGCATAGCGATCCTCCAGGCCGGGCAGATCAATACGGGTGCCTGCGATGATTTCGGCAGGTTGATCCCGATCGCCAAATCGAAAGGCGCATGGGTGCATGTCGACGGGGCGTTCGGCCTCTGGGCGCAGGTATCGGCACGGCGCCGTCATCTCACTTCAGGCGTGGAGCAGGCGGACAGCTGGGCGACGGACGGGCACAAGTGGCTGCAGACGCCATACGATTGCGGCTATGCAATCGTTCGCGACGAAGTCGCGCATCGGCGGGCCATGACCATATCGGCGAGCTATCTGCCGCTTGCCAGCGAAGGCGAGCGCGATCCCTCGCACTATGTGCCGGAGCTGTCGCGGCGCGCGCGTGGCTTTGCCACGTGGGCGATGATCAGGCATCTCGGACGCCAGGGCATCGAGGCCTTGGTTGATGGCGCCAGTGACGTCGCGGCATCCATAGCGCAGGCGCTTGCCAAAGAGCCGGGAATTGCGATCGCCAACGATGTGCTGCTCAACCAAGTGATAGTGCGCTTCGGAGCGGACTGGCCGGCCGAGCAGGCCGACGAGCTGACCAAGCGAACGATCGGTGCCTTGCAGCGGGAAGGCGCCCTGTTTGCCGGTGGCGCGATATGGCGCGGCAGGCAGGTCTTGCGGCTGTCAGTCACGAACTACCAGACGAACACTGCCCAGGCGGTGGAGGCGGTCGAGGCGATCGTGAGAGCCTATCGGGGAGAGCGGTGCGATGCTGCGTGACCGCATGGTGACTTCGCGCAATAATCTTCGCGACGGATCGGCGACGAGGGTAGGTGTTCATATTTTTTAGTTCGACCGGCGCTACTGCCCGCGGCTCCTCAGCCAGTGATCGATCGAGAGAGCGCCGGCTCCCGCCGCGGCGAGCACGAACATCCCACCAGCAATGGCCAGGTCCTTCTCGAAATGAAGGAGTTCGTTCTGGTCGCTGAAGTTCGTGTGGTAGAGCGTGGCGGTTGCGACGCAAAACAGGCCCAGGGCGGCTGCGCCGAAGCGGGTCAAGAGCCCGCCCGCAATAGATAGGCCGGCGCCGATCTGGAGTGCGATCGTTGCCACAAGCAGGGGAACGCTCAAGCCGAATTGCGCGGCCATCTCGACGGCGCCTGAAAAATTCAACGCCAGCGAGACGCCTTCATGCAGGAAGATCCAGGCGAGAAGCAGCCGGCCGATCAATATTGCAATGTCGCGTGCGCCTGGGGCGACCGGGGATCTGCTGTCTGCCATATGTCACTCCTGACGCACGTTGCCGATGACCGCAGTCAGCCTGTAGTATAGTCCAGACGCGTGCATCCGTCGCCAGCGTTTCAGAAGGCACGTTGCTCGGTCAATGCGTGGGAGAGGTTAGGCGGCGTCCATCTTTGGATTGTCGATGCAGGCGGGAGCCTGGTGGACCTGGAAGCGGTTCTTGCCGTCGCTCTTCGCCTTGTAGAGCGCGGCGTCGGCGCAAACGAAGATGTCAGAACGCAGCGATGCGTCGTGGAAGGCAACCCCGACGGATGCGCCGACATCCATTTTGGCGCCGTTCCGTTCGATAGAGCGGTTGAGGCGCCGAACGACTGTCCCGGCGAGCGCGGCGACGCTTTCGACACTGTCGTAGCCGCTGACGAGAACCGCGAACTCATCGCCGCCAATCCGTGCCACGAGGTCTGCCCCCGCGCACGCTGCGAGCAACCGTTCTGCCGTTTCCTTGAGGCAATCGTCGCCCGCCTGGTGGCCGAAGGTGTCGTTAATGCCCTTGAAGCCGTCGAGGTCGATCAGAAGCAGGGCAGCGGCATTGCCGCCAACGGAACGCAGAGGCAGGCGCTGCAGCGCGGTCTGAAACTGCGCGCGGTTCGGCAGGCCGGTCAGGATGTCGAATTCCGCCAGATAGCGAATCTGATCGTACATCATCTTTTCAGCCGTGATGTCGAGTTTCATGCCGAAGATCCGGACGGGGACATCGTCTTCACACTCAACGGTCGCGGTGATGCGAATCCAACGCGTATGGCCCTTGGGCGTGAGGATCTCGGCATCGAGCGTAAATCCGGTCCGCTCCTCGATCGCTCGGCCGCGGAGACGAATAAGCTCGGAAAGCGATTCTCTAGAGTAGCATTTCAGGATCTCGGCGCGTTCGAGATTCGCCTCATGTGGCAGGTCGAAGAGATCGTAGACCATCTTGGTCCAGACAAGCTGATTGTCGGGTAGGCTGCATTCCCATACGCCAATCCGTGCGGCCTCGGACGAGCGATCGAATATCTTCCGGCTGTGCGCGAGGGCGACCGCCTGCTGTTCGAGCTGCCGCTCCTTGTCCGCGAGTTGGCGTTCCAGCGCCGCCACGGCAGCCTCGCTGCTACCTCGGGATGACGCCATCGGGTCTGCGATTTTGACGAAAGCAGCGAAGAAACTCATACCCGGTCCGACGTTGGATGGCTCAATCTTACAATCGTTGGAATGACTTAAGATTTCGTTTTTGTACAGCATGCGGCAACGTGTGTTGTCGAGGGCTGCTATGTCCAAATTGTGACAGCTGCGTGTCGGGCCAGCGTCTTGTCCTTGGCCTGGATAGGTGCTGTCCGGGCTCGGTTTCGGGAGTTGGGGGCGGCAGTCGCGATCGGGGTAAGCTTTCGTTCACCGTTCATCGTTAAATTTCGGCTCAAGTTTTAGATCCCTGCCGTTCCTCGGAAGCGATGAGAGTATGGCGTTTGTTCCCATTCTTCGGCAATACGTATTGCCCGTGCTGCTATCGACAGCCCTGGTGACGTGTTCCACCGATGGCCTTATTCCGCCCGGCGAGGTGGACAATGGAACACGGGTGGGATCGATCTCTCCGGCAAGCCGCCGTGCACCTGTGCCGCAAATGCAGACAGCGCCGAGCGAGCAGGCCTATCCGGCCGCAAACGCGCCTGTCAGCGATGCCGCAGGATCGGTGGATTATCTCAACACCCCCAATCTTGCTGGAACAGGTGAGAGCCGCAGTGGCAGTCAGACGCTACGGGCATCCGCGCAGCCCGGGCGACTGCCAATGATCGACAGCGACGAGGCGATGGCGGGCGCGCAGGGCGCTGCCGGCTCACTTCGAAACCAGCCTTCGACCTGGGGCGGAACGCAGCCACTTTCCGTGCCTACCGGTGGCGTCAATATGGATGCTGAACTGGGGGCGGAGCCTGTCGTCGGTCTGGCAGAGGAGCAACAGCAGCAGATCGCCGAGGGCCAGTCCGACCAGCCCGTTGTCGATGGCATCGGCACCGAAAATCCGACCCAGCTTAACAGCGCGCGGATCCCTGCGCCCGCGGCGCAGGCGCAGATGGGTAACGCACCTGTCTGGAATGACGGAAGGCGGGTGGTTGCGCCGGCGCGCGTGCCCGAAGAGAACGAGGTCGCCATGTTGCGACCGAGCAACCCGACCGCGCCGATGATGAGCGAACCGGTCGCGCCCGCTGATCCGAGCGTAATGCCAGCCTCGGAGCTTGCCTGTCGCCGTGAGTTGAAGCGGATGGGTGTCGTCTATACCGAGAAGCCGCCGATCTCAAACGGGCCGGCCTGCCAGGTGCCGTACCCGATCTCATTGCAGGGCCTGTCAGGCAATATCGGCGTCCGGCCGGCGGTGACGCTGAATTGCCAGGTGACGCTCGCC
Source organism: Rhizobium sp. RHZ01 (assembly GCF_014851595.1). Taxonomy (NCBI): domain Bacteria; kingdom Pseudomonadati; phylum Pseudomonadota; class Alphaproteobacteria; order Hyphomicrobiales; family Rhizobiaceae; genus Rhizobium; species Rhizobium sp. RHZ01. Next base: position 117,307 of record NZ_JACUZZ010000004.1, read on the forward strand.
TTCGCCAAATGGGTCAAGAACGAGCTCGCGCCTTCCGCCCGCTTTCGCTACTGGTCCGGTATCAAGACCATCCAGCCCCTCGGCGGATATAGCTGCCGCCGCATGAACAACAGCCGGCAGCGCTACAATCCGATGTCTGAGCACGCTCACGGCAACGCAATCGATGTCGGCAAGTTTGTCCTGAAGAGCGGTCACGCGATCGACGTGCGCAAGAAAGGGTTGTTCTCTTTCCGGGAGGGCAGGCTGCTGCAGGCCGTGCGCAGCGACAGCTGCAAGTACTTCAACACGGTGCTCGGACCGGGCAGCAATCCAGAGCATTGGAACCATTTTCACTTCGATCTGCGCGCACGCCAGAGCGGTAGGGTCTACTGCGATTGAAAAGGAAAGGCCGGCCCGAGAGCCGGCCCCCAATGCGAACGCGGCGCGGGCGACGGCCGCCCAGCCGGATCCTGTCATCTCATGTCATCATAGGTAATACACTCTACTGTATGTCGAGGAAGCAAAGGAGCGTAACGAGATCGCTCGGACGGCGGCTCCGCAAGGGGTGCGGCGGGACGGAGAGCGCTTGCTTGCCTCGCCGTCTTTATGGATCAGAAATATCACCGTCTGATGACATCTTCTGCTTTGGGGTTCGCTGAAGGCGCGAAGGATCTTTTCTTCCCGCGCGCCTTTTCACGCAAGTGAATACTCTGTTCACCTGTGTTGGGATGTCAAAACTACTCAAAGCGGATATATAGCGCCCCAGCAACTCCCGCCGCAGATGTCAGAAGAGTTCATGGCCCCCATCATTTCCATCCGAAATCTCACCAAGACCTACGCCAACGGATTTCAAGCGCTCAAGGGCATTGATCTCGATGTCGAGAGGGGTGAGATTTTAGCCTTGCTCGGGCCGAACGGGGCGGGCAAGACAACGATGATCTCGATCGTCTGCGGTATCACGAATCCGACCGGTGGCACGGTCACGGTCGATGGCCATGACGTGGTGAAGGAGTTCCGGGCGACGCGCTCGATGATTGGCCTTGTTCCCCAGGAACTTACCACGGACCAATTCGAGACCGTGTGGAATACCGTCAGCTTCTCCCGCGGGCTGCACGGCAAGCGGCCCAATCCCGGGCATATCGATAAGGTGCTCCGCGATCTGTCGCTGTGGGACAAGAAAGACAATATGCTGCGGCAGCTGTCCGGTGGCATGAAGCGGCGCGTGCTCATTGCCAAGGCACTGTCGCATGAACCGCAAATCCTCTTCCTCGACGAGCCGACCGCGGGCGTGGATGTGACGCTGCGCAAGGACATGTGGCATGTCGTGGAGAAGCTGCGACGCTCAGGCGTCACGATCATCCTGACGACACACTACATCGAAGAGGCGGAAGAGATTGCCGATCGTGTCGGCGTCATCAACGGCGGGGAGCTGCTTTTGGTGGAAGACAAGACGGCGCTGATGGCCAAGCTTGGCCGCAAGCAGCTCATTCTCGAATTGACCGAGCCATTGCAGGCGTTGCCGGATCGGTTTGCCGGCAACGGCCTCTCGCTCGTCGCAGGCGGCACCCGCCTGATCTACGATTTCGATGCAGAGAAAGAACAGGAAAGCGTTGCCACGTTGCTGACCCGGCTCAGCGAGCACAACATTCACTTCAAGGATCTTTCGACGCAGCAGAGCTCGCTGGAAGACATCTTCGTGGCGCTCGTGGGAGGAGCGAAATGAACGTCGAAGCCATCAAGTCCATCTATTTCTTCGAGATGGCGCGCACGCGCCGGACGCTTTTGCAAAGCGTCGTATCGCCGGTGATCTCGACGTCGCTCTATTTCATCGTTTTCGGCGCGGCGATCGGCTCGCGGATCCAGGAAGTGGAGGGGGTATCCTACGGCGCGTTCATCACGCCCGGCCTGATCATGCTGACGCTGCTTGGCCAATGCATCAGCAACGGGTCGTTCGGCATCTACTTTCCGAAGTTTACCGGCACGATCTACGAGGTCTTGTCGGCCCCGGTGGCCATGAGCGAGATCCTGCTTGGCTATGTCGGTGCGGCGGCGACGAAGGGACTGATGATCGGGGTGATCATCCTACTGACGGCGAATCTATTCGTGGATATCAGGATCCAGCATCCTGTCATGATGGTTCTGTTCTTCCTGCTGACGGCGATCACCTTTAGCCTCTTCGGATTCATGATCGGCATCTGGGCCGCCAACTTCGAACAGTTGAACCTGATCCCCATGCTGGTCGTGCCGCCCCTGACGTTTCTTGGCGGCAGTTTCTATTCGATCAACATGCTGCCGCCGTTCTGGCAGGCGGTCAGCCACTTCAATCCGGTGCTCTACCTCGTCAGTGGTTTCCGCTGGAGCTTCTTCGGCATTGCCGACGTCAATCCGCTGGTCAGCCTCGGGATGATCTCGCTCTTCCTGCTGATTTGCCTCGGTAGCCTGGGCTGGATCTTCAAGACGGGATACAGGCTGCGGAGCTAGACCGCGGCCATTAGTCTCGCATCCGCAGTTCGTCCGTCTGGATCTGGAGGGAGCCGAGGGTGGAGAGGAAGCTCATGCCGAGCAGGCTCTGGTCGAGCTTGCCGTCCTCAGCGACGCTGGCCGGGACGTTGTGACGAACGATCGGGCCGATCGCGACCTCGGCGAGCGTCACGCGGGCTGCGCGGGCGCGGCCGTTGGCAGTCATAACGCTCATCGAATAATCGAGATTCTCCGGGATGATGCCAACGCGCTCCGCATCCTCGCGGGACAGCGCGATCATGCTGGCACCGGTATCGACCAGCATGGAAATGCTTTGGCCGTTGACCGTGACATAGGCTTCGTAGTGGCCGTTCAGGACTTTGTGAAGGATCACCTCCTGACCGCCCTCGCTGGTCGTCACGACAACGGCACGCCCCGGCACGAGGCCGGCCAGCAGGCGGTTACCGACGCCAAGCGCTTCCTGGCGATACAGATACACGGTCGCAAGAGCGAGGATCAGCACGAGCCAGATCATGAGATTGCGCAGTGTCTCGCTCGCGCTCGTGCGCCTCGCCCAGATGCCGGCGGCCAGCATTAGTGCAATCGGAAGCAGATAGACAAAGCGGCCGAAATCATCGGTTCGCATGCCGAAGACGCGGGTCGTGTCGCCGCTGAACAAGAGGACTGCGAGACCGAGGCCAAGGACCGCAAGGACGATCGTCAGACGGTTCATGCACACTGCTCCGCTGTGGCCTGCTGGGTGGGCTTCAATGGGATCGCCAATCCGATTGCGGCAAGCCGCGCTGGCAACAAGGTCATCAGCAGCCGGCGCTCTTCGTCGGAAAAGGACATCCAACCGCCGATCTCTGGAAGCGTGCGACCGCAACCCGTGCACAGGGCGGTTTCCGGATCAATTGAGCAGACGTGGATGCAGGGTGTTTGCATGCAGTCTATATCGAGATTTCAGAAAGCCATGGCAAGGGCGCAGAAGGCGGCGATCTCCGAAATCTGCTGGGTAGCCCCAAGCGTGTCGCCGGTGTGTCCCGTGAGTTTGCGACGGACGATGCGCGTGAAGACCATGGCGGATAAACCGCAGGCGAGAAGGGCGCAGACGAGGGGCAGGAGGCCAAGGCTCGGCCAGAGCAGCAGGGCCGCGAAAAGGCAGGCTGTGGCGAGCGCCATGTGCATCGCACCTTCGCCCGGCTGTCCCGCGGCGGCCGCCACACCATCGGGTTTTGCTGCCGGCAGCCGATGCCAGTGCCAAACGAGCGCGGCGCGGCTGATACAGGCGATCGCCGGAATGGCAAGGGCTGCAGCCATGGGCGGGGCTTCTCGTGCGACAGCGGCGAGTCCCGCCGCGCGAAGCGCAAACGACAGAATCAAGGAGATCGCGCCGTAGGTCCCGATGCGGCTGTCCTTCATGATCGAAAGCGCGTGATCGCGGTCGCGCCCGCCGCCGAGGCCATCGGCGCAGTCGGCGAGGCCATCCTCGTGCAGCGCGCCGGTCAATGCCGCCTGGACGGCAAGCGCGGCGAAGGCCGACATCAGCCGGTCGGCGCGCAGGCCAAGCATGACCAGCAAGACGAGCGCAGGCAGCAGTGCGATGACAATGCCCGCCGCGGGGAAGGCGCGGGAGGCGCGGTCAAGCTTGCCGTTAAAGTCGGCGAAGGCAAAAGACGGCATCGGAATACGGCTGAGGAAGGCAACCGCACGAGCAAGGTCGGCCGCATAGTTTCCGATATTCATTCTGACCCCGACCCCGCGACCATATGCAGCGCTTTAGGTGTTGTTCGCCTCGGCGCCTGCCTTTAAGAGAGTTGCGACGAAAGAAGCTGATTTGCAGCGAAAAGACAAGTTACCGACCAAGACAAGGAAGCCGCATTCATGAGCGTTTCAGGCCTGCCATTCGACGATTTTCGGGCACTTTTGCGCGATCTGCCGGGACCGGATGCCAGGGCACTTGCTGCCGCGCGCGAGCGCGATGCGCAGTTGACGAAGCCGCCCGGTGCGCTCGGACGGCTTGAGGAAATTGCATTCTGGCTCGCCGCATGGACGGGCAGGGCGCCTGCGGTGAATCGGCCGCTGGTGGCGATCTTTGCCGGCAACCATGGCGTCACCAGGCAGGGCATCACGCCGTTTCCGCCTGCCGTCACGCAGCAGATGGTCGAGAATTTTGCGGCCGGCGGCGCGGCGATCAATCAGATCTGCGTCGCCTATGACCTTGGGCTGAAGGTCTTCGATCTGGCGCTCGACTATCCGACCGGCGACATTACCGAAGAGCCAGCATTGTCCGAGCGTGACTGTGCGGCGACCATGGCCTTCGGCATGGAAGCGATCGCAGGCGGTACCGATCTTCTCTGCATCGGTGAGATGGGGATCGGCAACACCACGATCGCAGCGGCGATCAACTACGCCCTTTACGGCGGCACTGCGCGTGATTGGGTTGGTCCGGGCACGGGTTCCGAAGGCGAGATGCTGGAGCGCAAGATCGCAGCCGTCGAGCGGGCCGTTGCGCTCCACAGCGATCATCTGGACGATCCGCTCGAGATCATGCGCCGCCTCGGCGGTCGTGAGATCGCGGCGATGGCGGGAGCGATCCTTGCCGCGCGTGTCGAGAAGATTCCGGTATTGATCGACGGCTATGTCGCAACCGCAGCCGGGGCCATCCTCAAGGCGGCCAATCCTTCGGCGCTCGATCACTGCCTGATCGGCCATGTCTCCGGCGAGCCGGGCCATTTGCGGGCGATCGAAATGCTTGGCAAGACGCCGCTTCTGGCGCTCGGCATGCGGCTCGGCGAGGGGACGGGGGCGGCCCTTGCGGCCGGGATCGTCAAGGCGGCGGCGGCCTGCCATTCCGGCATGGCGACGTTTTCGCAGGCAGGCGTCACCAACAAGCACTGACCTTCAGGTTTGTGACAGGTTGATGACGGAGTCCTTGCCGCGGCGACCGCGAACCGGTATTCGCAATTTCTGACTGGCGGCGACAAGGCCGCCATTGACGGACAACGAGGGCACTTGATGAAACCTGCCGTGACAAAACTCACCGGCATCAGCCACTTCTTTGCAGCCGCCGGCTACTCGCTGGGCGGCTTCAGGCGGTTGATCCGGGAGGCAGCATTCCGGCAGGAACTGCTGTTCTTCGCGTTTTCACTGATCCTCCTGATCGTCGTCGGGGCAACGCTTGCCGAGCTGATGATTGCCGTCGTGCTATTTCTTGCCCTCTTTGCCGTCGAGGCCCTGAACACGGCGATCGAGGAAGTCATCGATAGGATTTCGCCGGAGATTTCCATGGTCGGAAAGCACGCCAAGGATCTCGGCTCCTTCGCCGTCGTCTGCATGATCGTTGCGTGCGGCGTGTTCCTGCTGTTCACGATCGGCAAGCATCTGCTGTTTGGATAGAGGCGCCTGTGGTCGACCAGACGGTCAAGCAAAACTCCGGCGCTTGCGGGAGACCGCCGGCGCATCTTCGACCGCCGGGACAGTCTGGAGCACGCGTTTGGCGGGCAGGATGGCGATGACTTCGGTGCCTTCGCGCAGCTTCGATTTGAGGATGAACTGGCCGTCGTGCTTGGCGAGGATCGCCTGAACGATCGGCAGGCCGAGGCCGGTGCCTTGTTCGGCGCTCTTGATCGCGATCGACCCCTGGCCGAAGGCCGAGAGAACCACGGGGATCTCTTCTTCAGGAATCCCGGGGCCATTGTCCTTGATGGAGATGTATTGGCCCCCGCCGGCGGTCCAGCCGACCTTGACGCGGATTTCGCCGCCTTGCGGGGTGAACTTCACGGCATTGGACAGCAGATTGAGGACGACTTGACGCAGCGACTTCTCATCCGCCCAGACGGCCGGCAATTCGGCCTCGAACTGCGGCGAGATGGTGATGTTCTTGCCGCGTGCGCGTAGCTGCACCATGCCGATGCAATCTTCCGAGATGTTCAGCAGCGAGACGGCTTCTTCGCTGAGCTCGTATTTGCCGGCCTCGATGCGCGAGAGGTCTAGGATCTCGTTGATGAGGTTCAGCAGGTGCTCGCCCGAGCGGTGAATGTCGCTGGTGTATTCCTTGTAGGTGGCGTTGTTCAGCGGCCCCATCACCTCGGCGGACATGACTTCCGAGAAGCCGAGGATCGCATTGAGAGGCGTGCGCAATTCGTGCGACATGGATGCAAGGAAGCGCGACTTTGCGAGGTTTGCTTCTTCCGCACGGCGGCGGGCCTCATCGGACATCGACTTTGCGACTTCCAACTCGGCGATCAGGTCGTCCTTCTCGGCCTGATAGGCGAGGATCCTGAGGTTGGACTGGAACAGCCGGTCGCTGATGTAGTTGAAGAGGATAACCGTCGTGGTGAAGACGGCCGTCAGGCTGATCTCGAGGATTCCACGGGAAAGGCCGGCTTGGGCGATCAGTCCGAGGACGACCGGCGCGAAGGTGATGAGCACCGACGGCGTCAGCATGAAGTTCGACATCGCAGTGATCGAGAGCGCGATCAGCAGCGTGGCCCCCTTGTAGAGCAGGAAACTCGAGGGTTCGCATGCCGTGCAGTCCTGCAGGGCAAACACCGCCCAGCAGCAGCCGACCATGAATTGTCCAAACAGGAGAAGGCGGCGCCATTTGCGGGCCGTCGTCGCGTTGATCTCCTGGCCTCGGGCGCGGCGCGCCAGAAATACGTTGGTCGCATGGGCCGTGAGGGTCAGAAGCGCCCACAGAAAGATTTGGGTGTTTTCGGTGAAGTAGACGCCGAGGGCGGCGATGATCATGACGAAGAGCGGGACGATCGACGCGCCCTGCAGGACCGTATTGATATACATTGCCAGCACGTCGCGATCGAAGTTACCGCTTGCGGCGTGGCTCGACTGGAGGCGCTCTCGCGTCAGCCGCACAGCCTTCGACACTGGCTTGTTGCGGTGGCTGCGTGACTTGTCGACGATGTTCTTGTCGGCCGATGTGCTAACGCCAGTACCCATTGTGCACGTTGAAACTTGATCCGCGGTTGTCTAAACCCTAAAGCGCAATCCTTAAGATGGTGTTAGCCATCTTTGCCAAGGATTTGTTTTTTAAGGAGGCGAAAGCGTGACGCGCGGTTTGCGGGTGATGCGCGACGGCGTGACGGCGCTGGCTCTGCTGGCATTCCTGTGGCTGATTGCAGCCAAGCTGAATGATGACGCGGCAACGGTCTATGCCGGCCAGTTTCATGCGGCTGACGGCGACAGCCTGAACATAGGCGGCGATCGGATGCGGCTATACGGTATCGACGCGCCCGAGCTCAGCCAGACATGCGAGCGTGCGGGCAGCGAATGGGCGTGCGGGCGGGAGGCGAAGCAGGCGTTACAAGCCCTTGTCAGGGCCGCCGATACGCAGTGCAGGGGAACCGACCGGGACCGTTTCGATCGCCTGCTGGTGGTCTGCCATGCTGGCGGGGCGGATCTCAACGCCACGATGGTGCGCAAGGGCATGGCGGTATCCTACGGAGCGTATGGTGACGAGGAGGCGCGGGCGAGGGCGCAGAAGGTCGGGCTCTGGGCGGGCACCTTCGAGATGCCGCGAAGCGTACGCGACCATGCGCCGCGACCAGTTGCACGAGGTGTCCTGGGGTTGCTCGGATGGTGATTGCAAGAGGTGCGCCGGACGACGCGGCGCTCGATAGTCTTCGGCAGGAGATTGGGGCGTGCCGCATCTGTCGTGACACGCCGCTTGGCGGTGCGAACGCTCGTCTGCCGCACGAGCCGCGGCCGGTTGCAGTGATGTCGTCGAAGGCGAGGATCCTGATCGCGGGGCAGGCGCCCGGCCTCAAGGTTCATGAGAGCGGCATTCCCTTCAATGATGGATCCGGCGACCGGTTGCGCGACTGGCTGAGGGTGGATCGGGAGACGTTCTACGACCCCGACTGTTTCGCCATCGTGCCGATGGGCTTCTGTTTTCCCGGCTATGACTCGAAGGGAAGCGACCTGCCGCCGCGGCGTGAATGTGCGCCGCATTGGCGGAGCAGGGTCATATCGGCTATGCCGCAGATCGAGCTTGTCCTTGCAGTCGGCCAATATGCGCAGGCGTGGCACATGGGCGCGGAGCGCAGCGAGAATATGACGGAGACGGTGCGAGCCTGGCGAACGACGCTGTCGAAGGTCCGCATGCCTGGCATCTTGCCGCTGCCTCATCCGAGCTGGCGCAATACCGGATGGATCAAGCGCAACCCGTGGTTCGAGACGGAGTTGTTGCCTGTGCTGCGAGAGCGGGTTGCCTCATTGCTGCGCTGAAACAAAATTCTTTTAAACTGCCGGAATCACGCTATACAAAGAAAATAAATTCGAAAGGGCTTTTCCGTATGGACCGTCTCGACCGCAAAATCCTGCGCCTGTTGCAGGAGGATTCGACTTTGGCTGTTGCCGATCTCGCCAAGAAGGTCGGGCTGTCCACGACACCCTGCTGGCGGCGCATCCAGAAGATGGAAGAGGATGGCGTGATCAAGCGCCGCGTCGCCATCCTTGACCCGGAAAAGGTCAACACAAAGGTCACGGTTTTTGTCTCGATCCGCACCGCAACACACTCGATCGAGTGGCTGCGGCGTTTTTCGGAAGTCGTTGCCGATTTTCCCGAGGTGGTCGAGTTCTATCGCATGAGCGGCGACGTGGACTACCTTCTGCGGGTGGTCGTGCCTGACATTGCCGCCTATGACGCCTTCTACAAGCGGATGATCGCAAAGATCGAGATTCGCGACGTGTCTTCCGCCTTCGCGATGGAGCAGATCAAGTATTCGACGCAGTTGCCGCTCGATTACATGATCCTCGACAACGCGAAGTCGAACGAGGACTGATACGAGAGCCGCGGCAGTTGCTAGTCGCTCTGCCGCAGGTTCCTGAGCCGGTCAAACAGAACCGCGAGAACGATCGCGCCGCCGATGAAGGTGCCCTGCCAGAAGGCGTTGATGCCGAGCAGGCCGAGGCTGTTGCGGATGACCTCGATCAACGCGGCGCCGACAATGGCGCCGAAGGCGGTGCCGACGCCACCTGCAAGATTGGCGCCGCCGATGACGGCTGCGGCGATGACCTGCAGTTCCATCCCTGCACCGATGTTCGTGGTTACGGCACCCAGCCATCCGGTCTGGATGATGCCGGCGACACCGGCTGATAGAGCCGAGATCATATAGACCGCGACTTTGATCTTCCTGACAGGCACGCCCGTCAGCGTGGCTGCATGCTCGTTTCCACCAATCGCGAAGACATAACGGCCGAAGCGCGTCCAGCGCAGCACGAAGCCGGTCAGCAGCGCCAGCACGGCCATGTAAAGGACCGGATTGGCGATGCCGAGCCATGCGCCGCCGCCAAGCGCTAGCAGCTTGTCGTGATCCGGGCCGAACTGGAAGACGACGGTGTTGTTGGAGGCCACCATTGCGAGGCTGCGGGCAATTGACAGCATGCCAAGGGTGACGACGAACGGCGGGAATCCGAGATAGGCAATCAACAGGCCGTTGAAGGCGCCGACCACCAGCGCCGTGCCGATCGAGGCCGCAATGCCGGTCCCGATCCCATAGCCGGCATGCATCGTAACCGCCAACACCATACTGCAGAGGCAAAGAACCGACCCAACGGACAGATCGATGCCTCCGGTGATGATGACCAGCGTCATGCCGAGAGCAATGATGGCGACAAAGGTGACGTTGCGGGTGATGTTGTAGAGATTGGTGGGGGTGGCGAAGGAGCTCGTGGCGAAGGACAGGAAGATGCAGGCGATGATGACGGCGACGAGGACCCAGAAGGTCTGGCTCGCGAACACGGACGAGAACCAGTTGCGCTGCCTTTGCGCTATCGTCTGATCGAGGGTTATTGCCATGGTCGACCTTCACTTACGTTAGGGAGCGGCTGCCAGTCACACCTGTTCGATTGCGCCTGTTATGAGCCCGGTGACTTCCTCTGGCGAACTCGCCGTTATCGGCTTGTCGGCAACCTTGCGCCCGCGCCGCATGACGATCACCCGATCGGCGACCGAGAAAACGTCAGGCATGCGGTGGCTGATGAGAATGACCGCGATGCCGCGATCGCGCAGTTGACGGATGTGAGCAAGAACCTCGGCAACCTGGCGAACCGAGATGGCGGCGGTAGGCTCGTCCATGAGCACGAGCTTCGCTTCCGCCAGCATGGTGCGAGCGATTGCGACGGCCTGGCGCTGACCACCCGACATCTGCTTCACCAGATCTCGCGGCCGCGTCTCCGATTTCAGTTCCTTGAAGATTTCGCCGGCGCGCTTGTACATCGTCTTGTAATCGAGAATGCGCATGGGGCCGTAACCACGGCGCATCTCGCGGCCGAGGAACACGTTCGCTGCGGCCGTCAGATTGTTGCAGAGCGCCAGGTCCTGGTGGACGATCTCGATGCCCCGCTGCCGGGCCTCGACTGGTCGATGCAGAATGAGGTCGTTGCCGTCGAGCCGCATCGTTCCATGGCTCGGACGGAAATTGCCCGCGATCATTTTCACGAGCGTCGATTTGCCGGCGCCGTTATCGCCCATCAATCCGACGACTTCTCCCGCTTCCAGTAAAAACGAAACGTCGTTGACCGCCTGTATGGCGCCGAAATGTTTGGAGATGTTGGCGAGCTCAAGAACTGCCACCAGCCGTCTAGCCTCCCAAAGCGCGACCCTTTCTTGGGGCCGCTGATTCGCTCGCCAGTTTCCTCCCTGCGAGCGCTTACAACATTTACCCAGAACCGTGCGAAACCGTCAATCGGATGCTGCTAATTTACCGTCTTTGTTACAATTACTCGTTTCATACTACAATTCGATTGACGCGCGGAGGTCTCTGTATATTAGCTGTTGACGGAGGAGAGCATGCTGATCCTTGTCACCGGTGCAACGGGCAAGGTCGGGCAGCGCTTCATCGGGGGGCTGCTCGACGATCCGCGATTTTCCAAGGCGCGCATTCGCGCGCTTTGTCATAATCGCTTGTGCCCGGAAAACGAGCGCGTCGAAGCTGTGCGAGGCTCAATCAGCGATCGAGGGGCCGTGTCGAATGCGCTTGCCGGCGTCACGCATGTCGTGCATCTCGCGACATGCAAGGAAACGCCTGAAGATGTCATGGACGTCACCGTCAAGGGACTTTTCTGGCTGCTCGAGGGCTTCAGGACGAGCGCTACTGCGCGCCAATTCATTCTTATCGGCGGCGATGCAGGGATAGGGCACTTTTTCTATCGCCATGAAGCGCCAATCACAGAGGCTACGCCTCACCAGGCCTATCCCGGCTGCTATGCGCTGTCGAAGGTGCTGGAAGAGGTGATGCTGGAGCAGTTCCAGATACAGTATGGCATAAACGGCTGCTGCTTGCGCGCGCCCTGGATCATGGAGAAGGACGACTTCAAGTTCACCTTGTCGTTCGGCGACGATGTTTTCGGCGGGCCGGACTGGAAGACACTCGTGCCGCGGGCTGATGCGGAGCGCTATCAGCGGGAGCGGACGGTGCCGTTGTTGCGCGATGCCGACGGCAGGCCGCTGAAGCGCAATTTCGTTCACGTTGACGATCTGGTTTCGGCGATCCTCGCGTCGCTCGACAATCCGCGCGCGCGAGGTCAGCTGTTCAACATCTGCATGGACCGACCTGTCGACTACGGCGAGGTTGCCGCCCACCTTTCGCGGACGCGCGGCCTCGGTGCGGTCGATATACCGAGCCAGTTCCATTCCAACTGGATGGACAACAGCAAGGCGAAATACCTGCTCGAATGGCGGCCCGTCTACGATCTGGAAATGCTAATCGACTCGGCCTGGGGGTATGTGCGTTTGGAGGAGGATCCTCGCATCGTCTGGTATCCGGGTTGATCATGTGGCGGACGATGGCGTCCGCCATTTTTTCAATGGGAGGAAGCTATGAGGAAGGCATTATTGCTTACAGCCGCGGTGCTGGCGCTGACGGCGGGACAGGCGCTGGCGGCCAAGAAACAGTTGGTCATCGTTGTGAAAGGCCTCGACAACCCGTTCTTCGAGGCAATCAACCAAGGCTGCCAGAAGTGGAACAAGGAAAACGCCAGCTCCGAATACGAGTGCTTCTACACTGGCCCTGCATCGACTTCGGATGAAGCCGGCGAAGCGCAAATCGTTCAGGACGTGTTGGGCAAGGCGGAAACGGTGGCCATCGCCATTTCTCCGTCGAACGCCAAACTGATCGCTCAGACGCTGAAGACGGCAAATCCCAAGGTTCCCGTGATGACGCTCGACGCCGACCTTGCGGCGGAAGATTCAGCACTGCGCAAGACCTATCTCGGCACCGATAACTATCTGATGGGCGCGCGCATCGGCGAGTACATCAAGAAGGCCAAGCCGCAGGGCGGCAAGATCTGCACGATCGAAGGCAACCCGGGTGCCGACAACATTCTGCGTCGTGCGCAGGGGATGCGTGACACCCTGACCGGCCAGAAAGGCCTGACCGCGCTGAAAGGCGAGGGCGGGTGGACCGAAGTTGCCGGTTGCCCGGTCTTCACGAACGACGATGGCGCCAAAGGCGTTCAGGCCATGACCGACATTCTCCAGGCTAACCCGGATCTCGATGCTTTCGGGATTATGGGCGGCTGGCCGCTGTTCGGCGCGCCGCAGCCCTATCGCGACCTGTTCAAGCCGATGGCCGAAAAGATCGGCAAGAACGAGTTCGTGATCGGTGCGGCCGACACGATCGGTGATGAAGTCGCGATCGCCAAGGAAGGTCTCGTCACCGCTCTTGTCGGCCAGCGGCCGTTCGAAATGGGCTACAAGGCACCGTCAGTGATGATGGACCTGATCGCCGGCAAGACGGTCCCGGATCCAGTCTTCACCGGCCTCGATGAGTGCACCAAGGATACGGTCGATACCTGCATCCAGAAATAGTGGGGGGGAAGGACGGCGGGCGGATACCATCATCCGCTCGCTGTCTTTTACAGCGATTATCGCGTTGCCGACTTTCGCTCGACCCTCGCGATGACCTTCTCGCTTTTGAGTTCCCGGACGGTTTCTTTGCCGATCCAGCGCGCGGTCCGGTCGTCGGATGCGGCAAGTCGTTCTGCGACTGTGCATGCGCGAGCATGGCAATGCAGGTTGCGTTTGCCGATGTTTCGCAGCGCCCAGTTCACCGCCTTGCGTACGAAATTGCGCGGGTCGCGAGCGTGCGCGTCTATGAGTGGAAGCCAGGCAAGGATCGTGTCGTCCGGCTCATTCTTCAGATGCACGGCTGCGCTGGCAATCATCGCAAAGGCAGTTCGCCGAACGAACTCGCGATCGTCGGCTGCGAATTCAGGTATGAGCGCCTTGAGACCAGCCTCGACGTAGAGGTCTGCCGCCGTATCGACGATTTCCCACGAGTGAAAGTTATCGGACCATGTTCTGGCGAGGTCTGCCGTGAGCTTCTGCGGTTCGGCCGTATAGAGCGCTAGCAGGCGAGCTTCGCGGATGTTGCCTTGCCACAGCTCCAGCGCACGGCCGTTACTTTGCTTCACCGTTCGGGCGATCTTTCGGAGATCCGAATTGGAGATGCCGAGCGCCGTTTCGGTGACGATGCCGAAACGGGCCATGCCTGATATGTTTTCCTCCGAGCGCAGCGTTTGCAGATGCGCAATCAGCTCCGCGCTGCTGGAGGAGGGACCGATCATTATTCGAGACGGGCCAGGAGCGAGGACGTATCCCAGCGATTGCCGCCCATGGCCTGGACGTCACCATAGAATTGGTCGACCAAGGCCGTCACCGGCAGCTTTGCGCCGTTGCGGCGTGCCTCGTTGAGCACGATCCCGAGATCCTTGCGCATCCAGTCGATGGCAAAGCCGAAGTCGTACTTGCCTGCATTCATCGTTTTGTGCCGGTTCTCCATCTGCCAGGAGCCGGCAGCACCCTTGGAGATAACCTCGACGACCTTCTCGATGTCGAGGCCGGCGCGCTTGCCGAAGTGAATGCCCTCCGCCAGCCCTTGGACGAGGCCGGCGATGCAGATCTGGTTGATCATCTTGGTCAGCTGACCGGCACCCGCCGGTCCCATGAGGCCGACCATCCGGGCGTAGGCATCGATCACCGGCTTTGCCTTGTCAAAGATGGCCTCGTCACCACCGCACATGACGGTCAAGACGCCGTTCTCGGCGCCGGCCTGTCCACCCGATACCGGGGCATCGATAAAGGCGCAGCCCTTGCCTTTTGCGGCGGCATCGAGCTCGCGGGCAACTTCCGCGCTCGCGGTCGTGTTGTCGATCAGGATTGAACCCGGCTTCATCGTCTTGAGAACGCCGTCCTCGCCTATTGTCACCGAACGGAGATCATCGTCGTTGCCGACGCAGGTAAAGACGAAATCCGCATCCTTGGCCGCTTCGGCGGGTGTTGGGGCCGATTTGCCGCCGAGCTTCTCCGCCCAGGCCGCCGCCTTCGATGCAGTCCGGTTATAGACGGTAACGTCATGGCCGCCCTTCACCTTGAGATGGCCAGCCATGGGAAACCCCATTACGCCAAGACCGATGAATGCGACTTTTGCCATGTTCCAATCCTCTCCTGAATGCCGGGCATGAGGATTAGCGGAAAGCACGGCGCGCGGAAAGCCGTCGAAGTGCGGGTTGCATCGTGGCGGAAAAATTTTCTCCGAAAGCGGCAATTGCCGGTTCGGATAATCCGGCGAGCCTCGAAAGAAAATAATTACAAATGTCGATCGATTTGATGGGTTTTGTCAAGATTGCAACGAGACACTGGAGCGCCGAGAGCGGCTGACTTCCGGAAAGGGAAGACGATGATTTTACGACGTCAAACACTGGGGCATTTCGGCATGGCACCGTCCTGAACACCGACGACGGGCGCCTTGCACGCAAAGCAAAGCTAATTCAATTCCGACTAGAAGGCATCATTTCCATGACCGGCAAACACGATCCCATCAATTTCCTCTGGTTCATCCCGACCTCTGGGGATGGTGCCTATCTCGGTTCGAACGAGCAGACGCGCGCGCCGGAAATCGGTTATCTCACCCAGATTGCCCAGGCGGCTGATCGCCTTGGGTACTCCGGCGTGCTGCTGCCGACGGGCGTTGCCTGTGAAGAATCCTTCGTGACAGCGGCAGCGCTTGCCGCCAAGACCGAGAAGCTGCAGTTTCTGGTGGCAATCCGTCCGGGTACGGCATCACCCGCATACTACGCGCGTCTAACGACGACGTTGGACCGTATTTCGAACGGGCGCCTGCTGCTCAACATCGTCGTCGGCGGCAGTCCGGCGGAGCTTGCCGGCGACGGCATTCATTTGGCGCACGACGAGCGCTATGCCCATGCCGATGAGTTCTTCACGGTCTTCGAAGAGCTGCTCGAAAAGGGTGTCGCGAGCTACGACGGGAAATACATCAAGGCGACGAATGCGAAGCTTGGCTTTCCATCGGTGCAGAACCCGCGGCCGCCCCTGTACTTCGGCGGTTCGTCGGATGCCGGTATCGACTTCTCGGTCGGCCGCGTCGACAAGTACCTGACCTGGGGCGAGCCACCGGCTCAGGTTGCCGAAAAGGTTCAAAAGGTGCGGGCTGCCGCGGCGAACAAGGGGCGCGAGGTCAGCTTCGGCATTCGCCTGCATTTCATCGTCCGCGAAACCGATGAGGTAGCATGGGCAGCGGCCGATCGCCTGATCTCGAAACTCGACGACGAGACGATCCGCGAGGCACAGGAGCGCTTCGTCAAGGAATCCGACTCCGTCGGCCAGCAGCGTATGGCGGCCCTGCACGGTGGCCGGCGCGACAAGCTGGAAGTGTCGCCGAACCTTTGGGCCGGTGTCGGGCTGGTGCGCGCCGGGGCAGGGACAGCACTTGTCGGGTCGCCGAAGACCGTGGCCGCCCGCCTGCGGGAATATCAGGACGTCGGTATCGATACAGTCATCGGATCCGGTTATCCGCATCTCGAGGAGGCCTATCGCGTTGCCGAGCTACTGTTCCCGGAACTCGGGATCACGCGCGAAGAGCAGCGGCACGGCTTCCAGAGCGATTTCGGCAAGCATCAGGTCTTCGGTGGCGGCAGCCATGGCGGAAACCTCAAAGTGGTGTCCGGCTCCTGATGTGGCAACCGGCGCCGTCTGCTGTCCGGCGGCGCTCTTTCATCGACGACGCACCTGCCGACCATGCTCGCCGGATAACTGCGTCGACCGGTGGTGCTGGCTTAGGTACAGCCCGGCCTCTTCCGGCTAGTGCACCAACGCGTTGACTGTGACAATCAGGAGAAAGGCAGCGATAACCAGGGACGCTCCCCAGGCAACCGTGCGATTGGCCCGGGCCAGGACGCTTGGCCTGGGGCCGCGCTTGGGATTGAATTTCGGCCGCCGCTTGAGCGTGGATCCGGTTTGTGTGTGCCGTTTATCTGCAGTCATACTGCCTCGCCTGCGGCCGTGAGATGCCGAGGCGCCAACCTAGCATGAAACCGGTTCAAGATTTAGTGCGCTGTGCTGCCGTCGCGCTCGACAAACGCCTGGATGCGATCGACCAGAATTTCCGTTCCCTGCCGTCGCGAGCCACCGTCGGTATAGTCATCGAGGAAGACGACCTGTTCCGTAAAGAGCATGGTTGTTCCTGATGGCGTCGCTTCGAAGGTGATCGTCGCAAGCGATGCCGAAATGCGGGTTTCGCCGAGCTTCATGTCATAGGCATAGATGATGCGGGCCTGCGGCACGATATCGAGATAGCGCGCCTCGTAGGCATGCAGCACGCCGTCGCTGTCAGCGACGCGATTGCGCTCCTGGCCGCCGACGCGGAACTCTAGGCTGTATTCGATGGGGACCCACTCGTCGTGGCATGCAAACCACTGCCGCTTGGCCTCCGTATCGGCCCAGGCGGCAAACACCCGTGAGACCGGCGCCCGCATCTTTCGCTCGATTGCGAATGTCTCGTGCATGGCGGAATGTCTTGTCATGTCGTTCGTCACTCCGGTTGGTCGTCCGAGAGAAATCGTTCAAGTCGGTCAAAGCGGGCGTTCCAACTTGCCTTGTGTTCGGCAAGCCAGCGTTCGACCTGGCCCAATGCGCCTGCTTCCAGGCGATAGGTCCGCACGCGGCCGCTCTTTTCGGAACGGACAAGGCCGCTCCTCTCCAGCACGGCGAGGTGTTTCATAACGGTCGGCAGCGCCATCGACAGAGGTTCCGCAAGCTCGGACACCGAAGCTGGCCCGCGGCCGAGACGGTCGACCATCCCGCGCCGGCTGCGGTCCGAAAGCGCGTGGAACATCTCATCGAGTGCGGCGGGTTCGTCCATCATATAGAGGCTTCGTCCGGCCGGAAGCGTGCGGGTAGCCGTTCCCGGTAGGGATAGAATCTGAAATACGGTCGCGCTTCTTCAAGGACCCGTGCAAAGGACGGGCGCGCCAGAAGCCTGTCATAGTAAGCCCGCAGGCTTGGCTGGCCGGCGAAAGGAACAAGGGTCTCTGCATAGAAGAGGGCGGGCGCCGCGGCGCAATCGGCCATGGTGTAGCTATCCCCTGCGATCCAAGGGTGTTCGCCGAGTTGCTGCTCGATCATGCCGTAGGCCTTGCGCAGCGCCGCCTCGGCACTGGCCACGCGGCTCGGATCGCCGCCGCCGCGCAGACGTTCGGCAACGATCTGTTGCATCGGTTCCTGCACGTGCAGGTCAAAGAAGCGATCCCACAGGCGGACTTCGAGCGCTTTGTCGAGATCGCCTGGGATGAGGGTCGTCGCACCCGGATAGTAGCGATCGAGATACTCGATGATGATCGTCGTTTCAGGGACAGTGCGGTTGCGTGCCTCATCGCGCAGCACCGGCATCTTTCCGAGTGCCCAGACGCTGAGGAACGCGGCTCTCGATGCCTCGTTTCCGAGATCGACATGGACGGGCTCGAAGGGCGTGTCGTTCTCGTAAAGGGCGATCAGGACCTTGTGGCAGAAAGATGCAAGCGGATGACTGTGGAGGAAGAGCGACATGCGGCCGGCCTTTCACGTTGTTTTAAAACTTGCGTGAATGGCTAAGTATCAGGGCGCCGCTTCGCTGGCAACAGGAAAGTTGCGTGGATGGCTAAGTATTAAGACAGCCGCGCAATCACCAGGTGGCCCGGGCTCGGATTGCCTTCCTGCATGCGAACGTTGATCTCTCGCATCTCGACGAGCTCGAATCCCGTCGCTGCGAGGCGTTCGCGAATATAAGCTGCCGAATGCAAAAAGCGCTGATGCGGGCCGACCATGTAGGGTTGGCCATTTGCGGAGGCTTCGGGCAGTTCCTCGGATGAAAAGATGAAGAAACCGCCGGGGTTCAGGTTTTCCGCGACGCCGAAGAACAGCGGTTCGAGCGCGCCGAGATAGGGTAGGACGTCAGTCGCGGTAACGAGATCGAACGGATCCTCGTCATTGTCTTCGAGAAAGTCCTCGACCTCAGCGACGAAGAGCGTCTCGTAGAGCTCCTTCTCGTGGGCGATCTCGACCATGTTTTCGGAAATGTCGATGCCGGTCATGTCCTCGCAGAGGTCGCTGAGCGCGCTGCCGGTGAGGCCAGTGCCACAGCCGAGGTCGAGCATGCGCTTGAAGGGGCCAAGGTTCAGCTCCTGCAGGCGCTGGCGCACCATCATCGGCACGTGGTAGCCGAGCTGTTCGACGAGAACGTCCTCGAAGACTTCGGCGTGCTGATCGAACAGGGTCTCGACATAGGCGTCCGGCGCCTTGGGTGGCGTCTCGCCGCGTCCCATGGAGGCGATCCGGACGGCGGCGCCGCCATGATCCTCGGGGTCGATGGCCAGGACCTCTTCATAGGCCTTTACGGCGGCATCGACATCTCCCGCCTTCTCGAGGGCAAGAGCCCGGTTATAGGCTTCCGCGAGTGCGTCTTCGTCGATCTTCTTGGCCATAGCAATTCACCATCGTTTTAATTCCAGAGCTGCGTCTACGGCGACTGATTGTCTTTTGCAATGGCGACGTTCGAGGCGCAGAATAAGGATCCTCTAATGGATAAGAACAAAATGGAGGAAATACCATGGTGGCCGAAATCAGTAAGGCGAACTTCGAGATTGAGCTGGATAGTCCGCGACCAGCGCTGCCGGCAACGCCAGGCGAGATCACGAATACGCTCAGCCACTATTATCGGGGAGAGCTCGGCCGGATGATAAGCTGGCGCGATCGCATCGACCGAACATCGAATTGGGCGATCACGGTCTCGGCGGCGCTGCTTTCGGTTTCACTGTCGACGCCGACCTCGCACCATGGCGTGCTGCTTTTCGGGATGATGCTGATCACCCTGCTGTTGCTCATCGAAGCGCGCCGATACCGCTTCTTCGATATCTACCGCGCCCGAGTACGGAAGCTGGAGCGGGGCTATTTCGCGCAGATTCTTGCGCCGAACGGCGAATCCAGACCCGATTGGGCCGGCGCGATCGCGAGGAGCTTGCGCAAGCCGCAATTTCTCTTGAGCTACCCCGGCGCGGTCAAGCGGCGACTGCGCCGCAACTATTGCTGGATGTATTTTATCCTGTTGCTCGCATGGTGTCTGAAGATCACCACGCCGAAGCTCCAGGCAGAGGGCAATCCGCTGACGCAGACGCATTCATGGACTTACGTAGTCGAGAACGCGGCACTTGGGCCGATCCCGGGCTGGGCCGTGCTCTGCCTGGTTGGCTTGGGCTATGCCGGTATCCTCTACGGCACACTGCATCGGGAGATGGACGAAGACGAGTTCGTCAAAGGGGAGGCTCATGTCTGACCGGCTTTTGCAGCGTGATCAGTTGATGGTGAACTCGCCTCTCAGCGCCCGCCATTCGGTGGCCGAGATGAGTTTGCGGTGAATGTAGCGGACCGAATGCAGCGGTCCGTCGAGCTTCTCCTGCCAGAACTTCAGGAAGCTGCGCATTTCCGGAAAATCCGGTGCAAGGTCGTAGTCCTGCCAGATGTATGTCTGTAGGATCGTTTGATGATCCGGCATCCGGTAGATGATTTGGGCCGTCGTGAGGCCGTAGCCCTGAAGCTGCCTTTCCATGTCCTTGTGCATCGTCGTCTCGCTTCTGGTTCCATTGATCGCTCATTAGCGATCAATGAAATGGAACCACTACATGCTTAACCGAAGCTTGACGAATTGCTAGTGCCTCAGGAATTTCTTTTGCAATTTCAAATCGTTGGCAGCTCTCATCGGCGAGTGCTGCCACGTTGTTCAGCGCTTCAGGTGGCGGGTGAGGCGGCGCTCGATCCATGCCCAGAGATGGCGCAGGGCTTCGACCATGGTGAGGTAGAAAATCGCTGCCCAAAGGTAGGTCTGGTAATCGAAGGTGCGCGAGAAGGCGTAGCGCGTTTCACCCATCAGGTCGAGAACGGTGATGATGGCGACGACCGCAGAGCCCTTGATCAGCAGGATGATCTCGTTGCCGTAGGGCCGCAAGGCGACAATCAGCGCCTGCGGCAAGAGGATCTTGCGGAAGGCGATGACCTTGTGGATGCCAAGCGAGGCGGCGGCTTCGTGCTGGCCGCGCGGAACGCTCTGGATGGCGCCACGCAGGATTTCAGCCTGGTAGGCGGCCGTGTTGATGGTCATCGCAAACAGACCGCAATACCAGGCATCGCGGAAGAACCACCAGAGGCCGACGGTTTCCAGCTGCGGACGGAAACTGCCCAGGCCGTAGTAAATGAGGAAGAGCTGTGCCAGCAGCGGCGTGCCGCGGAACACATAGACGTAGCAGTAGGCGATGCCGTTGATGAACCTGTTCTTGGACATGCGGGCAAAGGCCAACGGCAGCGACAAGATGGCGCCGAAGAATACCGAGATCACCACCAAGGCAATCGTCGTATACAGACCATGCAGGTAGCGGGGACCGTAGCGGGTGAACTTCTCCGGATCCCAACCGGTCACGACCATCGTGAGCAGTGCGGCAGCCAGGACGATCCAGAGAGCGACGACAACGTATCCGGTAATGCGCGCAGCGGTGACTGGCCTGTGCGCTTGCTTCGGAGCCGGCTGCGCCGGAATGAGCGTCTGGGCGTGGCTCATCGGCTGATCTCCGAACGCTTGGCCCACCGTTCTATGTAGCGAAGGCCGAAGGAGGAAATGATGGCGAGGCCGAGATAGAGAGCGCAGGCGACGGTATAGAACAGGAATGCCTGTTTAGTGACCTTAACGGCGACGCCGGTCTGCCGCAGGATATCGGCAAGGCCAATGATCGAGACGTAGGACGTATCCTTGAGCAGGATCATCCAGAGGTTCACCAGGCCGGGAAGGGCGATGCGCACTAGTTGCGGCAACACGATCAGGCGCAACGTGCGCCCACGATGAAAGCCCAGTGCGTCCCCGGCTTCGTACTGGCCTTTCGGGATGGCGCGGAAAGCCGAGAGCAGCACCTCCGAGCAATAGGCGGAAAATACAATCGACAGCGCGATCACGCCCGCCAAGAAAGCGTTGATTTCGATCCGGCCGTCATAGCCCATGGAGGCGAGGACGGACTGGATCAGGATCTGCATGCCGTAATAGATGATGAACAGCGTCAGCAGTTCCGGCAGGCCACGGAAGATCGTGGTGTAGATGCCGGCCGCAAGGCGGACCGATTTCTCTTCCGATTGCTGGCCGAGTGCGATGAGGAAGCCGATGACAAGTCCGATTGGAAGGGTAACCAGAGCGACCGCAACTGTGACCTTGAGGCCGGCGGCGATCTCATCGCCCCAACCGGTGTCGCCACAGGCCAGGATCGTCGAGGAACCGAACCACGTGAAGAGTCCTGCGGGTCCGCAAAGCGGATCGAAGATATGCCCAATCCAGGCCCAGAATGGACCTAGCGCGGAAAATAATCCGCCCATGCCAGTTTTCCCCTCGCGGTTTCTACCGCTTTGATCTTTCTATCGTTGTCAAACAAAAATGGCGGAAGAGCAAGCCTTCCGCCATCAGCTTTATCAGCGACCTACAGCTTTTCTTATTCGCCGTAAACGTTGAAGTCGAAGTACTTGTCCTGGATCTTCTTGTATTCACCGCTGGTGCGGATCGCGGCGATCGCGGTGTTCAGCTTTTCGCGCAGCGCGTCGTCGCCCTTGCGGACGGCAATGCCTGCACCAACGCCGTTGATTTCCTTGTCGACCGGCAGTGGCGTCAGGATCTTGCAGCATGCGCCGGCATCCGACTTGACCCACTGCGACAGCACGACGATGTCGTCGATGACGGCGTCGACGCGCCCATTCGTGATGTCGAGCTTGTACTCGTCTGCCGTCGGGTAGAGCTTCAGCTCGGTATCCGGCAGGTGCTTTTCAGCGTAGTTCGAGTGAGTGGTGGAGGTCTGCGCGCCGATCGTCTTGCCCTTCAGGCCGGCCACGTCGGTGACGGTCGAATCCTTCGGTACGGCGATTGCCGGCGGGGTGTTGTAGTACTTGTTGGTGAAGTCTACGAGTTTCGAACGCTCCGGCGTGATCGACATGGACGAGATGATCATGTCGAACTTCTTGGCCTGCAGGGCGGGAATGATGCCGTCCCAGTCGCTGCTGACGATGGTGCAGTCGGCCTTCATCTCGGCGCAGAGCGCGCGGGCGATGTCCATGTCGAAGCCGAGGAACTGGCCGCTGGCGTCAACGTATTCGAAGGGCGGGTAGGTCGAGTCTGTTCCGATGACATACTTCTCGCCATCAGCCATGGCGGCGCCTGCGAAAAGAGACATCGCGGCGACGGAAGCGGCGGCAAGAATACGGGTGGAGATACGCATGTTAGTCCTCTCTGTTGGTGCTGCCGCTCGTGTTCTTCTTTTGGACGGCGGCTGAGCAGGGCGGTGCAAGGCACGGCCTTGGCGCGATACTCAAACCTTTTTCGGCGGAATTGCAACTGGAATCGCAGGGGTGTGGCGAACGATCAACTATGTCGAAGATGAACAATGCCGCACTGCCACATTCATACCGGGTTAATGCTGCAGTTCCTAAGACTCGTGGAACAAATGCAGTCCCCGCGCGGTTTTCGCCGCGGATGGGTGCCCCAAAATCGGACGTGGCCACGACCGCGTCCCAAGAAAATGAAGTCAACGAGGAGCCCCTTTATGGGAATGAAATCCAGATTGTTTGCAAGTGCCGCCTTTCCGCTGTTGTCGCTGTCGCTTGTGATGCCTCCAGTGCAATCCTTTGCCGCAGTTGCCAGCGTTGAACAGGTTCAGACAGCACCGCAAGCGGTCGCGGGCAGCTTCGAGGTTGCGCAGGATGCGCCCTCCGATGAAGAGATTCTGAAGAAGCACCACAAGCAGCACGGCGGCGGCGGTGAAGAACAGGCGCCGGCCGCCCAGCAGGAGCAGCCACAGCAATCGCAGGATGCGCCTGCCGAAAAGCCACGCAAGCAGCGTGAGCCGGCAGCAGAGGCACAGCCCGCGCCACAGCAGGAGCCTGTCGTCGAACAGCAGCTGCAGCAGTTGCAGGAGGCAGCCCCCGCCGAAAAGCCGCGCAAGAAGCGGCAGCCGGCCGCCGAGCAGGCAGAGCCTGCGGCTCCGCAGGAGCAGATAGCGCCGGCCCAGGAACAGCAGTTGCAGGAAGCAGCCCCTGTCGAAAAGCCGCGCAAGAAGCGGCAGCCGGCCGCTGAGCAGGTTGAGCCCGCGGCTCCGCAGGAGCAGATAGCCCCGGCGGCCCAGGAACAGCAGCCTGTCGAAAGCCAGGAAAAGCCGCGTCGCAACAAGCGCGACAAGCAGCAACCTCAGCAGGAGGCCGCGCCGCAGCCGCAGACCGAGCAGGTCGCCCCGCAGCAGGAGCAGGCTCAGCCGCAGGGCGAAGCGCCGCAGCCCACGAGGAAGGCAGGCAAGCAGCAGGCGACCGAAAGCTCTGAGCAGCCGGTGAAGCCGCGCAAGAAGCCTGCCGCTGAAGCGCAGGCGCCAGCCGCGGAACAGGCGCCTGCTCCAGTAGAGGCGCCGACGGCCGAGAAGCCGCCCGTTCCCGCGCAGGAGCCGGCGACGGAGGCCCAGCCTGGCGGCACGCAGCCGATCCTGAAGCAGGGCGAACAGGTTCCAGCACCTCAGCAGGGCGAGCAAGCACCGGCTCAGCAGCAGGGTGAACAGGTTCCGGCGCAGCCGACCGATCAGCCGGCAGTGGGCCAAGCCGAGCAGGTTATCCCGGCTCCGGAGAAAATCACGCCCAAGGAACTCGAGCGCCGCAAGGAGATTGCCGCGGACCCGAGCAAGAGCACGGAAACCGTCGTTCTGCCGGTTGAAAACGGTGCCGCCGTTCTCGACAGCGACAAGGACGCCGACCGCTCGGGGGGCATCCAGTCCCGTCGTGACCGCGACAGGCAACGCGGCCAGGAGCAGAATTTCCGGGTTCCAAAAACCGACGCCGAGGCCCAGATCATAACCGAGGGCGCCAAGGCTGCTCCGATCAAGATCGAAGCCGTGACCAGCGAACAGGGTCGGCGTCTCGACAGGCGTCCGCAGTTCGAGCGGCCGGAAGGCGCGCGCTTCGGCGAGCGTGGTGACGACAATCGTGTGATCATCCAGATCAACAACCAGACGATCGTTCGCGGCGATGACGACCGGCGCTTCCTGCGTGACGGCGAGCGGCCGACCTACGAGCAGCTGCCGCGGGACCGTTACCGTGAGACGATCGACCGTGACGGCTATCAGATCGTGACGATCCGCAACCGCTATGGTGACATCATCCAGCGGTCGCGCATCGACAATGGCGGGCGCGAGTCCGTGCTCTACTATTCGCCTGGTCTCTACGAAGATCCGGACCGCGGCTACTTCGAAGATCCGGGCCGCGACCTGCCGCCGATGCGCCTGCGTATTCCGCTCGGTGACTACATCATGGACACGAGCAGCGACGACGATCGCGACTACTACGACTTCCTGCGCGAGCCGCCGGTGGAGCCCGTGGAGCGTGTCTATTCGCTGGATGAGGTGAAGTATTCGGCGCGTATCCGCGACAAGGTTCGCCGTATCGATCTCGATACGATCACCTTTGCGACGGGGAGTGCCGAGATCCCGATGAGCCAGGCGCGCAGCCTGCGCAAGGTCGCCGATGCGATCAACGAGGTGTTGCGGAAGGATCCGTCGGAAACCTTTCTGATCGAAGGCCATACGGACGCGGTCGGCTCCGACCAGAGCAACCTCGTCCTCTCGGACCAGCGCGCGGAATCGGTGGCGAATGTGATGACCGACGTTTACGGCATCCCGCCCGAAAACCTGGCGACGCAGGGCTACGGCGAACGTTACCTCAAGGTCAACACGCAGGGGCCGAACCAGGAGAACCGCCGCGTCACCATCCGTCGCGTGACGGCGCTGGTACGCCCGGTCGCCTCCGCGAGCCGATAATCGAAACTGATCGGAAGCCGTCGGGAGACCGGCGGCTTTCGTTTGCGCGCTCTGCGGTTCTGGCGCGAGCGCACCAGCTTCTAGGTCGTAACGTTTCCTACTTTGCAGGCAGCTCCACTATTCCGGAAATGAAGTCTGCGATTGCCTGGGTGTCATCGAGGTTGAATACCGGCAGAAAGCCTTCGGCGATCGGGTGATCGGCCGCGATGGCAACGATGTGGGGATCCGTCGGGGCGAGGGGTTCCTGGTTGGCGGATTCGAGCCGCCGCGCCTCGATCTTCGGGATCGGTTCGCGCTTGTAGCCCTCGATCAAGACAAGGTCGCAGGGCGCGATGCGGGCAAGAATTTCGTCGAATGTCGGCTCTGGGGCGCCGCGCAATTCGTGCATGATGGCATAACGCGTTCCGGAGACGATGGTCACTTCGTGAGCGCCGGCCTGTCGGTGGCGGTAGCTATCGGCACCGACTTTGTCGATGTCAAAGTCATGATGGGCATGCTTGATGGTGGAAATGCGGTAGCCGCGGCGGGTGAATTCCTCGACGAGGCGGACCGCCAAACCGGTCTTGCCCGAGTTCTTCCAGCCGGCGATGCCAAAGACCTTCGGTTTCTCCATCATGCCATGACCTTGAGCCAGCGCTCCGCCTCGGCGAGATCGTCCGGCGTGTTGACGTTGAAAAACGGATCGAGGAGGCTCGCCCGCGTCGGGCGCAGCGGGAAGGCAACTTCCGTAACGTCATGCCGTAGAAGGAAGTCGCGCGCACGGCGTTTTTCGTCGGTTGCGATCCAGGATTCCAGGTCATCGGCAAGGCTGACGGGCCACAGGCCGAACACCGGATGGCTGCGGCCCTCGGAGGCGGCGATGGCAATCTTGCCAGGTGAATCGATGACGCCAGCGAACCAATCGACGAGGTCGCTCGGAAAGAATGGACTGTCGACAGAAACCGTGACCACGTGTGTGACACCCCCAAGCGATGCACCGTAGGTCATCGCTGCATGGATGCCGGCCATCGGTCCCGCTTTGCCGGGAACTATATCAGGAATGAACAGATGCCGGCAATTTTCCGGGGTTGCGTCGGCGTTGACGGCAAGGGTGCTCACCTGCGGCTCGAGCTGTTCGATGACGCGCTCCAGCAGCGTGCGGCCATCGAGCCGCACGGAGGCTTTGTCGCGGCCCATGCGCGAAGAGCGTCCTCCCGCCAGGACCACACCCGGAATATTGGATCTATCCAGCACAAAATCGTTCATGGTTGCCTCAGACGGGGGTTCTCGGCTCGGACTCCTGGGCGACCGGCGGTACATGGCGCTTGGCCTCACGATAGAACGTGTAGAGGCCGGACGCTATGACGATAGCCGCACCGCCGAGCGTCCAGACATCGGGAAACTCCGCAAAGAAGACGAAGCCCAGCAATGTCGAGAAGATCAGGCTGGTGTAGCGGAACGGTGCGACGAAGGAGATTTCACCGGTGCGCATCGCCATGATGACCGACTGATAGCCGACCAGGACGAGAATGGCGGCGAGCAGCAGGTGCGAAAGCGAAGTCACGCTAACCGGCTCCCATCCTCCCAGCAGCGGCGTCAGCAATGCACCGACGACCGTTACCGAGACGGCCGTCACCACTGTGATCATCAGTGACGGGATCTCGGGGGCGATGCCGCGCGTGGCGAGGTCGCGGCCGGCCGTCGTGAGGACGCTGCCAACGCAGAGGAGAGCTGCGGCCGTGAAACCGTCCGGTCCCGGCCGAATGATGATCAGCACGCCAATCAGGCCGACGAGAATGGCCGACCAGCGACGCCAGCCGACGGGTTCGCGGAAGAATAGCGCCGCACCGAAGGTCACGACCAGCGGCAGCGACTGCAGGATGGCCGATGCGTTCGCGATCGGCATCATTCCGAGCGCCGTAATGTAAGTCACCGCTGCCAATATCTCGCAAATGACGCGGATGATGATCATGGGCTTGAGGATGATGCGCCACGATCGCAAGGCACCCATGTGGCGCGCGATGAAGTAGACGAAGATGCTGGTGAAGAGGCCGCGCAGACACATGATCTGGCCGGCATTCATGTAAGAGATAACTGATTTGGAAAGTGCGTCGCTGCAGGAAAATCCGGCCATGGCCGAACTCATGTAGATGGCGCCCTGGGTGTTGCGGGACCGCGGCATGTCGATATTCCGATTCTCGTACACGTGTTCTTAGAGCGTGCCAGGCGCCATGGGTATCGAACGAAAGACACACCCGAAATAATTCGATTGCGCAGTGCACAATAGGGCGCGCGCCGACACGGGCAGGAAACGGGTGGCTGAGCGCCAGGATGTCTGGGATTGGGATACCGCGAACAACAAGCGGAGGTTCCGACATGAGATATCTGGATGGCAAGGTTGCGATCATAACCGGCGCGAGCTCCGGCATCGGCCGGGCGGCCGCCAACCTCTTTGCAGCCGAAGGCGCGCGGCTGGTCGTCGCGGCGCGACGCGAGGCTCAGCTTGGCATGCTGGTCGAAGAGATCGGAGATGCGGGCGGCGAGGCGGTTGCGGTTGCCGGCGACGTGCGCGACGAGGCTTTGAACTGGCGGCTGGTCGAAGTGGCGGTCGAACGCTTCGGCGGTCTGGATGTTGCCTTCAACAACGCCGGCAGCGCCGGCGAATCGGCGCCGGTGGCTGACCTGTCGCTGGATGGCTGGAACGAAATGCTGGCGGTCAATCTCACCAGCGCATTTCTGGCAGCGAAATATCAGGTGCCAGCAATGATCGCCCGCGGCCGCGGGTCGATCGTCTTCACCTCGACCTTCGTCGGTAACACGGCAGGAATGCCTGGGATGGGTGCCTATGCGGCAAGCAAGGCGGGACTGACCGGCCTGGTGCAGGTTCTTGCCGCCGAGCTCGGTCCGAAAAACATCCGCGTCAACGCGCTGTTGCCCGGGGGCACAGACACCGCGCTGAACCCGGCGAATTTCGAGAATCCCGACATGCAGCTCGTCGCCTTCATCCAAGGCCTGCACGCGCTGAAACGGCTGGCAAGGCCGGAGGAGATCGCCAAGGCCGCACTGTTCCTGGGATCGGATATGGCGAGCTTTGTGACCGGGACGTCAATGCTGGCGGATGGCGGGGTTTCGATCAACCGGACGTAAGCTGCCCTAGCTCCGCGGGTGTCACCCACCCGTGACACTCATGTGGCGGGCAACGGCAGGGCGATTGTGGGTGCGGTCGATAATGAAGTCGTGGCCCTTGGGCTTGCGCGAAATGGCCTCGTCGATCGCCGCATAGAGCAATCCGTCGTCCTCGGTGGCGCGCAAGGCGGCGCGTAGATCCGCGGCGTCGTTCTGGCCAAGGCACATGTAAAGCGTGCCGGTGCAGGTCAGTCGGACGCGGTTGCAGCTCTCGCAGAAATTATGCGTCATCGGAGTGATGAAGCCGAGCCGGCCGCCGGTTTCCTTCACCTGGACATAGCGTGCCGGACCGCCGGTGCGGTAGCCGATGTCGGAGAAGGTGAATCGTTCTTCGAGATCGGCCCTGAGCTTCGACAGCGGCAGGTAGCGGTCCGTCCGGTCTTCCTCGATCTCGCCCATCGGCATGGTTTCGATGACGGTGAGATCCATGCCGCGGCCGTGCGCGAAGCGGATCATCTCCGGCATTTCGGTGTCGTTGAAGTCCTTCAGTGCTACCGCATTCAGTTTGACCTTGAGGCCGGCCTTCTGGGCCGCCTCGATGCCTTCCATCACCTTGTGGAAATCGCCCCAGCGGGTGATCTGGCGGAACTTGTCGGGATCAAGCGTGTCGAGCGAGACGTTGATGCGACGCACGCCGCTATCATAGAGCTCGCCGGCAAAGCGGGAAAGCTGCGAGCCGTTGGTGGTCAGGGTCAGCTCGTCGAGGCCGGAGCCGATCTGTTTGCCGAGTTCCCGCACGAGATACATGATGTTCTTGCGCACCAACGGCTCGCCGCCGGTGAGTCTCAGCTTGCGCACGCCCTTGGCGATAAAGGCGGAACAGAGCCGGTGCAATTCCTCGAGCGTCAACAGCTCCTGTTTCGGCAGGAAGGTCATGTGCTCGGCCATGCAGTAGGTGCAGCGGAAGTCGCAGCGGTCGGTGACGGAGACACGCAGATAGGTCACGGCCCGTTTGAACGGGTCGATCATCGGTTTCGTCTCTGCAACCAGTGGCGATGCGTTGCCTGTCGTTCCGACGTTGCTGTTCACGAATACCTCCGCAATGCTACTAATGTGCGTATATGCCATTGCCGCGTCAAGGGAAACGCCCCTTACGCACGGTAAATTGAGCTTGCCTCGGCAAGCCTCATTGCCTACTCGTGATTTTGAAGGGGAATGGGATCATGACCGATATCTGGCCGACTGAACTCAGAGTTTCAAAAGACCGGCAGCACCTCGTCGTGACGTTCAACGACGAGCAGAGTTTCGATCTTTCCGCCGAGATGCTGCGGGTGCTTTCGCCATCGGCGGAGGTGCAGGGGCACGGGCCCGGGCAGAAAGTCACCGTTCCCGGCAAGCGCAATGTCGCGATCATTTCAATGACGCCGACCGGCAATTATGCGGTGCGCATCGGCTTTGACGACATGCATGATACCGGCATCTATACCTGGACCTATCTGCGCGAGCTCGGCGAGCGCGGCGAGGAGCTGTTCTCGGCCTATGAAGAAGAGCTGCGCGAAAAGGGCATGAGCCGCGACACCTCAGAGAAGCCGCGTTAAGCGACAATTGCCGCAAGGGGGAAATGCATGGCGGGAACGAGCAAGCGAAACTGGCTGCGCGCCAAAGGCAGTCCGAGTGAAAGCAGGGTCAGCTTCCTCGAACTGTTTTTCGATCTCGTCTTCGTCTTCTCGATCTCGCAGCTCTCGCATGCCCTCGCGGCGCACTATACGCCGCTCGGCGCTCTTGAAGCCGGCCTGATGACCTTTGCCGTCTGGTGGGTGTGGATATTCACGACCTGGGTTACAAACTGGCTCGACCCCGACAAGATGGCGGTTCGCGGCATGCTCGTCGTCTTGATGCTGCTTGGCCTGGTTCTTTCCGCGTCTATCCCCGAGGCTTTTGGCGACAAGGGGCTGCTCTTTGCCGGGTCCTACGTGCTCATGCAGGTCGGTCGATCGCTGTTTGCGTGCTATGCGGTCAAGTCGGACGCCTTGAAGTATCGGAATTTCGTGCGCATCAGTAGCTGGCTAATATTTTCCGGCGTCTTCTGGATCGCCGGCGGCCTTCTGGAACACGAGGCGCGACTGATCGCATGGCTCATCGCCCTTGCTATCGAATATGCCGCTCCGGCGAGCGGCTTTACCGTCCCGGGACTTGGCAAATCGACCGCCGCGGACTGGGACGTGTCGGGCGCGCATATGGCCGAGCGTTGCGCGCTTTTCGTCATCATCTGCCTTGGCGAGGCGGTGCTGGTGTCGGGGCGGACTTTCTCGGAAATGCCGTTTTCGCCATTGACGGCGGTCGTCTTCGGGACTGGATTCGCGGGGACGGTGGCGATGTGGTGGCTCTATTTCCGCTTCGGCCACGAGCGGGCGGCGCATCGGATCGAACACGACGAAACGCCGGGAAGCCTGGCACGGCTGGCGTTCACCTATGCCCATATCCCGATCCTGGCGGGCATCATCGTTCACGCCGTCGCCGTCGAGTTCATGTTCTCGCATCCGCATGAGACTGGCAATCTAGGCGTGATGGCCTCCGTACTCGGTGGCTCCGGACTGTTTCTTGCCGGCAATCTCTGGTTCAAAGGGGCGACCAGCGGACGTATGCCGCTGTCGCATCTGGCCGGCCTTGTGCTCTTGATTCTGCTCGCCTTCATTGCGCCGTTCATCGAGGTCTACCTTGCCGGTATCCTCGCGATGCTGGTGCTGATCATCGTGGCCGCGTGGGAATACAAATCCCTTGCGGGGCAAACGGTCGGCCACACCGTTCACTGAGATCAGTCTTCGTCGACAAGGTCTTGCTGCAGGACCCGGATGATCCGTTCCATTGATCCGGCCATCGCCATGCATTGCTCGATCGGCTCGGGCGAAAGCACCCGCTCGATGAGGTCGGTCTGGATGACCATGGCCTTCTCCGTGACATTCCGGCCTTCCGGCGTCAGGAAGAGGCGCAGTACGCGCTTGTCCTTCTCATCGCCGCGCCGTTCGATCAGCCCGCGCTTCTCCATCTGCGGCAAGAGCATGCTCATGTTCGAGCGACCGACCAGCAGCTTGCGGGCGAGTTCCTGCTGCGAGATGCCCTCGAAGCGATAGAGATTGATCAGAATATCGAGGTGCGGGGTCTTGATATCGAGTTCGGATAGCGAGCGACCGAGCGACTGCTGCATGAGTTGGCAGGCGCGGGCAACAGCGATCCAGCTGCGAAAACGCGGATGATCCCAGGGCAGGGATTGATTTTTGTTCATCGTTGTACTTTATTGTTCAGTGTTGAACATTATTGGATTCCCACTATGACAAACTTTGCGCTGAAGGTCACCCGCCTCGGTTTTTCCCTGCTGCAGTCGGTTTCGCCGCGCCTCGCCGGGAAGGCGGCGTTCCGCCTGTTCTGCGTAACACCCTCGACAAGGCCGAAGGGCGAGAAGGCGAAAGCAGCACATGCGGCCGGCGCGGCAAAGCTTGCCGGAGCGGAGCGGTTCACGCTTCGTCTGGCCGGCGGCGGACGGGCGCATGCCTATCGGCTGAACGGTGGCGCCTTGGGACGGCGCCCGCGCTATCTTGTGACCCATGGCTGGGGATCGAGCGGTGCCTACATGGCCGACATCGCGACGACTTTGGCGGCAACCGGCGCGGAAGTGATCGCGGTCGACTTTCCCGGTCATGGCCGCGCGGCGGGGAGGATGCTCCACATGGGCATGGCGGTGAAGGCGATCGCCGCGGCCGAGCGTCGATTCGGTGCGTTCGATGCCGCGATCGGCCACTCCTTTGGCGGCGCCGCGCTGATGGTGGCCGCGGCAGGCATGTTGCCTGGCGAGTCTGCCGTGCTTCCGGAAAAGCTGGTGCTGATCGGCTCGCCAAGCGAAATGCACTGGCTCTTCAAGGATTTCGGCAGGCTGATCGGGCTTAGGCGCCCGGCACAGCAGGCGCTGGAGAACGAGGTGCACCGTGTCACCGGTCGGCGACTGGAGGCGTTCGATGCGAGCGGGGCGGCCGGCGCGATCCAGCGGCCAGTGATGATCGTGCACGCGGAGGACGACAAGGAAGTGAGTGCCAATCACGCTCGGCGTTACGCGGCCGCAGGCAATGCCGTGCGGCTCCACTGGGCAAATGGCTTCGGGCACCGTCGCATCGTGGCGGCGCGGTCGGTTCTCGATGCGATTAGGGGTTTTCTCGCGGAGGACGATTCCGGAAAGGATGCTGAGATCATTCCGCTTTTCGCTCTTCCTGCGCGGCGCGTGTCATTGTAACGTCACGTTAGGCAGCTAAAGGCCGCCACGATAAAAAGCGGCAGGACAGTCATGAAAATCATTGAAACGGTAGAGGAACTCGCAGAGATCTACGCTGGCGGGCTGACGCAGGCATCCGTAGCCAAGGTGACGGACTATCTGACGCCGCTCTATCGCGAGATGATCGAGGCGTCGCCCTTCGTGGCACTCGCGACGGTGGGACCCGAAGGCCTCGACTGTTCGCCGCGCGGTGATATCGGCGGCGTCGTGCGCATCGTCGACGACCGGACGCTGCATCTGCCTGACTGGCGCGGCAATAACCGGGTGGATTCGCTCTCCAACATCGTGCGGGATCCACGCCTGGCGCTGATGTTCCTCATTCCCGGTTCGAACACCACCATGCGTATTAACGGGCGTGGTGTCGTGACGAACGACGAGGCAGTCCTGTCCAGCTTCGTGATGGACGGAAAGCATCCGCGTACGGTGATCGTCATTACGATCGACGAGGTCTATTTCCAATGCGCTCGTGCGCTGATCCGTTCGGAGCTGTGGAATCCGGCAACCTTCATCGATCCGAAGAGCCTGCCAACGCCCGGTTTGATGCTGAAGGCGGCGACAGGGGATTTCGACTACGAAACCTATGACCGCGAATGGCCGGAGCGTGCCGCCAGGACGATGTGGTAGGCTTCCGCGTAGGATTGGCAGGCCCACCTCTTAGGAAGGAGGGCCGCGCAAATCGCGGTCCATTGCGATGGCGACGGGCGATTGCGGCAATCAAGCTCATCGACAGGCAGGCGAAGACGCTGCTTGCCAGGGTCTATCCCTTGTAGATCAGCCAGCTCTTCGTGAAGTCCTTCTGCATACCGTCTTCGAAGAGGACGCTGCAGTTGCGGCCGGAATTCTTTGCGCCGTAAAGGGCAACGTCGGCCCTGTGGTAAAGCTCGCCGGCGTCTTCCGCGTAGGACGCCATACAGACGCCGACCGATACCGTGACCGGCCCGTAGTTTATTCTGGTGCGCGAGTTGGTGAAGGGCGTCGTTTCCAGCGTGCGACGAATGCGCTCGGCCATCCCCATGACTTCGTCGGCCGTGTTGCCTTCTATGATGAGGGCGAACTCCTCGCCGCCGGTGCGGGCGACGAAAACGTCGCGGCGGACGTTGGCGCGGATGACCGAGGCGACCGTGGCGAGAATCTTGTCGCCGACCGGATGACCGTATGTGTCGTTGATCTTCTTGAAATTGTCGATGTCGGCGAGCACCAGCGCAGTGACGGGCCGCATGGCCGGATTGTTGTAGACGGCGGCGAGGCGATCGTCGAATGCACGGCGGTTCGACAGGCGTGTCAATGAGTCCGTGTTGGCGATACGCTTGTATTCGTCAAGCTCCTTGCGGACCTGATCCATTTCCTGCGATCGCTGGACGACGTTCTCGACCGTGCGTTCGCCGTGCGCCATGGTGTCGCCGGTTGCCTGCGTGAGCAGGCTGAGGGCGTTTTCGATAAGCTCCACGCTGGTATGGTTCTTCGAGCTGATCCGCTTGTAGGTTTCGCCAAGCAGCTTGTTGTAGCTCTCCAGCGAGATTTGCTCCTGGCGCAGCACGCGCAGCAGCGTCTCGAGCTCGGCGGCAATGCGACCGTGCGCGTCGTCGAACACACGGGCAGGGCTGTGCGTAAAATACTGCGCCCCGAGCGCGTCCAGTTCCTCCTGCGTCGCCTGACTGCCGAGCGCAGCAAGATCTCGTGTCAGCGCCGGGTTGGAGCCGATATAGGCTTCGTAAAAGAGTTCGTAGTTCCGAGGGATCGGTGCGACGCCCATGGAGCGCATGGCGAACGTGATCTGACCTGCCACGTCGGGAACCTGCGCCCTCGTTGGCGCTGCGGCCGTCGTCATGCGACTACTCCTCAATTGAATGTCAAATGCAGTCTTTAATTTGATAGCTAAGAAATATTGGGAAATGATTAAGAGAGGATATACCAATGATTACATGTGAAATTTATCCGTTATTCTGCGTTATTTGCTTATCGTATTGATTTTTATCTGAGAAGCTGCAGAAGGGTTGCGGCAATTTCGCCTTATGGGCGAGTGGCGCAAAATAAAAAATCCAACCACTCGTTTCAGTTGCTTTTGCATTGTTTCAAATTTGCTGACAGTCGGTGTCGATCGGTCGCTCTGTTGCGGATCGGCGAGAAGGCGCACATTCCCCCCCGAAAGAGCCGCGTGGCTCCAACGGAAGGCAGAGATCATGGAAAGCTCTCGTCACACTTCGCCGATCGTCCTTGTTGCTGCAGTCATTGCAGGCTCCGTCGCGCTGATCCAGCAGGATGGTTTCTTCGACGGTGTATTTCGCAGCGACATTCTCGCCAGCGTGAAGGCGGAGGAGGTCCTCAATGTTGCTGATCTCGCAAATCGCGTCGATACCGCCACAGTCGACCATCGGGCGACCGCGGCAATCCATTGACGTCGATCAGCCGAGGTTGAATTCCTGGAAGAAGTCGTTGCCCTTGTCGTCGGTGACGATGAAGGCCGGGAAGTCTTCGACCTCTATCTTCCACACGGCTTCCATGCCCAGTTCCTGATACTCCAGCACCTCGACCTTCTTGATGCAGTCCTGCGCGAGGCGGGCAGCCGGTCCGCCGATCGAGCCGAGGTAGAAGCCGCCATGTGTCTTACAGGCTTCGCGCACGGCGCGGGAGCGGTTGCCCTTGGCAAGCATCACCATGGAGCCGCCGAAGGATTGGAATTGGTCGACATATGAATCCATGCGACCGGCGGTCGTCGGGCCGAAAGAGCCTGAGGCGTAGCCTGCCGGGGTCTTGGCCGGGCCGGCGTAGTAAACCGGATGGTTCTTCATGTAATCCGGCATGCCTTCGCCTTTTTCCAGTCGCTCGCGGATCTTGGCGTGGGCAAGGTCGCGCGCGACGATGATCGTGCCCGTCAGCGACAGGCGGGTCTTGACCGGGTGCTTGCTGAGTTCGGCCAGGATTGCGCTCATCGGCTGGTTGAGATCGATCCGGACCATCGAGTCCGACAGCTTCGACTCGTCGATCTCAGGCATGTATTTGGAGGGATCGGTCTCCAGCTGCTCGACGAAGATGCCGTCGCGGGTGATCTTGCCCTTCGCCTGGCGGTCGGCGGAGCAGGAAACGCCGAGGCCGATCGGAAGGGATGCGCCGTGGCGGGGCAGGCGGATGACGCGGACGTCGTGGCAGAAATACTTGCCGCCGAACTGCGCGCCGACGCCCATCTGCTGCGTCAGCTTGTGGATTTCCTTCTCCATCTTGAGGTCGCGGAACGCGTGGCCGCTCTCGGAACCTTCGGTCGGCAAATCGTCGAGGTAGCGCGTCGAGGCGAGCTTGACGGTCTTCAGGTTCATTTCGGCGGAGGTGCCGCCGATGACGATCGCCAGATGGTAGGGGGGACAGGCTGCCGTACCCAGCGTAAGGATCTTCTCCTTAAGGAAGTCGATCATCCGGTCATGCGTCAGGAGCGACGGGGTGCCCTGGTAGAGGAAGGTCTTGTTGGCCGAACCGCCGCCCTTGGCGACAAACAGGAAGTCGTAGGAGTCGGTGCCTTCCTCGTAGATGTCGATCTGCGCCGGCAGGTTGTTCTTGGTGTTCTTTTCCTCGAACATCTTGATGGGCGCGAGCTGCGAATAGCGCAGGTTCTTCTTCTCGTACGCGTCCATGACGCCCTTGGCGAGAGCCGAGTAGTCCTCACCTTCGGTCCAGACGCGGCGTCCTTTCTTGCCCATTATGATCGCCGTGCCGGTGTCCTGGCACATCGGCAAGATGCCGCCTGCGGCGATGTTGGCGTTCTTCAGCAGGTCATAAGCAACGAAGCGGTCGTTGTCGGTCGCCTCCGGGTCTTCGAGGATCGAGGCGAGCTGCTTCAGGTGGCCGGGTCGCAGGAGATGGTTGATGTCGGCAAAGGCCGTTTCGGCAAGGAGGCGGATGCCTTCCGGCTCGACGGTCAGGATATCCTGCCCCTTGAAGCTGTCGACAGAGACGTAGTCGCTGCTGATCTTGCGGTATTGGGTGGAGTCTTTGCTGAGGGGGAAAAGATCGTCAGCCATCGAGGGACCTTTCATGCGGACCGAAATCGCAGATGATCTATTCGGGCGTCTTCGCAATTGCAATAATTCTAAAACTTGTCTGTTTTAGTCATGAAAATCTGGAAAACACCGCCGCGGGTACGGCGGTGTCAACTGTTTCAAGCAAGCGAGGAGGCAGGCTTACTTCGGGCCGATCATCGTTTCAGGGCGAACGATTGCGTCGTATTCCTCGACGGTGACGAGGCCACTCGCCAACGCTTCTTCCTTCAGGGTCGTGCCGTTCTTGTGCGCGGTCTTGGCGATCTTGGCGGCGTTGTCATAGCCGATCTTCGGAGCAAGCGCCGTGACCAGCATCAGGGACCGTTCGAGACCGGCCTTGATGTTGTCCTCGCGCGCCTCGATGCCGACGACGCAATTGTCGGTGAAAGAAACGGCGGCGTCGCCGAGCAGTTGCACCGACTGGAGGAAGTTGTAGGCCATCATCGGATTGTAGACGTTGAGCTCGAAGTGGCCCTGGCTATCGGCGAAGGTGAGGGCCGCGTTGTTGCCGAAGATGTGGATGCAGACCTGCGTCAGCGCCTCGCACTGGGTCGGGTTGACCTTGCCGGGCATGATCGAGGAGCCGGGCTCGTTCTCGGGAAGGGCGAGTTCGCCGAGGCCGGCGCGGGGACCGGAGCCCAGCAGGCGGATGTCGTTGGCAATCTTGAAGAGCGCGGCGGCGGCCGCATTGATGGCGCCATGGCTGAACACCATGGAGTCATGGGCGGCGAGTGCTTCGAACTTGTTCGGGGCCGTCACGAAGGGCAGGCCGGTGATTTCGGCGATCTCGTCAGCGACCTTCTCGGCAAATCCAACAGGCGCGTTGAGACCGGTGCCGACCGCGGTGCCGCCCTGGGCCAGTTCGCAAAGGCCAGGAAGCGTCAATTCGATGCGCTTGATGGCGGAGCCGACCTGCGCTGCATAGCCGGAGAATTCCTGGCCAAGCGTCAGCGGCGTCGCATCCTGCGTGTGCGTGCGGCCGATCTTAATGATGTGGCTGAATTCGGTGACCTTCATGTCGAGCGCGGCGTGCAGGTGCTTCAAGCTCGGAAGCAGGTGGCGCACGATCTGCTCCGCACAGGCGATATGCATGGCCGTCGGATAGGTGTCGTTTGACGACTGGCTCATATTGACGTGATCGTTGGGATGCACCGGCTTCTTCGATCCCATGACGCCGCCCAACAATTCGATGGCACGGTTGGAGATCACTTCGTTGGCATTCATGTTTGACTGCGTGCCGGAGCCCGTCTGCCAGACAACGAGGGGGAAGTGGTCGTTGAGCGTGCCGTCGATCACTTCCTGCGCCGCGTCGACAATGGCGTTGCCGACCTCCGGATTGAGCTGACCGAGCGCCATGTTGGCACGCGCCGCCGCCTGCTTGACGATGCCGAGGGCGCGAACGATCGAAAGCGGCTGCTTCTCCCAGCCAATCTTGAAATTGCCGAGCGAGCGCTGCGCCTGAGCACCCCAATATCTGTCGTTCTGTACTTCGATCGGGCCGAACGTATCTGTTTCGGTGCGGGTGGAGGTCATGGTCATGCCTTTCTGTCGCGGTGCCTTCGGAGATGCGTCTTATAGGTCCGAAACGGGACGAAGAAAACTGCTGGAAATGCAAAATATGAATGTATAAATCATGTTATCGGCGGGTGATCAGTGGCCATTTAGACACGGCTAAATTTTTATATTTCAGTGCCTCGTTGGCCACTGTGTCCGAAGGCGAAAATAAAGTAAAAAATTAACTAATAATTTCATTATTTTGTGTGAACTGGGGCTCGGCATAAGCGTTTTCCGCGTTACTTTGGGTTGAGAGGCCCAAGGCTGGCGGCTGCGGCCAGTTTCTGCAATGTGACGCTCGCGCCGGATGAAACGAGTTTTAAGGCGGGTTTTTGCCCGCGATTTGAAGACAGCATGATACTGGGACTGGATAAAAGCATGACATTCCTTCTGAAAGGTGCGGCTTCCGCACTAGCGCTTTCCTGCGGCATGGCTGCGATGGGTTCCACGCCCGCGCAGGCTTACACGTTGATGGATATGATCCGCGGGGATCGCGCTCGCACCCAGAGCACGATAGTCAATCCGAGGCGGTCGGTTCCGTCCTTCCTTCAGTCGGCTCCGGATGCGCCGCTGCCGAAGGTTTCGAGCCCGCGCTACTATACCTATCAGCCAGATGCGATGCGCTTCGTCGATACCGGTAAATTTACCGATCCTGTCGTCACCGGGGCAGTTGCCGATGCGTCGGCTGCGACCGAGGCAACGCCGTCGGTACAGCGCCGCTTCCTTATCGAGGCGAAGGTGCGCGCCCCCGTCGAAGTCGCCAGGGCGCTTGAGGCCTATTACGGCGATGTGAAGAATCCGCTGGTCTGGCTCGCCGGAACGGATGTCAACGATCGTGCCAAGGCGGCGATGGACGTTCTGGCGGATGCCGCTTCGGTCGGTCTCGACCCGGCCGACTATACGGTCCAGGTGCCGGCGGAGGATCCGACCAATCCGGATCCGGCAGTCCGTGACCGCGCCCTGACGCAGTTTGAACTGGAACTGTCCGCAAAGGTGCTCGCCTATGTCCAGGATACAGTTCGTGGTCGCGTCGATCCGAACAAGCTC
This sequence comes from Rhizobium sp. RHZ01, assembly GCF_014851595.1. Lineage (NCBI taxonomy): Bacteria > Pseudomonadati > Pseudomonadota > Alphaproteobacteria > Hyphomicrobiales > Rhizobiaceae > Rhizobium > Rhizobium sp. RHZ01. Next base: position 156,967 of record NZ_JACUZZ010000004.1, read on the forward strand.
TCCGGCTATCACGATTTCAAGCGTAAGGACGTGAACCTTGCGCCGGTGCTGAAGCTCGCCCGCATGAGCCCGGATACCCCGGCCTATCTCAGAAGCCGTACGCCGGATGCGCCGCAGTTCGTTGCACTCGAAGGCGAACTGGCGAAGTTGCGCGCAGAGGGAGCCAGCGAAGAGCGCATCGATATCGCGCTGAGCGGCCTGCTTCGTCCGGGCGACAACTCGTCCGAAATCCCGAACATCGTGAAGGCGATCGGCAAGCATGGCTCGGCCGCGCTCAAGGCGGAACATGCGACAACGCTCTCCGCCTATACGGGCAGCACCGAATATTCGCCTGAGATCGTTTCGCTCGTTGAAGGTTTCCAGAAGGAACATGGACTGAAGCCGGACGGCGTTATCGGCCAGGCGACGGTCCGCATCATGGCTGGCGGCGACAGCAACGCATCGAAGGTCGAGAAGCTGATTGTTGCGTTGGAGCAGGCCCGCTGGCTGCCGGCCGACCTCGGCTCGCGCTACGTCTTCATCAACCAGCCGGCCTATATGGTCTACTACCACAACGACAACAAGGAACAGTTGTCGATGCGCGTGGTGATCGGTCAGCCGTCGCACCAGACCTTCTTCTTCCAGGATCAGATCGAGACGGTCGAGTTTAATCCTTTCTGGGGTGTGCCGCAGTCGATCATCATCAACGAGATGCTGCCGCGCCTGCGCTCCGACCCGAGCTATCTGGACCGGATGGGCTATGAGGTAACAGTCGGCGGTCGCGCCGTGGCGTCGTCCAGCGTCGACTGGTACGGCTCGACGACCAACGTTTCCGTGCGCCAGCCGCCGAGCGACGACAATGCGCTTGGCGAACTCAAGATCCTTTTCCCGAATGCTCACGCCATCTACATGCATGACACGCCTTCGAAGAGCTTCTTCAAGCGCGATATGCGCGCCCTCAGCCATGGTTGCGTCCGCCTTGCCGAGCCACGCGCGATGGCAGCGGCCGTGCTGAACACGTCGGTGGACCAGATCGGCAAGGAGATTGCCACGGGCAAGAACCACGCCCTGCAGGTTCCGCAGAAGATCCCGGTCTACGTGGCTTACTTCACGGCCTGGCCGAACAAGGATGGTGTCATCCAGTATTTCGATGACGTATACGGCCGCGACGCCTATGTGCAGAAGGCTTTCGATGCGACGACGAAGGCGCGTGACGCGCAGATTTGATCGCGCCGATGATATGACGGCGGCCGGGGAGCCGCCTTTTCTTTTTGCGATCGGCTTGCCGCCGCTGCGCGCGTTGCGGAAGCAAGCTCCGCGATCAATTCGTCGATCTGTGCAGGCTCCGTGGATCTCGACGGGATGTCGGAATAGTCGAATGGCACGGCGATCAAAACCATATCGGCTACCGCGACATCGTGCGCTGTCCGATGGTGCCTTCACTGAAAACCATTGGGATACCGGAAGGGCTTCCGCACGGGAGACACTGGATTTGCACTCCGACGACGTCTCCCCACCCGTTGGTGATGATCTCCCTTGCCCTATCGAGTTCTTCCTGTGTTGGGAAGAGCGGGTAGACTTCGGTACCAGAATGCTGAACCCGTGCCAGCTTTCCTTCCAAGTCGGCAGGCGCATACCCGCTATTCAGGAAGGCCCGCGTCTCAGTGTATAGGTATTCCATCCACAATCGGGCTGCGTTCGGATGCGGAGTGAACGCGCTGATGGCCTGGGCATAGACGCCACCGACGATGCCCGTCTTCGGCCTCACGATCTCAATCGTGGTTCGTCCTCCTGATCGTTCGCGATCAGTAGCTGCAAGGTAGTCCCAGCGAACGAGGATAGGCGTGCGCCCGTCCTCAAGCGAAGCAAGGCCGCCGACGATAGGAACGAAGTTGCCGCGGCGGCTGAGGTCTGCAAAGAAGCTCAGCCCCTGATCGGCTGCCTCGTCCGCGTTGCCGTGAGCAGCTGACAGGCCCGCAGCGAAAATGCCTTGGATGGCTTGATTTGATGTCAGATTGCCGGCGAGACCCACGGCATTTCTGTATTTCGGCGAGGCGAGGTCCGCCCAATCGGTCGGCATCGTCGTCACGATATCCGCGTTGACCTCGAAGGCAAGCGTGCCGTAGTAGCCGCCGTACCAGTATCCATCAGGATCCTTGGCTGCGTCCGGAATGGCTTCCCACGCCGCCACCTTGTAAGGCCGCAGCAGGCCGTCCCTCTTCGCCGATAAGGCGAAAGGCAGACCGACGTCGATGACATCCGGCGCTTGCGGGTCGGCTGTGTCCCTCGCATTTCTGATGGTATTGATCACCTTGGCCGATCCCGCATCGGGCATAAGTTCGGTGATACCAAGGCCGTATTTCGCCTTGAAACCGTCGATGATGTCCCCGTATCCCCACCAGTCGCGAGGCAGGCCGACAACGGTGAGGTGGCCCTCTGCCTTGGCAGCGGCCACGAGCTCGTCCGTCGGAGCCGCGGACGCAGGAGATGAAGAATTGAGACCGGCCATCCCGGCGAGCGCCGCCGTGCTACCTTGAACGAGAAATTTTCTGCGCTGGAAATCAGGCATATTTCCCTCCGTGACGGTTCTGGAACGCCGTCGCACCGTCCATTCGTCGGTCACCTGAACAGGGACATGCGGGCTATGCGCAACCCACTTGGAACTATCGCGAGCCAATCATGTATCAGTTGCGCATATCACGCATGCGGCATCGGACGATTTGCAACTTGCGCCTCGTATCCTGAATCTGTGCCTCTGCAAAAGAAGAGTCCATAGTCGAGGCTAGGCATGTCGCAAAACCTCCTTGCGTAGGTCAGGGTTTCGCGAGGGTTTTTTCGCGCGATCGGGTTAGGGGCTGGGCCGCGGGCCTCCTTTTCTTTTGCGTCAGCCTGCCGCCGCCGCCGGCGTTGCCGAGGTGAAGTCCTCGATCAATTCGTCGATCAGCGCAGGAGTTAACTCCTTGAAATGCGTAATCACGCTCGTTGGCCCGAGGGTCTCGACGGGGACGTCGGAATAGCCGAACGGCACGGCGATCGAAGGGACGCCGGCATTGCGGGCAACAAGAATGTCGTTGACGCTGTCGCCGATCATGACGGTCCTGCGGACATCGCCGCCGGCGCGCTCGATGGTTCCGAGAAGATGTTGGGCGTCGGGCTTCCTGACGGTGAAGGTGTCGCCGCCGGCAATGGCATCGAAATAATGGGTGAGTTCAAGCTTCTCGATCAGGTTGCGCGCCAGGCCCTCGAGCTTGTTGGTGCAAACGGCAAGCTTGCAGCCGGCACTCTTCAGTTGATCCATTGCCTCGACCAGGCTGGGGTAAGGCGCGGTATGTCCCGGCATGTTGTCGGTGTAGTGCGCAATGAAGCGGTTGAGCAGGGCAGGAAGCTGTTCCTGTGCCAACGGATGTCCTCGAAGACCGCAGGCCCGCTCGATCATGACCTTGGCGCCATGTCCGACGAGATGCGTGAGGTCGTCGTAGCTGACCGGCGCCACACCGATTGCCGCGATCGTATAATTCAGGCTCTCAACAAGATCGGTGTGAGTATCGAGCAGTGTTCCGTCAAGATCGAATACAACAAGGGCAGGGGTCAAGGATTGCGCCTTTCAGAAATGATGTCATCGGCAGTAGGTGATGAGGACCGGAAAAGCAATATTTGCCGGCAAAGGCGACGAGTTGCAAATGCCCACGGCTTTTCAAAAATCATTACGCTCTTTTGGCTTTCGTTTGGCAAGCGAGCCGTGTAAACAGCACATCCAACGCAATAATTCGGAGTCAGCGGCGCATGGATGCCCGCGAAATGAAGATCAAGGCCGCCGAGGCCGCACTCGCTCATGTCGAATATGGCATGCGGCTTGGAATCGGAACCGGGAGTACTGCCGAAGAGTTTGTTCGGCTGCTCGCAGAGAAGGTTTCAACCGGCTTCAAGGTCGAAGGCGTGCCAACCTCCGAACGCACGGCAAGGCTTTGCGTCGAGCTCGGCGTACCGCTGAAGTCACTGGATGAACTGCCGGAACTCGATCTGACGATCGATGGCGCGGATGAGGTCGATTCCGACCTCACGCTCGTCAAGGGTGGCGGCGGTGCACTGCTGCGCGAGAAGATCGTCGCTGCGGCATCTCAGCGCATGATCGTGATTGCCGACGAGAGCAAACTGGTCGAGACACTTGGCGCATTTCCGCTACCGATTGAGGTCAATCCGTTCGGACTCGTATCGACACGCATGGCGATCGAAAAGAAGGCCTCGAAGCTTGGGTTGAGCGGCAGCCTGACGCTGCGCCAATCCGGTGGCGAAGACTTCATGACGGACGGCGGCCACTACATCCTGGATGCATCTTTTGGCCGCATTCCTGATGCAGAGGCGCTTTCAAACGAGCTGAATTCAATACCCGGAGTCGTTGAACACGGGCTCTTTCTAAAAATGGCGGCGCTTGCGATCATTGCAGGTCCAGCAGGCGCACGCACGCTGCGGGCGAACAGGTAACAGGAGCATTGAAACTCATGATTAAATTTGCAGGTCTTGGCCGTTTTGCTGCTGCGGCCGTTATTTTCTCAGGCGTCGCATTCGGCTTTGCCGCACATGCGCAGGAAGCCTCTCCGGAGCAGCTGAAGGCGGCCCGCGCTGCGATCGACGCGATCGGCGCCACCGCGCAGTTCGACAACATCCTGCCCGGACTGGCTGAGCGCCTGAAGGCCGATCTCATCCAGGACTCGCCGAACTACCAGGATGCGATCACCGCTGAGGTCGACAAGCAGGCACTGGCCCTTGCACCGCGTCGCGCCGATCTCGAGAAGGAAGCCGCGCTGACCTATGCCAAGGCATTCTCCGTCGAGGAACTCAACGCGATCGCCGAGTTCTACAACTCGCCGGTTGGCAAGAAGCTGCTCAAGGATGGCCCGATCGCTTCGCGCGAAACCGTCAAGGCCGCCGACATTTGGGCGCAGGGCATCTCGCGCGATCTGCAGAAACAGACGAGCGCTGAACTCGTGAAGGTCATCAAGGCCCCGCCACCGGCTGCCGATCCGGCGAACCCGGCTGCGACGGCCGCGCCGAAGCCAGCTGCACCGGCTGCTGCAAAGCCGAAGCCGTAAGAAGGCGCGAATAACAGATCAAAAGCCCGGCACCGTCCGGGCTTTTGTTTTTGCGGCCGCCGATACTATATCACTTTCACCTCACCAGCCGATTCCATCCGGAGTTTCTCATGACGTCCTACGATTACGATCTCTTTGTCATTGGCGGTGGCTCAGGCGGTGTGCGAAGCGCCCGCGTTGCAGCCTCGCTCGGTAAGAAGGTCGCGATCGCAGAGGAGTACCGCTACGGCGGAACATGCGTGATCCGCGGCTGCGTGCCTAAGAAGCTCTTTGTCTATGCGGCTCAGTTCCATGAACATTTCGAGGATGCCGCTGGCTTCGGCTGGACGGTCGGCGAGAGCTCGTTTGACTGGAAGAAGCTGATTGCCGCGAAGGACAACGAGATCGCGCGACTGGAAGGGCTCTACAAGAAGGGACTGGCCGGCGCCAACGCCGAAATCCTGGAAACACGTGCCGAATTGGTCGACGCGCATACGGTCCGGTTGGTCAATACCGGCAAGACGGTGACCGCGAAGACCATCGTGATCGCGACCGGTGGCCGCCCGAACCCGCACGCGGCTTTGCCTGGGAACGAACTCTGCATTTCCTCCAACGAGGCCTTCCATCTGGAGGAGCTGCCGAAGGCGATTGTGATTGCGGGTGGCGGTTATATCGCGGTGGAGTTTGCCAATATCTTTCACGGCCTCGGCGTCGAGACGACGCTGATCTATCGCGGCGCCGAGATTCTGTCGCGCTTCGATCAGGACCTCCGCCAGGGACTGCACGAGGCGATGACCGCCAAGGGCATCCGCATCCTCTGCCATGATATGCTGCAGAAGGTATCGAAAGAGGACGGTCGTCTTTCCGTCGAGACGCTGAAGAACGGCACGCTGGTTGCCGATGTCGTGATGCTGGCGCTCGGGCGCATTCCGAATACGGAAGGCCTAGGCCTGGAAGCCGCCGGTGTGAAGACTGACGAGCGCGGAGCGGTGGTGGTCGACGACTATTCTCGCACCAACGTCCCGAACATCTATGCGCTCGGCGATGTCACCGACAGGATACAGTTGACGCCGGTGGCGATCCACGAGGCAATGTGCTTCATCGAGACGGAGTACAAGGACAATCCGACCAAGCCCGATCACGAGACGATCGCAACGGCGGTCTTCTCGCAGCCCGAGATCGGTACCGTAGGGCTGACCGAGGAGGAAGCGGGCAAGCGCTACAAGGAGCTCGAGGTCTACCGTGCGCAGTTTCGTCCACTGAAGGCGACGCTGTCGGGGCGTGGCGAGAAGATGATCATGAAGCTGATTGTGGTCGCTGCCAGCCAAAAGGTTGTGGGCGCGCATATCCTCGGCCACGACGCCGGTGAGATGGCCCAGATCCTTGGAATTACGCTGAAGGCGGGCTGCACGAAGGACGATTTCGACCGGACGATGGCCGTGCATCCGACGGCCGCGGAAGAGCTCGTCACAATGTATGCCCCGAGCTATCGCATTCGGGACGGTGTTCATGTCTGACGCCAGCAGCTGGTGATGTGGGGCGTGCGGATCACGTTGAGGAAGAGCGCCTGTATGACGCCTCATTAGAATTGCCGGCGTTTTTCCGGGACAAGCTTAAATTGGATACAAACCGTCTTGGTATAGTGATCGTTGATCGTACGTTTTCTGTTTGAAAATACGTCATCGAATTCCTTTATATCGCGCGTGGTCGCCGATTTAATCCTCAGTGTCGAAGAGCGGAACGCCGCTATGCAAGATGGCACTAAAGGGTTATAAGCCGCCCAACATTTTTAGGACGGAACATCCGGACTGACCGGATGGTGGAGCAGGTGAGTAAGATGGCAGAGAATTGGACACCGAGTAGTTGGCGGCAAAAACCGATCCAGCAGGTTCCGGACTATCCGGACCAGGCCGCATTGGCAGCAACGGAAGCCCAGCTCGCATCCTATCCGCCTCTTGTCTTTGCGGGTGAAGCACGCCGGCTGAAGAAGCATCTCGCCAACGTTGCAGAAGGCAACGGTTTCCTGCTGCAGGGTGGCGATTGCGCCGAGAGTTTTGCCGAGCATGGCGCCGACAACATCCGCGACTTCTTCCGTGCGTTCCTGCAGATGGCCGTCGTCCTGACCTTCGGGGCACAGCTGCCGGTGGTCAAGGTCGGCCGCATCGCCGGGCAGTTCGCCAAGCCGCGCTCTTCTGGCATCGAGACGCAGGATGGCGTGTCGCTTCCGAGCTACCGTGGCGACATCATCAACGGCATCGAGTTCACGGAAGAATCACGTATTCCGAACCCGGAGCGCCAGGCTATGGCCTATCGCCAGTCGGCCGCTACGCTGAACCTGCTGCGCGCCTTCGCAATGGGTGGCTACGCGAACCTCGAGAACGTCCATCAGTGGATGCTTGGCTTCGTCAAGGATAGCCCGCAGGGTGAGCGCTACCGCAAGCTTGCCGGCCGCATCAGCGAAACCATGGACTTCATGAAGGCGATCGGCATCAGCGCGGAAAACAATCCGAGCCTGCGCGAGACGGACTTCTTCACCAGCCACGAAGCGTTGCTGCTTGGCTATGAAGAGGCGCTGACGCGTGTCGACTCGACGTCTGGCGACTGGTACGCTACTTCGGGCCACATGATCTGGATCGGCGACCGCACGCGCCAGGCAGACCATGCCCATGTCGAATACTGCCGCGGCATCAAGAATCCGATCGGCTTGAAGTGCGGTCCGTCTCTGCAGGCGGACGATCTTCTGAACCTGATCGACATTCTCAATCCGGAAAACGAAGCGGGCCGGCTGACGCTGATCTGCCGCTTCGGCCACGACAAGGTTGCCGAGCATCTGCCGCGTCTCATCCGCGCGGTCGAGCGCGAGGGGCGCAAGGTCGTCTGGTCGTGCGATCCGATGCATGGCAACACGATCACGCTGAACAACTACAAGACGCGTCCGTTCGAGCGGATCCTGTCGGAAGTCGAAAGCTTCTTCCAGATCCATCGTGCAGAAGGTTCGCATCCGGGCGGCATCCACATCGAGATGACCGGCAAGGATGTGACGGAATGCACCGGCGGCGCCCGCGCCGTCACGGCCGAGGATCTGCACGATCGCTACCACACGCATTGCGACCCGCGTCTCAATGCTGACCAGGCGCTCGAACTGGCCTTCCTGCTGGCCGAGCGCATGAAGGGCGGGCGCGACGAAAAGCGCATGGCCGTCAACGGTTGATCGAAAATAGAAGTAAAAGCCCGCCTGATGCCGGGCTTTTTTGTTTTATACGATGGTGGCGGGTGGCGCGCTCTGACTAGCGTATCGGACGTCGCTCCGTATGAGTTCGCATCGGCGGAATGCTCTAGCGGATTTGGCCGGCCGCCCAGTGGATAGCGCTGTCCAATTCGGCAAACTTTGCGGATTGCCAGTGGAAATAGTCCTCGATGAATGTCTTGGAAAGCCATAGCGTGCCACGGTTGCGCGGGTTTTCCCAGCCGAGCATGCCGTCCGTTTCTGCTTTCTTGAACATCCGTTTCAAGTTGGTGAGGGAGATGCCGAAGTCGCTCGCGATTTCGCTGATCGTCACGCCTTTCAGCAGAGTGCGATCATGCTCCCGCGCGTCGTCCGGCAGGCGGCTGATCAGATCGTGCAGCACGAGGCCGCCGACATCCGACCAGAGGAAATGCCCGATGCTGCTCCGGGGTTCCTTCCAGACCGAATCCTGGATAAGGGCACGCGCAGCTCGCGGCTGTGCGAGAAGGAAGAGCCGCGGGGTGTCAGCGGTCAGGCTTGCGCGATTGCCGCCGTCGAGTTGGTCGAGGCAGGCCATATGGCCCTGGAACCAGGAGGCCATGGCCTCCTCGCTCGCCTCGGTCGTCTCGAGGCGACGCAGGCGCCGGTCGGGCGTTTCATCGGCAGCATCCCGCAGGAACTTATAGGCAATCAGTTCTGCAAGGAACGACGCAGCCGTATTCTTACTGGCGAGATCGAACTCTTTGGCCACCTGCATCATGCGGCCGGCCGTGAGCCCCGAACGTGGGTTGCCTCGATCTCGTCCGGCATGCATGGCAAACAGCGTTTGCGTCATTAGCCACTTTTGGTGCGAGGCGGCGAGGCGGGCAAGGCGAGGAGCGCGCTTGTGAATGCCGATAAGGTGGAGTGCGATCTGGCGTTCGATCGACAGAAACAGAGGGTGATGAAGGATTTCGTCGCGTGTATGCAGTCGGCCAGTGAGCATCGTATCGTATTGTCGGATCGGATTGGTTCCCGTTGCTCCTCCAACATTTGCGTCGATGTTTCAATGCGGCACTTGGTTAGCGGATCGTTAATCGATTGGTATAGTTAAATTCAAGCGATCCCGGATCCTTCGATCAACTGGGCAGACGCTGGTTCAAACGCTCGATGTCTTCGCGCAATGCTGCAATTTCGGTGAGCACGCGCATGTCAATCTTCTGATGCAGGGATAGAACTTCCAGTTCTGCTTTGAGATTGACCTCATAGTCTTTTGCCGCCTCGAAACGATCGCGCTCCGCCTGGCGGTTTTGCGACATCATGATGATCGGAGCCTGGATCGCCGCCAGCATCGAAAGCACGAGATTGAGGAAAATGAACGGATAGGGATCGAAGGCGCGCGTCAGCAATACAATGGTGTTTACAACGCACCAGCAGACCAGGAAGAGCAGGAAAGCAATAATAAAGCTCCACGAGCCGCCAACACGCGCAATCGTATCTGCCAAGCGCTGGCCGGAGGAAGATTCGGCTTGAAGAGCGGCATTGATATCGGTCGAGATTATCTTCCGCTCGTGCGCCTTCGCGAGAACGCGCCTTTCGATCTCGCCGAGTTCGTCGGCCGGCTTGTCGAAGTGATGGTGGATGAGGTCCGATAGGTTATGCATGGCCGACTCCGAATGCTAGATCGCTCGGGCGCCAGTATTCCGTAATGTTTTCAAATTGCAATGCGGGCTTGTGCCGCTTTTCTATGTGCCTTGCGCATAGAGCCAGGCATGCTGCGGGAAGAACCGCTCGAGCGTCTGAGCCTTGCCGAACATGATGTCATGCTGGAGGTATCGATAGTCCCGGACGAGGGGATCGAGGTTCTTCGGCTTCAGGACCCAATCGGGAGATGCCGTGTTGTCGCGGGCAATGAGCTGATATCGGTCGATGACGCTGTACTTCTTCTGCACGCGGCCGAGGAAGCCCGTGTAGTAGGGATGCTCGAAGCCGGCGAACTTCAGGAGGTGGTACGAAAGCAGTGAGGGGCTGATGGTGCCGACATCCTTCTTGCTGCCCTTCTTGTTCGACCAGATGACGAGCGGGGTCTCGTGTTCCTGCTTCATGACGCTCACTGATGCCTTGCGGGTGGCAACCTGGTCCGGCATGTAGCCGGTCGCCATGTAGACATTGCCGAGCGGGGGCAGGTGGTCGCCCCACAGCACGATGATCGTTTCGCGGTCGCGCTTTTCTGCCCAATCCATCAGCATCTTGAGGCTGTCGTCGGCTTCCTTGACACCCTGCGTATAGGTGCCAAGGGTGGCGCGGTCGGCATCGTTCAGGTTGCCCTTGATGTCGATAGTGTTGTGGGCGTAACGGTTCGGTTCGTAGGGGCCATGTCCCTGCAAGGTGACGCCAAAGAAGAAGAACGGGCGATCCATGCCGTCAGCCTCGTTCATGATCTCCTTCATAAGCGACTCGTCCGAAGCGAAGATGCCTCGCTTTTCCATGGGAGGCAGGGTTTCTTCGGAGCGGAACTGCTCGAAGCCGAAGTCCTTGTAAACCTCGTTGCGATTCCAGAACCAGCCGCTGAACGGATGAAGCGACCGCGCCGCGTAACCTTCGCCACGGAAGAACGTGGCGAGCGAGGGAACATCACGACGGATGTATTGCTGGTAGGGAATGCTGCCGTATGGCAGGAAGGCGTTGGAGAAACCTGTCAGCGCCTCGAATTCGACATTGGCGGTCATGCCGCCAAACTCCGGCGAGAAGACATAGCCGGACTGCTCTGCACGGATCGTCGGCATAGGATCTGGCGACAGGCTCAGCGTCTTCAGGCGGGTCGGATCCCAGAATGACTCGCTCATCAGCATGATCACGTCGGGCTTTTCGCGTGGCCCGCTGAGGTAGCCGTAGTTGCGGCCGGGGATGGCGTCGAGCGCCTCTGTACCGAAGCCGACAGGCGCTGCCACGTCTGCCATCGGAATGTTGAAGATGAAGGCGAGGATGAAGCCGTTGCTGCGGTAGTTTTCCTTCTGGTCCCACATCATCGGAACCACCTGCAGGCGGTCACGGATGAAGGAATATTGGGAATAGTCCATCAAGGACCCGAAAGCCGCGATAACGGGCAGGCCGACGCAAAGCCGGCGGACGCGAGAGGCCCTTGGGAGCTTTGGGAAGTTGCGCCAGGCGAAGCGCCAGAGGAAGACAATCGCGGTAACGGACAAGACGATGCCGACAAGCATCGCAACGGCCGTCCAGGGGCGGTCGCGCACCATCACAGGGAGCAGTTCCATGATCTGCCGCCCGAAAAGGACGTCCGATGGATAAAGCGGGTCCGAAAGGTAGTGCTGCTTCTGGTTGGATACGATGGCGGGGACGATCACAAGCGGAAGAACGATCAGCGCCGAAATGAACCGCCGGCCCAGGACTGCATCGAGCGACAGCATCAGGACAGTCAACATCACAACCGTCGTCATCCCCGGACGCACAGGCGATGTCAGGAATTCGCGGACGTCGGCCAACCCATCGCGGGCAATGATCTCGACAGTGGCGGTGGCAAGGAGCGCAAGCAGGGCACAAAAAGCAACGCTGAGTGCGGTGCGTAGGGCGGGCGACCGAGCGCTTCCCCCGAAATCGGTGGAAAGCGACGCAAAACGCGCTGCCGCTGCAGACCTCATTACCAACGCGATCAACTGGAAAACTCCGACGTCATAAAAGCTTCGTCGAACTGTCACATCTTTGTCATGAATGCTAGATGAACCGTTAGGTTTCCTGCATTTGTGATCGGTGGATAAAACGCCCATCACGCAGGAACTACCTCCAGAGCAGATTCTCGGTCAGGCGCATTTGCTTGTGCTGAGTGGCGAGCCGTCGTAGGTCTGGCGGATTCGATGCTTAGGAGGATTCAGATTGCGCAGTTCCGTTGAGATCTACAGCATCAGGACAGGCGAGGCGCGCGTCGTCTGGCAAACCACGCAACTCGTTGAGGCGCCGAACTTTTCGTCGGATGGGACCTATCTTCTGTTGAACGGCGACGGACTCCTCTACCGTCTCGCACTTGATGGTTCGAGCAAGGTCGGCAAGGTCGATACCGGCTTTGCGACGACCTGCAACAACGACCACGGCATTTCGCCCGATGGCCGCCAGATCGTCATCTCCGACAAAACCGAGTTCGGGAAGTCGACGATTTATGTGCTGCCGGCCGAAGGTGGTACGCCGCGGCTGGTGACGCAAAATCGGCCATCCTATTGGCACGGCTGGTCGCCCGACGGGAAGCAACTCGCCTATTGTGGCATCCGCAACGATTTGTTCGATATCTACACGATCTCCGTTGACGGCGGCGAAGAAAAGCGGCTGACCCACGGCGAGGGACGCAATGACGGGCCGGACTATTCCGCCGACGGTCAATGGATCTACTTCAATTCTAGCCGCACCGGCCTCATGCAAATCTGGCGAATCCATCCCGATGGGACCGGTCTTGAGCAGGTCACCAGTGACAACTATGGGAACTGGTTTGCCCATCCGTCGCCCAACAACGACAAGGTTCTGATCCTTTCTTACGATCCTGATGTGTTCGACCATCCACGCGATCTCGATGTTCGCCTGCGGCTGATGGACATGGACGGCGGAAACCTGACGATGCTCTTCGATCTCTTCGGCGGGCAGGGAACGATCAACGTGCCCAACTGGTCGCCGTCAGGTGATGAGTTCGCCTATGTGCGCTACTTTCCCGTCTCGGATTAAGGGATTGCGTCGGCCAGGGTTTATGGGCATAGACGCGTCCGTCGGGTGCCCGCCGCGGGCGGGAGAATCGGGAATTCGGTGAAAGACCGAAACGTGCCCAACGCTGTAAGGCTGACGGCTGCCGCAAAGAGCCACTGGTCCAGTACCGGGAAGGCGCGGCAGTCGGATGACGCCAAGTCAGAAGACCGGCCCGACACCATAGACTGACCCGCGTGGACGGCGGGCGGTTGTGTTGTTGGGGATTGACGATGCGACCAGACCATTCAGGCTCCCTGTCGGGAGCCGCAGCCTTTTCGACCGAGGAACGCGACGCCGTCTACAGGGCGATTTCGACGCGACGCGACGTGCGTTCCGAGTTTCTCCCGGATGCCATACCGGACGACGTCGTCAAAAGGCTTCTGACGGCCGCGCATCACGCGCCGTCCGTTGGGTTCATGCAGCCCTGGAATTTTATCCTGGTGCGCGATGACAAGGTGAAGGAGGCCGCGTGGCAGGCCTTCAATCGCGCCAACCGCGAGGCCGGCGAGATGTTTGAAGGCGGGCGGCAACAGCTCTATCGCTCGCTGAAGCTTGAGGGCATCCGAACCGCACCGCTCAGCATCTGCGTGACCTGCGATCCGGACCGCTGCGGCGATGTCGTTCTTGGCAGGACGCACAATCGGCGGATGGATTCCTACTCCACGGTCTGTGCCGTGCAGAATCTGTGGCTCGCCGCCCGCGCCGAAGGCGTGGGGGTCGGCTGGGTGAGTATCTTTCACGAGTCCGATATCAAGGACATCCTCGGTGTTCCTGATCGGGTCGAGATCGTTGCCTGGCTCTGCGTCGGCTATGTCGACCGGCTCTATGACCAGCCGGAACTCGCCGTCAAAGGATGGCGCCAGCGATTGCTGCTGGATGAACTGGTGTTTACGGATCGCTGGGACAATCCAGCGGACTGAGGGCGGCTATTGCTGCTGCGGCTGAGGGCCCGGCTTTGCCGGATGCTTGAGGTCGATTGTGCCTTGGTCGCCGGCCAAGAACTGCGGACCGATCTGGCGCACCTTGTTGGTCGCCGGATCATATGGCCTGTCCGGCACCTGAGGCTGCGGTGCAGCCGGGGCGGCGACCTTTCTCGCTGGCTCGGGCTTCTTGGTTTCGATCGTGGTGATCGATCCTTGTTGCGGCGGTTCGCTGATCGATTGGCTTTTTCGCATCCGCTCATAGTAGGCGTTGAGGTCGCAGCTGCAGGATGATTTTTCGCCGGGTTTGCGGTTCTTGTAGGCGAAAGCGTTCGGCATTGCGCTGTAAGGAGCGCCCGTCGCCGCCGATATCATCTGTGAAGTCTCAGTGCTGGAGACGTCATGATAAAAGAGCTCGGTGTCGATGCCGGGACACATCTTCGAGCAGGTGTCGGCATCGCGGGCGAAGTCCTGCGAGGTTGCATTCGAGCTTAACGGAAAAAAGCCACCGTCGCAGGTGCGCACACAGACGGTATTGAGATGAGAGGGCGTCGACATGCCGGGGAGACCGTATCGGCGCTGGCCGGGATCGCCACCCGGCGGTACGAAGGTGTCGTTTCGCAGCGCCTGATCTTCAATGCTTGGAGGCGGTGCATATCCATCGCCGCTGTCGGCGGGCCACTGTTCCTCGTTGCAGCCATTGTCATCGAGCGCCGCAAGAAGCTCGTTTCGCGTGCGGACATCCTCGCTTTGGCCACGCAGCTCGTCGCGCCGCTGCTGCAGATAACGGATGTTGTCGACCATTTTGCTCTCCGCGCGCTCAAGCTCCCCGCAATAGCCGTCATCGTCGCCGATCACGACCATGCTGCCGCTTGTGCAGCCGTTCTGACGGAGATCGCTACGGACTTTGCGAAGCTCAAGGTTCTGTTCGGCGATGGCGCTGGCGAATTTGCGCACCTCGGGTGTGCTGCCGATGATTTGCGGCAGATCCGCAAGGCGGGCACGCAGGTCTCCGCAGATCGCCGGCACCTGGGCATGGGCCGGGCCGATCAACACAAGTGCGGCTGCGAATGACAGAATCCAGCGGTTCAAGGCATCGTCCCATCGGTGAGCAGGTCGTAAGGCGCGGCGTCCCGCCGCGCCTCCATTGCTAGCCCGTTTGTCTTAACAGGCTGCAGTCGGAATCTTAGCGCATTTTCTCGATCGGCCGCAAATCACGCCGGCTGTGAAGCCTCGACGACGGCGAGGGCAGCCATGTTGACGACACCGCGGGAGGTCACCGAGGGCGCCAGGATGTGCGCCGGCAGCGCAGCGCCCAGCAGGATCGGCCCTACATGCAAGCCGTCGATCATCGATTTCACGACGCCGAGGGTGATATTCGCCGAATCCAGGTTCGGGAAGACCAGCAGGTTCGCTTCGTCATGCAGGGTCGTGTCGGGCATGACGCGCTTGCGCAGGGCGTCGGAGATCGCGCTCTCGCCATGCATCTCGCCGTCGACTTCAAGCTCCGGGGCTGCTTCGCGAACGAGCTTGAGAGCAGCACGCATCTTCGTCGCGCTCTCGGATTCACGCGAGCCGAAATTCGAGTGGGAAACGAGGGCCACGCGCGGCGTAATGCCGAAGCGCTTGATTTCCTCGGCGGCGAGAACCGCGGACTCGGCGATTTCTTCCGCAGTCGGATTGAAGGTGACGTAGGTGTCCGTGAAGAACGTGGCTCCGCGCTGCGAGATCAGCAGGCTGAGTGCCGAGAAGTCGCAGACGTCATGCCGCTTGCCGATGATCTGGCGAACGTCGCGCAGATGCTTCTCGTAACGGCCTTCCAGGCCGCAGATCAGAGCGTCGGCTTCGCCGCGCTTCAGCGCCAGCGCGCCGATGACGGTCGTGTTGGTACGAACGATCGTGCGGGCGGCCTCCGGAATGACGCCGCGACGCCCGACCAGCGAGAAGTAGAGATCGACATATTCGCGGAAGCGCGGATCGTCTTCCGGGTTGATGACGTCGAAATCCGAAAGCGGGCGGATGCGCAGGCCGTAGCGCTGGAGGCGCGTTTCGATGACCTGCGGGCGGCCGATCAGGATCGGTTCGGCAATGCCTTCTTCCAGCAGCACCTGCGCGGCGCGCAGCACGCGTTCATCCTCACCTTCCGAGAAGATGACCCTCTTGCGCTCGGCATTCTTCGCCGCAGCAAAGATCGGTTTCATGATGAAGCCGGAACGGAAGACGAAACGGTTGAGCTGGTCGAGATAGGCGTCGAAATCGGTGATCGGACGCAAGGCGACACCGCTTTCGGCGGCAGCCCTCGCGACCGCCGGGGCGATCCGCAGGATCAGGCGCGGGTCGAAGGGCGAAGGGATCAGGTAGTTCGGGCCGAAGACCGGCGTTTCACCCGAATAGGCGCGGGCGGCGACGTCGGACGGCTCCTCGCGCGCAAGTGCCGCGATGGCGCGCACGGCAGCCATCTTCATTTCTTCGTTGATGGTGATCGCACCGCAATCCAAAGCACCCCGGAAGATGTAGGGGAAGCAAAGAACATTGTTCACCTGGTTCGGGAAGTCGGAGCGACCGGTGCAGATCATTGCATCGGGGCGGGCAGCGCGGGCGAGATCGGGCATGATCTCCGGCGTCGGATTGGCGAGCGCCATGATCAGCGGTTTTTCGGCCATCTGCGCCAGCAGTTCCGGCTTCAGCACGCCGGCGGCAGACAAGCCAAGGAATACGTCGGCGCCACCGATGTTTTCCGCAAGCGTGCGCGTGTCGCTCTTTTGGGAGTAGACGCTCTTCCACTCGTCCATCAACTCTGTACGGCCTTCGTAGACCAGGCCTTCGATGTCGTGGACCCAGATATTCTCGCGTTTGGCGCCCAGTGTGACGAGGAGGTTGAGGCAGGCGAGGGCAGCGGCACCCGCGCCCGAAGCGACGATCTTGACCTCGTCGATCTTCTTGTTGGCCAGTTCCAGGCCATTGAGGATCGCCGCAGCGACGATGATGGCCGTGCCATGCTGGTCGTCATGGAAAACCGGGATCTTCATGGTCTCGCGGAGACGGCGCTCGATCTCGAAACATTCCGGCGCCTTGATGTCCTCGAGATTGATGCCGCCGAAGGTCGGCTCGAGCGAGGCGACGGTCGAGACCATCTGATCGACACTCGTTGCATCGACCTCGATATCGAAGACATCGATGTTGGCAAACTTCTTGAAGAGGACGGCCTTACCCTCCATGACCGGCTTTGATGCCAACGGACCGATATTGCCGAGGCCGAGAACGGCCGTACCGTTGGAAATGACCGCTACGAGATTTGCGCGCGAGGTATAGTCGGCGGCCGTCTCGGGATTGTCACGGATGGCGAGACAGGGTGCTGCGACGCCGGGGGAATAGGCCAGCGCCAGGTCGCGCTGGTTGCCGAGCGGCTTGATTGCCTGGATTTCAAGCTTGCCCGGACGCGGATAGCGATGGAAGTAGAGCGCCTGCTCGTCGAGGCTTCCACCTGCCAAATTCTTTTCCGTCTTGGACTTTTCGTGATGATCCATCATCGCCTCCGGCTGCCGCATGCTGTCTTTGAACTGCCTTCAATACATCAAACGGGATGGTCGAACAGTCGGAATTTCCGTTCGAAATGCGAAAACAGCGCAAATCTGCCGTGACGGGAGCGCAGGTCTGTAGAGACCGGGAAAATCGGGCGTGACAACCGGATGTCATCTTCCTGAAACACGACTCTGGTTTTGGAAGGTCAGGTGAACCATGGGACACGAGCAGGATGCTTGTGAGGGACAATATGGATACGCGGCACTTCCGTACGCTTTTCATTTCCGATGTGCATCTCGGCTCCAAGGCCGCGAAGGTGGACTTCCTGTTGGATTTTCTCAAGCATCACGAGGCCGATACCATCGTCCTCGTCGGCGATATCATTGATGGCTGGCGACTGAAGCGCAGCTGGTACTGGCCGCAGGATTGCAACGACGTGGTCCAGAAGCTGCTGCGCAAGGCGCGCAAGGGCACGCGGGTGGTTTATATCCCCGGCAATCACGACGAATTCCTTCGTGACTTTCCAGGCACCCATTTCGGTGGCATCGAGGTTGCCGAGCGCATCATGCACGAAGCGGCCGACGGCAAGAAGTACCTCGTGCTGCATGGCGACGAGTTCGACGTCGTGGTGCGCAACGCCCGCCTGCTCGCCTATCTCGGCGACTGGGCATACGACATGGCGATCATAATCAATATTGGCCTAGCAGCAATCCGTCGCCGGATGGGGATGCCGTACTGGTCGTTTTCCGCATGGGCCAAGCTTCAGGTGAAGCATGCAGTCAACTTCATAGGCGAGTTCCAGCGCGTCGTTGCCGACGAAGCCCGTAAGCACGGTGCGGACGGCGTGATTTGTGGCCACATTCATCACGCTGTCATGGAAGACATGGACGGGATCCGTTACATCAACACTGGAGACTGGGTCGAAAGCTGTACGGCGATCGCCGAGCATCAAGACGGCGCCTTTGAATTGATCGAATGGCGTTCCATGAGCGGTACGCAGGCGGTCCCGATGGCGATCGGGCATCGCGAAAAGGACGTCGCCCCGCAAGCCGCTTAGGCGCAATCTCCCAAGCCAGCAATTCAATGCATCAGTTTAGCCCGTTGTGTCTTTGCGACAGGCCCTATTTATTTTTTTAAACGTTTCAATCGGGCAATTTCTTGCCATAGTCGCCCTTAGGTTGACGTGATAGGCAGCGTTCAGTTTCCTGCAGGTCCACCTAATGATTCCCGCTCAAAACCCTCAGACAGGCGAGGGCGCCCCGCCGCGCTTTCGGCTTCTCAGTGCCCTGTCTTACTGCGCGCCCCTGCTCGTCAATGGCGTTGCGTTGCCCTTCTTTCCGATGTGGCTTGCACAGCACGAATTCAACGACCACGAGATCGGCGTCATCCTCGCGGTGCCGATGGTCGTGCGCGTGCTCGTCGCCCCGATCGTGGCGATGTATGCCGACCGGATGAGGGAGCGAGCGGATGTGCTGCTGTTTTCCGGAGTCCTGTCGCTGCTGACAGCCATCGCGCTCTACTGGACGAACACATTCTGGCCGGTGCTGATCGTCTACACGATCCAGGGAGCGACCTTTGCCTGTTATGTCCCGGTTGTCGAATCGATCGTGATCTCCGGAGTGCGGCGCTGGGGTCTGGATTACGGCTCCATGCGGGTATGGGGGTCGGTAGCGTTCATCGTCTCCACTCTGATCGGCGGGCAGCTGATCGGGCATTGGGGTGGCGAGATGGTGTTGCCGGTCATGACCTTTGGCTTTGTTATGACTGTTGTGATGGCTATCTATTGTCCCCGGATCGGCCCGACGCGCAGGCGCGGGATACCTGTCGATATCTCGGCTGCAACGGGGAGTTCTCTGCGCCAGCCCCATTTGTTGGCGTTGCTGATCGGGGTCGCAATCCAGCAGTCGAGCCACGCGGTGCTGCAGGCCTTCGCATCCCTCTACTGGCGAGAACTCGGCTTTTCCGGCACCGAGATCGCCGTTTTGTGGAGTGCTGGCGTTGCGGCCGAAGTGACCGTCTTCTTTCTTTCCCGCCGGCTGAACCGCCGGTTCAGCGCCTGGACGCTAATCCGGTTCGGGGCGGCGGTCAGCGTGTGTCGCTGGATTCTGTTCCCGATGCATTGGGGGTTCTGGGGCTTCTTCCTGCTTCAGTGCATGCATTCCTGCACCTATGCGTTCGTGCATACGGGCGTGCAGACACGTATCGTCGCCTCGGTGCAGGAGACGCAGGAATCGTCGGCGCAGGGCGCGTATTTCTTCTACAACGGCATGTTCATGGGGCTGATGACCATCGCCTCCGGTTACATCTACGCTTGGCTCGGCCTCGCAAGCTACTACGTGATGGCACTCGTCGCCCTGACCGGTCTCGGGCTGGTTATCGCGGCTTACTATCTTCAGCCCCAGAGCGTCGTTTCCGGCGGGAAAACGAGAGAGGCCGTATAACGCAGTCCCGGTTCGCGGTCGCGAGCAAGCAGCAGCGGTCCATCGAGGTCGACGAACTCGGCGTCCTGGGCCAGCAGCACGGCTGGCGCCATTGCCAGCGACGTGCCGACCATGCAGCCGACCATGATCTTGAAATCAAGGCGTTGCGCCTCTTTCTTCATCACAAGCGCCTCCGTGAGGCCACCCGTTTTGTCGAGCTTGATATTGATCGCGTCGTAGCGGTCGCGAAGGCTGGCGAGGTCCCCGGTATGGTGGACGCTTTCATCCGCGCAAACGAGGACGGGACGACGGATCTCCGCCAGAAATTCATCCTTGCCGGCCGGCAGCGGCTGTTCGACCAAGGCGACGCCCATCTCGGCAGCGATGCGCAGATGATGCTCAAGCGTTTCGTCAGGCCAGCCCTCATTGGCATCGAGGATGATCGCCGCATTGGGCGCTGCCTCGCGAACCGCGCGGATACGGCTTTCGTCATCGCCGGTGCCGACCTTGACCTTCAGGAGGGCCCGATCGGCGTTTGCGCGCGCCTGTGCAGCCATGACGTCAGGTTCGCCGAGCGAGATCGTGAAGGCGGTCGTCAGCGGCTGCGGCTGCGCCAGGCCAAGCGCCATGATCACGGTTTCGCCCGAACTCTTGGCTTCCAGATCCCAGAGGGCGCAGTCAACGACATTGCGCGCGGCGCCGGGAGGCATAGCTCGCTGAAGTTCCTTTCGCGTCAGGCCGGCTTCAATCAACGGCTTTGCCGCTTCGATCTGTGCTGCCACGCTTTCCATGGTCTCGCCATAACGGCGATAGGGAACGCATTCGCCTCGGCCGGCAAACCCGTTTTCCCGGATTATGCAGAGGATCACGTCTGCCGACGTTTTGGCGCCCCGCGAGATCGAGAATGTGCCCGCTATGGGGAAGGAATCCGTCTGAATTTGAAGTGACCGTGGCATATTTGCAATCCTGCGCGCATGGAAATTTGGTGCGGCTTGGGTATATTGATCCGAAGCGGCGAACCGTTAGTTCGCGAGTCGGCAATGTCGCCGTAAGCCTTGAAAGACACAAGCGTTTTGAAGTCCGAAACCCGTAACGCCGCCTCACTGCATGTGGACGACCAGAGCCATGGCGCGGGTCAGTTCGTTCATATCGAAGGGAACTGGCGAAGCGCCAACCTGCATCTCGTTTTGCGTGACTTCGACAAGCTTACCGCCGGCCGAAGCGGCGAGGTGACACTCGACCTATCAGGCGTGACCGATATCGACACTGCGGGCGTCTGGCTGCTCTGCCGGCTGAAGAAGCAGGTGGAAGGCGCCGGTGGGACCGTGCGCTTCGAAGGCAGTAACACCCATATCGACGAGATGATCGCGGAGTTTTCCGAGGAACCGCCGCAGCCCGAGCAGGAGCCGCAGCCAAGCGCAAGCTGGCCGGAGCGGATCTTCGCACCGATCGGCAAGATCACCTCCGAGCTCTGGAACAACCTCGCGGCCGCGATGTATATCCTCGGCTCCGCTGTCCGCGGCGCGCAAATGAAATTCGGGCGAGGCAGCGGCGTATCGCCGGCGTCGATCGTCAACCAGATCGACCACATGGGCGTGCGCGCGGTGCCGATCATATTGCTGATGTCGTTTCTGATTGGTGCGATCATCGCGCAGCAGGGCGCCTTTCAGCTCCGCTATTTTGGCGCCGAAGTCTTCGTCGTCGATCTCGTCGGTATCCTGCAGCTTCGCGAAATCGGTGTGCTTCTCACCGCCATCATGATTGCCGGCCGCTCGGGCAGCGCCATCACGGCTGAAATCGGCTCGATGAAGATGCGCGAGGAAGTGGACGCATTGAAGGTCATGGGGCTCAATCCCGTGGGCGTGCTGATTTTCCCGCGCCTAGTTGCCCTTACGGTGGCGCTGCCGCTGTTGACGGTCATCGCGAACTTTGCCTCGCTCGCCGGCGCAGCCGTGGTCGCCTGGGCCTATTCCGGCATCACCTTCGCCAACTTCGTCTCCCGCCTGCATGAGGCGATCACGCTGTCGACGGTGCTGTCCGGGATGATCAAGGCGCCGTTCATGGCGCTGGTTATCGGTATCGTTGCGGCGGTCGAGGGCTTAAAGGTAGGCGGCAGCGCCGAGTCGCTTGGCCAGCACGTGACCGCGGCGGTAGTGAAGGCGATCTTTGTCGTTATCCTCATGGACGGGCTTTTTGCCATGTTCTATGCGGCCATCAATTTCTAAGGATTGTACGTGGACGGGCAGCATACAGAGACCGGAAACAACGAGGGGCGAGATGTCGTGCTATCAGCGCGCGGCGTGACCGTCGCTTTCGGGTCGAAGGTTGTTCTCGACCATCTGGATCTGGATATCTATCGCGGCGAAATTCTCGGTTTTGTCGGAGCGTCGGGAACGGGCAAGTCGGTCTTGATGCGGACGGTGCTTCGGTTGCTGCCGCGGCGCTCTGGAACGATCAAGATTCTCGGTCAGGACTTCGATGAGTTGGACGAGCCGCAGCGCAACGCGCTCGACATGCGGCTCGGTGTGCTGTTCCAGCAGGGGGCGCTGTTTTCGTCGCTGACCGTCCGGGAGAACATCCAGGTTCCAATGCGCGAGTATCTGGACCTGCCCCAGTCGCTGATGGACGAACTCGCGCAGCTCAAGATCCGCCTCGTCGGGCTTGCGGCTGATGCCGCCGACAAATACCCGTCGGAGCTTTCGGGCGGCATGATCAAGCGTGCTGCGCTGGCACGCGCGCTTGCGCTCGATCCGGAATTGGTCTTCCTTGACGAGCCAACGTCGGGCCTCGACCCGATCGGTGCCGCGGAGTTCGACGAGCTCATCGCAAGGCTCAGGGACACCCTCGGCCTGACCGTCTACATGGTCACGCACGACCTCGACAGTCTCTTCTCGGTCTGTGACCGGATTGCGGTGCTTGGCAAGAAGCGGGTATTGGTCGAGGGAACGATCGACGACATGCTGGCCTGCGACGATCCTTGGGTTCAGGCTTATTTCAAGGGCAAGCGGGCGCGTTCGGTCGTGCCGCAGCGTGGCCACGCAGGCAAGGACAGCCTGGCGCAAGATAGCCGCGGGAAGTGAGCGGATACGATGGAAACAAAAGCGAACTACACGATTGTCGGCTTTTTCACGGTGCTCGTTATCGCGGCGGCGTTCGGTTTCGTTTACTGGATGGCGGAATATGGGCGCGGTGGGCCGATGGCCGAACTGATCGTCCGGATTCCCGGCTCCGCGAACGGCTTGAGCGTCGGCTCGCCGGTGCGGTTCAACGGCATTCAGGTCGGTTCGGTCAAGTCGCTGTCCATCGATGCCGACGATCCCAGTTTCTCACTGGCGTTCACCGAGGTGCGGGTCGACGCGCCTATCTATCCCTCGACGAAAGCCATCCTTGAAATCCAGGGTCTGACGGGTGCTGCCTATATCGAACTTTCGGGCGGGAGGATCGGCGAAAAGAACATCCTTCAACAGTCCCTCGAGACCGGAAAGCGAGCGGTCATCGTCGCGGATCAGTCGAGTGTCACGAACCTTCTGGCGACGGCAGACAAGATTCTTGACAGAGCGAACGATGCTGTCGGGCAGATTCAGGGCTTTGTGACGGATGCACGCGGGCCGCTGACGAAGACATTGCAGAATGCCGAGACCTTCTCCGATGCACTGGCCAAGAACTCAGGCAACATCGACTCGTTCCTGCAGAGTGTCGGCCAACTCTCCGAGACCGTGCGTAAGGTCTCGGGTCGTGTCGACTCGACGCTGGAAGCGGTCGAGGCCCTCGTGAAGGCCGTCGACGCGAAGAAGATCGACACCATTCTCAGCAATGCCGAGAAAGTCAGCCGCGACGTCGCGGATGCTTCGGGAAACTTCAAGGGAGCGATCCAGAAGTTCCAGGAAACGGCGACTACGTACAACGACCTCGGCAAGAAGGCGCAGGCGACGCTCGATCGAGTAGATACGTTGGTCGCGCAGATCGACCCGGTGAAGGTCAAGGGATCCGTCGACGATATCTCGCAGGCGACAAAGGACGCACGCACCGCAGTCGCTTCGATCAAGGACGTCGCGAACACTGTTTCGGCCCGGCAGAAGGACATCGACCAGACGATCCAGAATGTTTCGCAGATGGCGAACAAGCTGAACGCGGCCTCCACACGTGTCGACGGCATTCTGATCAAGCTGGACGCGCTGCTCGGTACGGACAATACGCAGTCGCTGTTTGCGCAGGCGCGTGACACGCTCACCTCATTCAAGAAGGTCGCCGACAATCTGAATTCGCGCATCGGTCCTATTGCGGACAACTTGCAGAAATTTTCCAGCGGTGGGCTGCGCGATGTGCAGTCGCTCATCAACGACACGCGCTCCACCGTGCAAAACCTCAACGATGCGATCGGCAATTTTGACCGCAATCCGCAGCGGCTGATCTTCGGTGGGGATACCGTAAAGCAATATGACGGCCGGACGCGGCGTTAATAGGGATATTAGGGGAGCGCATATGGCCGTATCGGATCTGTTGCAGCGTCGTTCGTGGCTATCGACGACCGCGATTACGCTGCCGCTATTGGCGGGTCTGGCAGGCTGTGGGACGGCTGCCAGGAACGACACCTACGACCTCTCCGCGTCGGTGACTGGCAGTGGGCCGGCGGCCAGGGGCCGGCAGATCCTGGTGCAGCAGCCAACTGCGTTGCGGGCGATCGACAGCGAACAGATCGTCATTCGGGTGGCGCCGTCGCAGATACAGTACCTTTCCAAGGCGCAATGGGGCGACAAGCTGCCGCGCATGGTCCAGGCAAAGCTCGTCGAAGCCTACGAGAACTCAGGCAAGCTCGGCGGCGTCGGCGTGCCCGGGCAGGGACTGGCGATCGACTATCAGCTCGTGACCGATATCCGCGCTTTCGAGATCGACACGACCGGTGGCAGCCACGCGGTCGTCGAGATTTCGGCCAAGATCGTGAACGACCGGAATGGCACCGTGAGAACCCAGAAAGTGTTCAGACAAGCGGTGCCGGCCAATGGGTCCAACGACGGTCTTGTGACGGGTCTCGATCGCGCGTTCGCGAGCGTGACGGCTGAGATCGTGAACTGGACCCTCCAGTCGATCTGATAGAGGGCGCCGGCAATGCACCACAAGGTGCCTGCTGGCGCGTGCCGGCCTAGCGCGATGGCGTAACACGATCCACCGTCCACGACCCGACCCGACCTTTCGCAGAGAGCGACGTCAGACAATCGCCCGAGATGAAAATGGCCGCCTCTTGGGCGGCCATTTCATTTGTTCCTTGAGTGTGGCTTAGCCCAGTCGCCCTGCGGCGTGAGCAAGCATCGTATAGACCTTGCCGGTATCCGAAGTCAGATAGGACTGCGTGATCGTCTTGTCGCGATCGCCGCGGGAAACATCAGAAAGGAGCTTCTCGAAATCGGCGATATAACGATCGACGGCGGTGCGGAACTCCGGCTCGCGATCATACTTGCGCTTGATCTCGTCGAAGGTCTGCTGGCCCTTCAGCGTGTAGAGGCGGCGCGTAAAGACGTCCCGTTCGCCACGCTGGTAACGACGCCACAGATCGACCGAAGCGTCATGATCGATTGCACGCGCGATATCTACCGAAAGCGAGTTCAGCGACTCGACGACGTGGCGCGGATTGCGGCTATCGGCCGTGCGGGCAGGTGCCGCCGCGGCAGCCTCGGCGCGTGGGGCTGGTTGCCGTGCTGGAGCTTCCTCGGCGGTCTCATCGCGCGATGCACCACGCAGGAGGTCGCTGATCCAGCCGCCGCTTGCCGGGGGAGCGGCAACGGGGGTGCGCTGCGGCGTTGCGGCTGCATGCGTCAGGGAGCCACGCAGACCGAGGTTCTCGATCGGCGAGGGTGTTGCTGCCGGAGCCGGGGCGGGGGCTGCGGGAGGGGTGGGCTGGGGCGCCTGCTGGGTAACGGCCGGCTGAGCCGGGCGTGGCGCAGGCTGAGGCTGAGGCTGAGGAATGGCCCGCGGCGCAGGCTCGGAGATCTCCAGTTGCTGCGTCGAGCGGCCAACGATGTGCGAGATGTCCTGCAAAGCCTTGATCTGCTCGGCAACGGCGCGGCGCATGGCAGCAGCGCTTTCCTTGGCCTCTTCCGGAAGATCGAATGCACCGCGTTTCAATTCGCTGCGGGTCATGTCGAGTTCCTTGCGGATATCGCCGGCCGAGCGGCGGATCTCCTCGGTGGCGCCGGAGAAGCGGGATACTGCCTCCTCGACTGCCTCGCGAAGCGACTCGCGCATGGTCTGGGCAGCGCCGTCGGATGCACGACCTGCCTCGCCCAGCATACGCTCGACTTCCGACAGGGAGGCCGTCAGGCCGCCACGCAAGCGGCTGGAAAGCTCGCTGGAGCGACGTTCGGCGTTGCCGAAGGCGCCGTCGATTGTGGCATTGGCGTCTTCGCCGGCCTTGACGATCGCAGCGCGCATCGTTGAGGCGGCTTCCTCAGCCCGCTTTTCGCTTTCGGAAAGAACGCGGCCGATGTCGGAGAACGAGGATTGCACGCTTTCGCGCAGCGTTCCGCTGACCTGGTTGGAGCGCTGTTCGGCGCGGTCGAATGCGGATTCGACCATGCCGCCCAGGGCACGCATCGTCCGTTCGATTTCCTCGGAGCGCTGGACGAGTCCCACGGAAAGGTTCTGGAGGGCGCTTTCGCGATCCTCGAGCGTTGACACGAGGTTGGATTGAGCGGCTGCCAGCAGGCCGGATGCCTGGCTGAGCACCTTGGAGTGTTCGTCGAACCGGCCGATGATACCGCCGACCTGGGCAAGCGTCTGGCCCGAAATGTCCGAGAGGCGGTCGACCTTGCCTTCGAGCAGGCGCGTCGAGGCAGACACCATTTCGGCGGCCTTCTGGGCAGACTCGGTGAAGCGCGACGTCGTATCGCCGAGGCGGCCATCCACTGCCGCGAGATTTTCGGCGGCACGGCTCATCACCTGGCCCATAGCTGAGCTGTTGTCCGACAGGCGTTCGATCAGCTTGTTGACGTTGGCAAGCAGGCTGTTTTCCATCGCGTCGACGGCCGAGGATGCGCTTTCGGTCCGTGCCGTGATTGCGTTGACGAGCGCCTCATTCTCACTGCGCAGGCGCTCGGTGCTGCGTTCCGTCGCTGTCGTAATGCGCGCGGCGGCGTCCTTGCCTGCTTCGGCATAGCGGTCGATCAGCGGCCGCGCCGTCTCCTCGAGAATGCGCGACAGCTCCGTGGAACGACCGGACAGCATCGAATTGAGCTCGCGGGTGCGATCGTCGAGCGTCGAGCGGATGGCGTCGCCACGCGCCTCGAGCGCCTTTTCGACATTGGTCAGAGTCGAGTCGATTTCGCGCGTGCGATCCTCGAGGTTCGAACGGATTGCATTGCCACGTGCTTCCAGAGCACGTTCGACGTCTGCCATGGTTGAGGTAATTTCCTGACTTGCGTCGGAAATCGTCGTGCGGATACCGGCACCATGGTTTTCGAAAGTCGCTTGGGCGTCGCCGAGGGCGCGGGAAATAGCGCCAACCTGGCCACTGACGAGGGTCTCGGCCTCGGCGACCTTCTTGATAATGGCATTGCCGGCTTCCGAGAAAGTCTGGGCAACGGCGGCTGCCTGGCCGGCCAAACGGTTCTGGGCGTCGGAGACGCGGCCGACGATCTGCTCGGAACGCTCTTCGATCGTGCGGGCGAACTCGTTGCTCTTGGCGTCGAGGCCTTCGGCAAACTGCTGGCCGGTGCGGCCTAGGTTTTCGGCGGCGCGGGCTGCTTCGTCGTCGATGCCCTTCGTCGTCTCGGCGACGGCGCTGCGCAGCGAAGCGGCGAGCCCGGCAGCCTTACCTTCGATCGTGCGATTGACGGCGTCGAGGCCGACTGTGAGGGCCCGGTCCATCGTGGACAGGCGCTCCTCGATGCGGACGCTGCCGCGTTCCATCGCCTCGTCGATGCTGACCGTACGGGAGTCGATCTCCGAGGTGAGGTTGGCGGTGCGGCCATCGATCGTTTCGGTAAACTTCGTAGCGCTGTCGTTGATCGCCGCAGCGATACGGTTCGTTGCGTCTTCGCCGAGCGTTCCGAGGCGGGAAATGCCGTCGGACAAAGTGCTGGAGAGGCGACCGCCAGCGGCGTCGACCTGCTCGGCCACGCCGCCGACGCCGTCACGGATGCGGTTTTCGAGGGCGGCAAGGCCGGCCTCGACGCGCGAGCCGGTTTCCGCAAAGCGGCCCGTCATGCCCTCGATCGACTGGTCGAGCTGTGAAGAGAAGGTCTCTGCCGAACGTGAGATCTCGCCAGCAGCCTCCTGGAAACGGCCGGCGATGTGACCGGTGCTGTCGCGCAGGCGGTCTTCCAGGGCCCGGCCACTGTTGTCGATCGCCTGGCGAAGCGAGACTTCATGGTCTTCCAGGGACATTTCCAGCATGCCGACGCTGGTGGCAATCGAGGCGCTGATCGTCGTCGCCTGATCGGAGAGCGTATCGCTGATACGGCTGTGGGCGTCGGTGAGGGCGAGGTTGATAGCCTGCTCGCGATCGGCCAGGGTCGAACGGATGCGTTCATGGGCCGAGTCCAAGCCGCTTTCGATGCGCGTAGCGGCATTGCCGGTCAGGGCTTCGAAACGATCATGCGCAGCCGCAAGACCGCCTTCGATGCGGGCGGCAGCGTCGCCGTGCAGTGTTTCCAATTTCTGATGCGCATTGCTGAGGTTGTATTCGATGCGGGCCGCGGCGCTGCCAGCCAGCTGCTCGATCCGATCGCTGCCGCTCGACAGCGTGCCGGCAAGCGTCGATGCGTGTTCGTTCAGGGAACGCTCGAGGCGCTCCTGGCTTTCCGTGTAGGCGCTGCGGATGGCGTCCGACTTGTCGACGAGGGCGCCGGCAACCCGGGACTCGGCGCCGGCCACGGTGTCGAGCAAGGCGTTGGTGCGGGCTTCCAGTGCATCGTCAAAACGGCTCTGGCTTTCTCCGAAGGAGATCGCGAGCGCCATGGCCTTCTCGTCCAGCGTATCCGAGAGGCGGTCCTGGACCGTAGCAATCGAATTCGCGATGGTATCGACGCGCCGGGCAAGCGCCTCGTCGATGCGGCTATGACCTTCGTTCAACGATACCGTAAGCGCCATGACACGGTCATCAAGCGCCTCGGTGATCCGGTCGTGTCCGCCGGCAAGCGAGTTGCTGATCGTTTCGGCGTGATGGCCGAGCGTGTCTTCAATGCGCGACTGGCCTTCGTTGAGGGAGATGGCGAGGGCCATTGCCTTGTCATCAAGAGTATCGGCGAGCTTCTCATGGCCGCTGGCGATCGAAGCGGCAATCGCTTCCGCACGCTTGGCGATCGCATCCTCGAAGCGGTTCTGGCTCTCATCCAGCGAGATGGCCAGCGTCATGGCCTTGTCGTCGAGTGCGTCCGCAAGGCGCTCATGGCTGCCCGAGACGGCGCTGATGATTGCGTCCGAGCGGCTTGCCAGGGTGCTCTCAAAGCGGTCGTGGCTGTCGGCAAGGGCGGCAGTCAGCGCGCCTCCGCGATCGGTCATCACGCCGTCGATCCGCTCATGCGCGGAATCGAGCGCGTGCGTGATATCGGCAGCGCGCTTGGAGATCATCGTGTTCAGATCGTCGGCGCGGCCGAAGGCCGAAGTAATTTGCTCGGTGCCCGCGGAGACGGCCGAGCTGAGATCGGAGGTCGTGGACAGCAATGTTTCGCGGAACTCTGTCGCGCGTGCGGAGAGATTATTGTGGAGTTCCGAGGTGCCCGACGCAAGCGCCAGGGAGATTTCGGACGTGGCGTGGCTCAACGCCGAGGTCATGCCTGTCGTGTGGGTATGGATAGCCTCGGTGACCTCGGAGACCTTGCCTGCCAGCGAGCTTTCCATAACTTCCTGGCTGGTCGCGAGGGCAGTGGCCAGTGCGAACGATTGATCGGTCAGCGACGCGCCAAGGCGTTCGATGCTCGAGCTCAAAATGCCGTTCAGCGACTCCGAACCGCCGGTCATGGTGTCGTTGATGCGGTTGAGGCTCTCCATGAGCTTCGTGTCGAGCGAGCCGGCACGCTTGTCGAAGGCATTGGCGAATTCCGCGACGCGGTCATCGAACGAGGTCGAGAGCTGCGCGACAGTCGCTTGCAGCCGTTCGTCAAAGAAGCCGGAACGAAGGTCGAGATCCATGATGGTGTCGTCGACGCTCGACTGCAGGCTCTGGCGGAAGGTCGAACCCTTCTCGTCGAGCGCGCTGTTGAGCTTGGAGAGAACGTCATCAAGCGTGGTGCTGATCGTGCGCTCGCCACCAGTCAGGCTCTCGTTGATCTCGCGGGTGCGGGCGATCAGGATTTCGTTCAACTGGCGGGCACGGTCGTTCAGCGCGGCGTTCAGCTTCTCTGCGTTGCTGTCCATCGTGGACGCACGCGTCTCGAACTGCCGAAGGACAAGCTCTCCATGCTCGCTCAGGCTCGACGCCAGGGTATCCAGCCGCGTGTCGAATTCGTTGGTGAGCGCGAATCCGGAGGAGGTGAGCGTTTGCAGCAGTGAATCCGTCTTTGCCGCAAGCAGCGTGCCGAGCGACTGGATGGCCGATTCCGACTTTTCGGTGATCGCCGCGGCGCGCGTGTCGATCATCGAGGCGAATGCTTCGCCCGAGGTCGCAAGGCGTATCGCGATCTCTTCCGTGGCAAGAGAGAGGTCTTCCTTGAGCTGATCATGCACGCCCGAGATCGACGTGCGGATACGCTCAGCGTGGTTGACGATCGCTTCGCGCTCCGACCCGAGTTCATGGACGAGGCCGCGCACGCGCAATTCATTGTCGGCGTAGCTGCGCTCGAGGGCGTTGACCTCGGAGTGGACGAGGGTTTCAAGCTCCGAAGCGCGTGCGATGGTGCGTTCGATGCCTTCGTTCATCGCCGAGACTTCGCGGCGAACGGCCTGGCCGACCGTCATGATGCGTTCGGAAGCGACGGTCTCGGGCTCGGAGAGGCGAAGCGCAACTTCGGCCATGGAGCGTGCTGCGTTGCGCATGTCCTGGGCGCGCGCCATCATGACGGCAAAGGCATAGAACAGCAACACCGGCACGATGATGCCGATGAGGCCGGCAACAATGCCCGGAAGAGCCAAAAGATCGGCGATCGAGCGGATCTGCCAGATCTGCGGCGAATAGAGCAGGGCCATGAGGCCGAGACCGCCGACGATCCAAAGCAGCGACACAATGGTTGCGTTGCGAACAGCCGATCGGCTGGAGCCGGTCTCCAGGGACTTGAGAAGCGTAGCCGGCGATATGCGGTTGGCGTCGTTGGCGGCGAAGGACGGGGCGCGAGACGGCTGCTCGGGCTGGCGAGGCGTATTGGCGGGGCGCGCGCGCTCCTTGGAGCCTTGTTGATTGCGGGCACTCGGTGTTTCGGACAATTTGGCCTCCGGGGCGTCGGTCTTGCCGTTGCGAGACAGCGTATCGTCTTCTCCGAAGTCGATCTGGAGCGCCTCGTCCAATGCCTTGAACGCCTTGTCCTCGATCGACTCGCTGTACTTGTTGTTCGCCATTTACGTTACGCCTCGTTACATCCCAGCCGGTTCAACAACGCCTCGGGCTTCCCGCCGAGCCCGCACAAAACCTTAGCCTCTGAGCCCGCCCGTCCACATTGCCGAGGACGGATAAGCATATCATTTCAGAGTGGATAGCTGCTTTTTCATACAGACGGTATCAAAACATTACCATTATCCACTTGGCGAGCAAAGGCAGGTACCGGAAAGCTCGCCCAGTAGTATCGTAGTGACACATCCGGGACTGCTAGACAATTAACGCAACCGCTCAAATTCCCGGATAATAAGGTCTTGTTAACATCATTTAATAAAAGCGGGCCCTTGAAACCAAGGCGTTAGAGACGTTTAGCTGGCGTTAACCATACCTCAAGAAATCCGCCCTGAATGTGCCGGAATTTAACGCGATGGCCACTCGGTGCCCGCACTTTTGTGGAAAGTCGGCATGGACGACGGAGGATTGGCACATGGCAGCAGTCAGTATTGCGTTTGCGGCGCCCGACATTTGC
Source organism: Rhizobium sp. RHZ01 (assembly GCF_014851595.1). Classification (NCBI taxonomy): domain Bacteria; kingdom Pseudomonadati; phylum Pseudomonadota; class Alphaproteobacteria; order Hyphomicrobiales; family Rhizobiaceae; genus Rhizobium; species Rhizobium sp. RHZ01. The sequence goes on from NZ_JACUZZ010000004.1 coordinate 188,815, forward strand.
AAGGGACCTCGGCCTTCGCAGGAGCGTCCGGTAGATCTGGTGCATCTGGCAAACCAGACAATGGGCGACAAGAGCCTGGAAATCGAAGTTCTGCAAATGTTTGCGCGTCAGGCGCGGGCCTGCCTGCAGGAAATATCGTCCGGTGACGCCAAGATCGTTGAAACCGCGGCCCATCGCCTCAAGGGCGCGGCCGGAGCGGTCGGGGCGTTTCGCGTCCATGCGGCTGCCGAGGCGCTTGAGGGCAATTGCGGCGACGCGGCCAGCATGGCGGCGGTCGGTATTGCCGTGATCGAAGCGGAGAATTTTATCCTCAAGCTTTGCCGCTGAGTTCTATAAATCTGACGAAATAGAAGCCCGCTGATCCATTTCGGTGCAGCGGGTCTTTTTGTGACCGCCGGCATGGCGCATTTTGACAAGCGCGTCGCTTCTCAATCTGTGATGAAGGACACCGAGCGGTCGATGTTGACTGCCTCGGCGATTTGTTGGAAGAAAAAATCCAAACCCTCCCATTGACGACCACCGGAAATCATCATGCCCAAACTGACCATTGTCGCCTTCGACGGCACGCGCTTCGATCTTGATGTCGATCAGGGATCGACCGTTATGGAAAATGCCGTGCGCAATTCGGTACCAGGTATCGAGGCCGAATGCGGCGGCGCATGTGCCTGCGCGACCTGTCACGTCTACGTCGACGACGAATGGACGGAACGCGTCGGCTCGCCTGAGGCGATGGAAGAGGACATGCTCGATTTCGCCTTTGACGTGCGTCCGACGTCGCGCCTCTCCTGTCAGATCAGAATGAAGGCGGCTCTGGACGGGCTCATCGTTCACGTGCCCGAGCGGCAGGCCTGATTCCACCACAGTCCAAAAAAAGCCTCGCTTGCCGTTAGACGAGCGAGGCGAGGTAGGCGCATTACCTGCGGACGAGGGAGGATCATCCGCGGCTTCGCAACGCGCCAGGAGAACCCAGGAGCGAAAGTTCGGGCTTACGGACCTGAACTTTCGAATGTTTGAATATTACCGCGTTATGGTTGATTTAGCTAGACCGAGAAATAACCACTAAATCACTGGGGCGATTGCGGTTTCGCACAAGTTTTGTTACGCGGCTAACCTTTTGTGATCGCGTTAAGCTTGAGAATCAGCTACCTTGCGCCGCCGGATATTTTAATCCGATCGTTCAGAAGTCTCATCATTCGACTTTGAAAATTGACGGCTTCGATTCGGTCGAATCGGGCCTGCAACCTGTCGTGCTCATCGATGCCGCGGGTCGAGACGTCGGTGACGAGCTCCTGCATACGCTCGCAGCTGCGCTGCGGTGGAAGCGCGAGGATCTGCTTTTCCATGACACGCGCCTGGTTTCGCGCGATCTCTGCATGGCGCTCCTCGTGCCGCTTGATGTCGCTCGCAAGTGCATCCCAGATGATCGACAACTGCTTGCTGGCACCCTTGCGGTCGGTCCAGCGGGGCAGGATTATCTGCGTATGGACGGTGACCTTGGCGCTGGAGACGCGGCAGCGCCCTCCGGCCTGAACATAGGTCGCATCGCCGCCGAAGCGGATCTTGGTCGCACCCGGGTGGCGGGCGGACGAGCCACTGGCCGTCGGCCCGTTGATGCTCAGTTGCTGGTCGAGTTGGTCCGCGGTTTTGCCCTTGATGGGAAAATAGGAATAGCTTCGCGTCGCGATTACGGTGGCGGCAGCGGGGCTGCACGCCGCTACGGCCATGGAAAAGCCGAGGAGGAGGGGCATATAACGCGGTACGGAATGCATTCTGCAGATACTCATGTTGAAGTTTGCCGGAGCTTGGGGCATAGCCACGGCCAGTGCAAGATCATGGGCGCCTTTTTCGATCGATAGGATGAATGCCGTTGGCACAGCTTGAGAGCAGTTTCTGGCGCGTCGGGCATGGCCGCGAGATCGAACTGGGCGCGCGCGCCGTCCTTATGGCGATCGTCAACGTGACACCGGATTCTTTCTCGGACGGCGGGCGATACGAGACGGTCGATGCGGCCGTGACGTATGCGCTCCAGGCGGTAAGCGATGGCGCTGAGATCATCGACATTGGCGGTGAATCGACGCGCCCCGGCGCAGACGTCGTCACTCCGCTGGAAGAGCAGGCCCGGGTGCTGCCGGTGATCGAGGCGTTGCGCGGCAAGACCGATGCCTTGATCTCGATCGACACCTATCGCGCTGAGACCGCCCGGCTTGCCGTCGCTGCAGGCGCGCATGTAATCAACGACGTATTCGGGTTGCAGAAGGAGCCGGAGGTGGGAAGGATCGCAGCCGATACCAGTGCGGGACTGTGCCTGATGCATACCGGCCGCGATCGGGAGAAGCTTCCGGATGTGATCGGAGACCAGTTCTACTTCCTGGAGCGCTCGCTCGCGCTCGCTTCGGCGGCCGGCGTGCCCAAGGATCGCATCGTACTGGATCCGGGCTTCGGCTTTGCCAAGGATATACAGGAGAATGTGGAACTGATGGCGCGTTTCGGAGAACTGCGCCGCTTGGGGTTGCCGCTGCTTGCCGGCACGTCGCGCAAGCGTTTCGTCGGCGCGATCACAGGTCGGGAAGCCGCCGATCGGGATGTGGGAACGGCTGCGACAAGCGTATTGTTGCGTTTGGCGGGGGCTAGCATTTTTCGTGTACACGATGTCGCAATCAACAAGGACGCTTTGGCCATCGCCGATGCTATGCTCGCGGCGCGCTATAGCTTTGAGCAGGGACAATTGGCATGAGCACCACCTACACCATCACGCTTCAGAACTGTGCCTTCTTTGCCCGCCATGGCGTTCACGACGAAGAGGAGTTCCTCGGCCAGCGCTTCTTTGTGGATGCCGAGCTCGACGTCGTCGCCGGCGACGCCCTGGAGAGCGATTCCATCAATGACACGGTCAATTATGGCATTGCCTTCACCGTGATCGAGGAGATCGTGACGGGCAAGCGTCGCTATCTGATCGAGGCGCTTGCGCTTGATATCGCCAAAGGGCTGTGTTCGAAGTTTCCGCAAATCAAGCGTGCAAAGATTACGGTGCGCAAGCCGAACGCGCCGGTGCCGGGCGTTCTGGATTTCGTTCAGGTGAGCGTCGAACACTTTGCCTGAGTCCATTTTCAAGACGGCAACACTCGGCCTTGGCGGCAATCTCGGCGAGCCTGTGCACGCGATGGCCGTGGCATTGAGGGCGCTTGACCAGCGCTCCGATTGTCGTGTGGTAGCCGTGTCGCGGCTCTATCGGACGCCGCCATGGGGAAAGACCGACCAGTCCTATTTCTTCAACGCTTGTGCTGAAATCCAGACAACGCTTGGCCCCGAGGCGCTTCTCGACGTCTGCCTCGATATCGAACGGGCGATGAAGCGCGAGCGTATCGAGCGGTGGGGGCCGCGAACGCTCGATATTGATGTCCTGACCTACGCTGATGTGGTGCAATCGGCACCGCGACTTGAGCTACCGCACCCGCGCATGAAGGACCGTGGCTTCGTGCTGATGCCGCTTGCCGATTTTGCGCCTGACATGCTTGTCGAAGGAACAACCGTTCTCGAGTGGCTGGCGAAGGCCGATGTGCAGGGGATCGAAGTGGCCGATCAAAGCAGCGCTTGGTGGCATATCGCCTGAAATGCAAAAGCGGCGGAAAATCCGCAGGAAAATCCGCCGCTTTTGGAATGTCTGGGGTTGGAACGCTATTCGACAGAGCCGACCGTGATTTCGTCGACCTGGCGCGTCAGCGTCAGGCCGATGACGGGGATCATCTGGCTTTCGACCTTGACCGAAACGGTGACGTTCATGGTCTTGTCGTCACGGACACGGGCGATCATGGCGCCGTTGAGCTTGGAACGATTGAGGCCGACGACGACGGTATCCTGTGTGACAGCACCTGACACGACGTCGAGCCCCTTGCCTTCGGCGCCGTCAAGAAACTTCCCTTTGTAGGAACTCCCCGACTGGGTGATGAGCGCGGTCATCGGCTGCTTGAAGACGCCGACCCTGCAGCTTCCGTCGAGCTTGATGCCAGCACCTCCGGCGCTCACTGGTTCGCCCACCAGATTGCAGGTGAATTTCGTGCCTTTGTACTTTCCGGCAACGATCTCGCCGGGACCGCGCCAAGTGCCGGCGACAGACTCGAAAAAGGCTTTGTCACGTGTCGCCGCAGTCGCCGACGAAGCCATGTCGGCGGCCGGTGACAACGCCGCCGCAGCCAGGCCGAAAAGAAGAAGAAACTTGCGCGAATACATGGATTTTCCCTAGCGACACCATCGCTTAACTAGGTTCAAGTTTTGCCGAAGAATGGTTAATGCTTGGTTTCTTTTAGGCCGAAAAGCAATGAGCAGCAAGTAATTCCGCGGCTCGCAGAGGACGGCGCGGAATGTTAGTGCGTTGAATTCTTGACGAGTATTTTGGTGCAGCGCTTCTGCCACGGCAGGCGCGACGAAAGTTTCAATTCTCAGGAATTCTTGTCGCGCGCTGTCATGGACGGTGTCAGGTCCCCGATGAAATCGCCGATTCCCGGACGTTTCAGCGCGTGAAAAGAAAGGGGACGGCAAAGATCCATCGCCGCGATCCCGATGCGGGCCGTCATCAGGCCGTTGATGACGCCTTCGCCGAGGCGCGCCGACAGCTTCGACGCCAATCCATGGCCAAGTACCTGCTGCACGAGGCTATCGCCGACCGCGATCGAGCCGGTCACGGCGAGGTGCGCTAGAACATCACGCATCAGCCGGATCATGCCCAGCGTTCCCGGCCGGCCGCCATAAAGATCCGCCATGGCTCGGACAAGCCGGGCCGCCTCGTAGAGCACGTACAGGAGATCGACGATCGCGCGCGGGCTGACGGCGGTGACGATGGAGACGCGTTTCGAAGCGTTGACGATCAGGGCCCGCGCCTGCCGGTCGAGCGGTATCAGAAGCTCGCGTTCCGCGAGGGCGATGAGATGCGGTGCGTCGATGATGTCGCCTTCGGCCGCCTTCAACGTGGCCCGGCCCTTCGCCGTCTCCGGCTTTCCGGAGAGCAACGATTCCAGCCGCTTGACCAGCGCACGTGCCTTCGCCGGCTTCGTCTCCACCATGGCGGCCTCAGCTTCCGCCTTGATTTCCTGCACGGCCGCCAACCGCATCATGCCCGCCGTTTCACGAACGACGATGGCAATCACCGCCAGAATGCCGATTGCGAGCGCTCCAAGGGCCGCATAGCCGAGCCAATCCGCGCGGCTGAAAAGATTGCGGATGAGGCTGTCGGTCCAAAGCCCGAAGGCGAGGGAGAAGAGAACGCCGAAAGCGGCGGCAGCGATTTTCGCGAATGAGGTGCCACGCTTGCGCGGCAGCGCGACAGCAATTGGAGGGACATCCTTTTCGGGGTTGAGGAATGGATCGTCCTCGTCGGCGGTCAGCACGACATCGTCCGTGAAGCTACCGGGCTTTCGCGGGCTGTGTTTGGTCGTGACAGGCGTGGAGGGCGTGTCCTCCTCGTAGGAGAAGGCGGCCGGCGCGCGCTGTGCGGGGTGTTCGGAGGGCGGCTTGATCATGCGAGGCGATCTCCGAACAGAAACTGCATGGCACGGTCGAGGCGAATATGCGGGACCGAAAGCTTTATGCCGCCACCGGTCTCTTCGAGGTGCGGCGGCCGAAAACGGACAACGCTGACATCGGGCAGCACGATATTTTCTCCGGATTCGATACGCTCGAACAGGTTCTCCGGGTCTGCCGGCAGGTCGCCCGGAAAGATTGCCGTCTTCTTGTGGCCGTCAAAGCTCTCTCCACCGATAGTCTCGCCTGCCATCGGTGTTCCGACGATGACCGGGAGGTCATGGCCGTCGCGTTTCACCGTCGCTTCGCGCGTGGCGCGGACCGAAGCCAGTGCCATGACGTCGATTCCCGCGCCCGTGACACCAATGCGTTGGACGGCACGGTCGACCAGGCGGCGGGTGAGGGCGTCGAGCCGGTCATGGCTTTCATGGTGCAGGTGGTCAGCTTTGGTTGCGGCGACAAGGACGCGATCGATACGGCGGCCAAGCAGCGACGTCAGCCATGAGTTCGTGCCCGAGCGGAAGCAGGCCAGAACGTCCGTCAGGGCGCGTTCGAGGTCCTGCACGGCCTCCGGACCACGGTTGATGGCTTGCAGCGCATCGACGAGGACAATCTGCCTGTCGAGACGGGCGAAGTGTTCGCGAAAGAAGGGCTTCACGACGACGGATTTGTAGGCCTCATAGCGTCGTTCCATCATCGCCCAAAGCGATCCCTTTTGCGGCTTGGCTTCCGGCGTGAGTGCAAGCGGCGCGAAGGTCAGGGCAGGAGAGCCGTCGAGATCGCCGGGTAGCAGGAAGCGGCCAGGCGGCAGCGTGGAAAGCGAGCGTTCATCGGCTTTGCAGGCTTTCAGATAATCGGCAAAAGCGGTGGCGAGGTCGCGAGCCCGCATTTCGTCTGCCGGGGCGTTGCTATCTGTGGCGCGTGTAAGGGCAAGCCAGGCGCGTGAGAGTTCCGCACGAATGCCCGTTCCGGCCAAGGCGATCGTCTCTTCGCAAAACGTCCGATAGTCCTTTCCAAGCAACGGAAGGTCAAGAAGCCACTCGCCCGGATAATCGACAATGTCGATCGACAGGCGGCCGGGCGAGAAGAGCCGGTTCCAGCCGCTGGCGCTCTGGTATTCGAGCGTAATGCGCAGTTCAGAGATTGCTCGCGTCGAATCGGGCCAAACGCGGTCCTTCACGAGTGAGCGGATGTGATCTTCGTACTGGAAGCGCGGCACGGCATCATCCGGCTGCTGCTCAAGACGCACCGCCGAGACACGACCTGACTGCACTGGCTCGAAGAGAGGCAGCCGCCCGCCGTGCAGCAGATTGTGAAGCAGCGAGGAAATGAAGACCGTCTTGCCGGAACGCGACAAGCCAGTGACGCCAAGGCGCACCGTGGGATTGATGAGGCCCGATGCCCGGTCCGCGAAATTGTCCAGGGCGATGCGCGCGTCATCGGAGAGGGAGGTCAGGCTGGGCGGCAAGGCGGAGTTCCGGTTTCTAATCGTGACAAGCCATATAGGAAGGGCAGATCGACGCGAAAAGACGTTCCGCGAAAAGACCTTAGTCGATCACGAAATCAACGAGCTGCCAGCCTGTCAACTCGCTGTCATAGTCCAAAACCGCAAGTCCGGCAGTCGGAAAGCCTGTCGGCAATGCCTGATGGAGCGCCTCGTGACCGATCAGCGCTTCAAGCGTCTGCTCCATGGTCGGATTGTGGCCGACAAGCATGACAGAGCCGAGCGCCTCCTGGGCGTCGATGATCTCGAGGTAGATATCAGGCGATGCATTGTAGAGTTCATCGACGAATCGAAGCTCGAGCGTGGAGCCCATGGCCCGATGCACCGCGTCGGCAGTATCGCGGCAACGCGCTGCCGTCGAGCTCAGAAGCAGATCCGGCCGGTACCCCTTGTCCGCCGCTTTGTCGGCGATGAGCTCGGCGTCTGCATAGCCTTTCGCGTTCAGGGGACGGTCGAAATCACGCTGCCCGGGTGTTGCCCAAGCGGCTTCGGCATGCCGCAGCAGATAGATCCGGGAGGGTGGAGGCGTGATTGCAGCCATAGGAAAATCCACGTCGAAGGGACTTTTTCAGTAGCGGGTCGGCGGCACGCACGTCAACCGCAGCGCCAGGTGTTGCGGCCAAATCCGGGTAGGAAAGTGCGGAGTTACCGGGAGGCGAATAGGCGTTCGGGGGAATAGTGGTGAGAAAATAGTCTGTTAGCTCAAAAATATGACAGATTTAAAAAACTGTTTACCTAGCGTATTTGGCTTGAATCACCAGTAGTGCTCGCGATATACACCCGCCACATGAGATCTGCTTCAGGAGAATCGCGTTGAGTGAGAAGATCGATCTTAGCAACTACGTACCCTCGGAAGAGGAAGAGTTCATGAACGGCAATCAGCGGGCTTACTTCAGAGCCAAGCTGGTCGCCTGGAAGAATGACATCCTCAGAGAGGCGCGCGAAACCCTCGACCACTTGGCCGAGGAAAGCGCAAACCACCCGGATCTTGCTGACAGGGCATCGTCCGAAACCGACCGGGCCATCGAACTGCGCGCCCGCGATCGCCAGAGAAAGCTGATTTCCAAGATCGACGCAGCACTGCAACGTATCGAAGACGGCACCTACGGCTATTGCGAGGAGACCGGAGAGCCGATCGGGCTCAAGCGGCTTGATGCTCGACCGATTGCGACGCTGTCTATCGAGGCTCAAGAGCGGCACGAGCGGCGGGAAAAAGTCTACCGGGACGAATAAGTCCCTACATACCGACAACAAAAAGGGCACCGCGACGCAAACCGTGGTGCCCTTTTTGTTTTGTTCGGTTGATCCGCTACTTGTCGCGGTTAACGCTCATCTCGCCGAAAATGCGTGCGACTTCGTTTTGAAGAGCGGCATCCGCGCCGGTGAGCGGCGCCATTTCAGGATCGCGGCGAGGCTGGTTGCCTGACGCCGGACCGGGTTTTGCGGCGGGCGCCTGTGGCGTCGGCACAATACGCTCGGCGGCAAGCGTGCTCGTCATTTCCTCTTCGAGAATGCGCTGGAAGTCGCTCGGCTGCGCGGCAGGCGCCAGCGTGCCGACCTCGACGAACGCCGATGACGGCTGTGCGGGCGCGGGAGTGCTCCGGACGGAAGGCTGCGTCACCTGCGGCTCGATGCGCTGCTGCGGCAAAACGCGTTGACGGGCGGAATCGAGGATGTCTGCCGCGGCCGAGGCTTCGATCGGGGCTGGTGCCGGTCGCGGTTCAGGACGCGGGTCGAAAGACGGCGCTGGGCGTGGGGCACGCTCACGTTCGGCGATGACGGGCGCAGGCGAGGCGGGAGTCGCAACCATGACCGGTTCTGGCCTGGCTTCGATCGGCGCACGTTCGGGCACGTAGGGTTCGGATGGCGTATGACCGCGGACCGGGGGCACATACTGGGATTCGGTCGGTACGATGTGAACGGGCGCCGGCGGCTCTGGCGCTGCCTCGAGCTGTGGTGGCGCGATAGGGGCGGGAGCCGGCGCCACCAGGGCTGGGGCTGGTTGAGCAGTTGCCTCGACCGGTGCGGACTTGTCGGTGGCCTCACCAATCCTGCTCTCGATGACGATATCGGTCGGCCCGCCGATCATGATCAGATGCTCGACGTCATCCCGACGGACGAGGACGAGGCGGCGGCGCGCATCGACGGCGGCTGCATCGAGGACCTGCAGCCGTGGTTGGCGGTTGCGGCCCCCCCGAAGGAAGGGCGAAGGTGCGCGGTTACGCATGAACCAGAGCACGACGATCAGCAGTAATAGAGCTATGCCAACGCCGCCGGCGGCGAGAAGGAAGCGGCTCCCATAGGCTCCCATGAGATCATCGAACATCTTGGCTTACTCCCTTCGCGGTTTTGAACCACATGGCGACTTTTACCACTTCGTAGACAAGTCGTGATGGCCTTGTCCAGTCATGCCAACCCGAAGTGGAATTCGAACATGCTTTCTTAACAACGCATTTTAATGGCGAAATTGGCGCTCTTCGTTGTGAATTCAATCAGTCTTCACAGAGAGCAGTGTTTTTGCGGAGACCGCAAATTGGTAAGAAGGAAAAGGCGCCTGATTCCTGCTTTGTCTCCTTGTTACGAGTGAAGCCCGGCAGGCCATGCGAGGGAATAGATGACGAGACCGCGTCAGGCCGACGATTATAGCGAACCGCTCTTGGACCGCGGGGGCCGCACGGGAACGGCTTTGCGGATCATCCTGCTGGCCCTTGTGCTGATCGGCGCAGCCGCGGCGTTCGTCGTTTTCAAGAGTTCTCTCGACAACGAAATGGTGCTCGGCGTTCTCGGCGTGCTTGCCATGGTCGGGATCTTCTTCCTCGTGTCGTCGGTGATCGGCTTTATCGAAGTCATGCCGCAGCGGCAGTCCGACAGCCTGGCGCGGGCATTTTTGAACAGTCACCCCGACGGCTCTCTCATCACCGACGACAAAGGCCGTATCGTTTATGCGAACGCGGCCTATGGCGAGTTGACGGGCGCTCGCAAGTCGACGGAAGTTCAGACGCTCGAAGCGCTGCTGTCGCGTCATCGGGAATCGAACGAGGCGCTCTATCGCCTTTCCAACGGGCTTCGCGAAGGCCGGGAGGGGAGCGAAGAATTCCGCCTGCTGCGGTCCCTGGGCCCCTCGACAAACGGTTCCGGAGCGCATTGGTACCGCCTGAAAGCACGGACCCTGCAGAGCGAGGAGATCGGACGCAAGCCGCTCCACATTTGGCAGATCAGCGACATTACCTCCGAGCGCGACGATCAGGAGCGGTTCTTCAAGGAACTGCAGAATGCGATCGACTATCTCGACCACGCACCAGCCGGGTTCTTTTCGGCCGGCCGCAAGGGAGAGATCTTCTACCTCAACGCAACGCTGGCGGAATGGCTTGGCATCGATCTTACCAAGTTCGTTCCGGGTTCGGTCACGATCGGCGATTTTGTCGCGGGCGAGGGGCTTGCGCTTATTCAGTCGGTGCAGGCCGATCCGGGCCTGAAAAAGACGGTGACGCTCGATCTCGACTTGAAGAAGATGAACGGCCAGAGCCTGCCGGCGCAGATCGTCCACAGCGTGACGTCGATGCGCGATGGCGCTCCTGGAGAGAGCCGGTCGATCGTACTGACGCGGCAGAAGAGCGGCGAGAACGATCAGTCCGCCTCGGCCGCCGCGATGCGATTCACCCGCTTTTTCAACAACACGCCGATGGCGATTGCCTCGGTGGATGGGGCAGGCAGGATCCTGCGAACCAATGCCCCATTCCTGAAGCTGTTTTCGGGTATCGTTTCCCGAGATGATGTCGAGAACGGCGCGCTGCTCGAAGTCATTGTGCAGGACAGCGACAAATCCAAACTGCAGCAGGCGCTCGCGGCGGCGAAGGACCGCCAGGGCGATATCCCGCCGATCGACTCGCGCACGCCAACCGATGAAGCACGCCATTTCCGCTTCTACGTCAACGCGGTGATCGACCAGAGCGACGAGACGCCGGAAGAGGCGGCGATCGTCTATGCCGTCGAGGTGACTGAGCAGAAGGCGCTCGAAGCGCAGATGGCGCAGACGCAGAAGATGAATGCGGTCGGCACACTCGCGGGCGGGATCGCGCACGACTTCAACAACGTCCTGACCGCGATCCTGCTGTCCTCCGATCATCTGCTGCTGCAGGCCCGGCCGGCGGACCCTGGCTTTGCGGATCTGATGGAAATCAAGCGCAACGCCAATCGCGCGGCCGTGCTCGTGCGGCAACTGCTGGCGTTCTCGCGCAAGCAGACGATGCGGCCGACGGTGCTCAATCTCACCGATGTGGTTGGCGACCTCAGGATGCTGGTCGATCGCCTGCTGTCCGGTACCAACGTAAAGCTCGACGTCGAGTATGGCCGTGATCTCTGGCCTGTGAAGACCGACCTGTCGCAGTTCGAGCAGGTGCTGATAAACCTCTGCGTCAACGCGCGAGATGCGATGCCGCAGGGCGGGAAGCTGACGCTTCGCACGAAGAACGTGACGGCGGCAGAGGTGGCGGCTTTCAACTATTCCTACATGCCGCATGAGGACATGGTCCTCATCGAGGTCTCGGACAACGGGACCGGCATTGCGCCTGAGATCATGGACAAGATTTTCGAGCCCTTCTTCACGACGAAGGAAGTGGGCAAGGGAACGGGCCTTGGCCTCGCGATGGTTTACGGCATCGTCAAGCAATCGGGCGGCTACATTCAGCCGGAGTCGGAAGTTGGCAAAGGCACGACGTTCCGCGTCTTCCTGCCGCGCCACATTGTCGAGCCAGCGGTTGCCGCGGAAGGCGATGCCGTCACGCCTACTATCGGCACACCTGCGGAACAGGCGCCCGCCGCGGTGGAGCAGCCCGAGGATCTGACAGGCTCGGCTGTGATCCTGCTGGTCGAGGATGAGGAAGCGGTGCGTCGCGGCGGCAAGCGCATGCTTGAGACGCGCGGCTATACGGTTTACGAGGCCGGGTCCGGCATCGAGGCGCTCGATATCATGGACGAGCTCGAGGGTAAGGTCGACATCGTCGTTTCGGATGTCGTGATGCCGGAGATGGATGGTCCATCGCTGCTGCGCGAACTGCGCAAGAACTATCCGAACCTGAAATTCATCTTCGTTTCAGGCTATGCCGAAGACGCGTTTGCCCGCAACCTGCCGCCGGATTCCAAGTTCGGCTTCCTGCCGAAGCCGTTCTCCCTCAAGCAGCTTGCCGTCGTCGTCAAGGAGACGCTGGACAGTTAAGGGGCGCCGCAGCGCCCCTTTTTCGAACTCAGCCAGCCAGCGCGACGGCAATTTCTGCCGCGAGTCGAGCATTGTTTTCCACCAACGCAATGTTGGTCTTTAGGCTCTGGCCGTCGGTCAGGTCGAAGATCGTGCTGAGCAGGTAAGGGGTTACTTCCTTGCCGCTGATTTCGTCGCGCTCGGCGCTGTCGAGGGCGCGCTCGATATAGATTTCCATTTCCTCGCGGGGGATCTCGTCTGCCTCCGGCACCGGATTGGCAATGAGCATGCCGCCGTCAATGCCGAGCTGCTCGCGTACAGTCTGGAAGTTGGCGATGGCAGCCGGGCTGTTCAGCGTCAGCGGACTGCGCAATCCGGACGAGCGTGACCAGAAGGCCGGGAATTCCTCGCTCTCGTAGGTGACGACAGGCACGCCCGCGGTCTCCAGGACTTCAAGGGTCTTCGGTATATCGAGGATCGCCTTGGCGCCGGCGCAAACGACGATGACGCTGGTGCGGCCGAGTTCCTCGAGGTCAGCGGAGATATCGAAGCTTTCTTCCGCGCCGCGGTGGACGCCACCGATGCCACCCGTTGCAAAGACCTTGATACCGGCACGCTCGGCGGCGATCATCGTTGCTGCGACGGTCGTTGCGCCGTGACGGCGCTCGGCGATCGCAAAGGCGAGATCGGCGCGCGAAACCTTGAGGACGTCCTTGGCCTGCGCCAGTTGCTCCAACTGGTCGGATTCGAGGCCGATATGCAGCGTACCGTGAATGACCGCGATGGTGGCTGGGACCGCGCCCTGCTCACGAATGAGCGCCTCGACGCTGCGGGCCATCTCGATGTTGCCAGGGTAGGGCATGCCATGGGTGATGATGGTCGATTCAAGCGCCACGATCGGCGCGCCGCGCTGCTTGGCGCTTGCGACTTCCTTGGAGTAGGCGATCGGCAGGAGGGGGGAGATCGGTTTCGTCATTGTCGCTTCCATTTCATCGGTATTGCCTTCAATGCAGAATTCTCGCCGGCGGAACAAGGGAAAGTGTCTCCCTCACGAGATCTGGGGAGAGGTTTTCATTGACGGCATGCGGCGATTGTACGGTAAGTGCCGCGGCCGCGGCGCCCTCCCTGATGGCATCGGCTAAGGAAATTCCACGCATCAATCCGGAGATAACGCCGGCTGCAAGCGAGTCACCCGCACCGGTGACATCCGCGACATCTTCGAGGTTTGCCGGCTGCTGGGCAACAACATGGCGATCCGCGAAGGCGATCAGCTCGCGTTGGCCGCGGGTGACGACGCCACCGCGTAAACCGATGTCACCCAGCAGTGACGGCCAGTGCGCGGGATCGTTTGGGCGCTCGCCGGTCAATGCGGCAGCCTCGGCCTCGTTGAGGAAAAGATAGTCGATCCCTTCGATGCATGGTTTGAGCTTGAGGGCCTTCGCGGGCGAGATGGCGATCGCGCCCACCGGCTTGCCGAGAGCTTTTGCGCGCTCGACGATCGATGCCAGCGTCTCTGCCGGCAGGTTGGCATCAATGAGAATGAAATCGGTGGCGGCAAAGGCGTCACGTACGGCACGGATCGAAAGGCGCCGCGGTACGAACATCCGATAGAGATCCATGTCGGCAAGCGCAATCACGAGGTTTCCGTCGCTCTCGATGATTGCGGTGTAACTCGGCGTCTTCCGATCCAGGAAAATGAAGGGGCGATCATGAACCCCAGCGAAGTCGGCCGCCTCGCCGACCATCTCGCCGATCGGATCGCCGCCACGCGGTGAAATCATCGTCACATCGAAGCCCAACCTGGCAAGGTTGCGCGCCGCATTGAAGCCGCCGCCGCCCGGCTCCTCAAACCATGAGCCTGGATTGCTGGCGCCTGGCACGGTGTCGCCTGAGATGCGTCCGCGCCTGTCGATGTGGGCTCCGCCGAGGACAAGAATCTTCCGCTTCATTTCATCGTCCCGCATGGTCGAAAGATACGAATCGTCCTGCCGCCGCTGGTCGGCTGGCGACCAGAGCGCTATATCTAAGCCGTTGCTTTCCATCACGAAAACAAATGTAGAACACTGGCAAATTTACCTTTTTGTTTCAATTATTTGCACGCAACTTGCGCAATGAGAACAAATGCGGTACAAAATCGCCATCGCTGGCGACATTGCTTGAGCGGCTTCAATAACCTAAAGGTGGATCGAATGTCACAGAATACATTGCGGCTTGTAGAGGACAAATCGGTGGACAAAAGCAAGGCACTTGAAGCGGCACTCTCACAGATCGAGCGGTCGTTCGGCAAGGGCTCAATCATGAAGCTCGGCTCGAATGAGAATGTCGTCGAGATCGAGACGGTTTCGACGGGTTCTCTCGGGTTGGATATAGCGCTCGGCATCGGCGGCCTTCCAAAGGGCCGTATCATTGAGATTTACGGACCAGAAAGCTCGGGTAAGACGACGCTGGCGCTGCAGACGATAGCGGAATCGCAGAAGAAGGGTGGCATCTGTGCCTTCGTCGATGCGGAACACGCGCTTGACCCGGTTTACGCCCGCAAGCTCGGTGTCGATCTGCAGAACCTCCTGATCTCGCAGCCGGATACTGGCGAGCAGGCGCTCGAGATCACCGATACGCTGGTGCGTTCCGGCGCTGTCGACGTTCTTGTCGTCGACTCGGTTGCCGCGCTGACGCCGCGTGCCGAAATCGAAGGCGAAATGGGCGACAATCTGCCGGGCCTTCAGGCGCGCCTGATGAGCCAGGCGCTGCGCAAGCTGACGGCTTCGATTTCGAAGTCCAACACCATGGTCATCTTCATCAACCAGATCCGCATGAAGATTGGTGTCATGTTCGGTTCGCCGGAAACGACGACCGGCGGCAACGCGCTGAAATTCTATGCGTCCGTTCGCCTCGACATCCGTCGTATCGGTGCAGTCAAGGAGCGGGAAGAGGTCATCGGCAACCAGACGCGCGTCAAGGTCGTCAAGAACAAGATGGCGCCTCCCTTCAAGCAGGTCGAATTCGACATCATGTATGGTGAAGGCGTTTCGAAGACCGGCGAACTGGTCGACCTTGGTGTCAAGGCGGGTATCGTCGAGAAATCAGGGGCCTGGTTCTCCTATAATAGCCAGCGTCTTGGCCAGGGCCGCGAAAATGCGAAGCTGTTCCTGCGTGACAATCCGGATCTCCTGCGCGAGATCGAGACGGCGCTTCGTCAGAATGCTGGCCTGATTGCGGACCGCTTCCTGCAGAATGGCGGCCCTGATGCAAATGACGGCGACGAGGCTGCAGACGGCTGATTTGCCTGGCGGTTTCCCAGAGTTCAAAACCGGTCGCATTCCTAATGAGATTGCGGCCGGTTTTGTTTGTCTGCTGGACAGTGGTTAAGGCGAGCGATAAAAGCCACTGGATTTAAGTTTTGACCTGCCTTCCGGCAGCATTGAAGGGCATAGCATGAGCGGTGTGAATGATATCCGGTCGACCTTCCTCGACTACTTCAAGAAGAACGGCCACGAAATCGTTCCGTCGAGCCCGTTGGTGCCGCGCAACGATCCGACGCTGATGTTCACCAATGCCGGCATGGTGCAGTTCAAGAACGTTTTCACCGGTCTGGAGCAGCGTCCATACAAGACGGCCTCGACCGCGCAGAAGTGCGTCCGCGCCGGCGGCAAGCATAACGACCTTGATAACGTTGGCTACACCGCACGCCACCACACCTTCTTCGAGATGCTCGGCAACTTCTCATTCGGCGATTACTTCAAGGAGCGGGCGATCGAACTTGCCTGGAACCTGATCACCAAGGAATTTGCGCTCGACGCCAAGCGGCTGCTGGTCACCGTCTATCACACGGATGATGAGGCCTTTAACCTCTGGAAGAAGATCGCAGGCCTGCCGGACGAGAAGATCATCCGTATTCCCACCAGCGACAATTTCTGGGCGATGGGTGATACCGGCCCGTGCGGCCCATGCTCGGAAATCTTCTACGACCACGGCGCTCATATCTGGGGCGGCCCTCCCGGTTCGCCGGAGGAAGATGGTGACCGCTTCATCGAGATCTGGAACCTCGTCTTCATGCAGTACGAGCAGGTCACGAAGGAAGAGCGCATCGACCTTCCGCGTCCGTCGATCGATACCGGTATGGGACTGGAGCGCGTCGCGGCAGTTCTGCAGGGCAAGCACGATAACTACGACATTGACCTGTTCCGTGCCCTGATCGAGGCTTCCGAGGAGGTCACGGGTGTAAGGGCCGAGGGCGAGCGCCGTGCGAGCCACCGTGTCATCGCCGACCACCTGCGCTCCTCTGCGTTCCTGATTGCCGATGGCGTGTTGCCGTCCAACGAAGGCCGCGGCTACGTGCTTCGCCGCATCATGCGCCGCGCAATGCGCCACGCCGAGCTCCTGGGTGCCAAGGAACCGATGATCTGGAAGCTGTTGCCGACACTCGTTCAGGAGATGGGTCGCGCCTATCCGGAGCTGGTGCGTGCGGAATCGCTGATCTCCGAGACGCTGAAGCTGGAGGAAACTCGCTTCCGCAAGACGCTGGAGCGTGGTCTTTCACTGCTTTCCGATGCAACGACGACGCTCGGCAAGGGCGACATGCTCGACGGCGAAACCGCGTTCAAGCTTTACGACACCTATGGCTTCCCACTCGATCTGACACAGGATGCGCTGCGCGCCCGCGAAATCGGCGTCGACATATCAGGCTTTACGGACGCCATGGAACGCCAGAAGGCCGAGGCGCGTTCGCACTGGGCCGGCTCCGGCGACAAGGCTACCGAGACGATCTGGTTTGAACTCAAGGAAAAGCACGGCGCGTCCGAGTTCCTCGGCTACGACACTGAGACCGCAGAAGGCGTTGTTCAGGCCATCGTGAAGGACGGTGCCGCGGTCGATGCTGCGTCGGCCGGCGACAAGGTTCAGATCGTCGTCAACCAAACGCCGTTCTACGGCGAGTCCGGCGGCCAGATGGGCGATACCGGTGTCATCACCTCCGATACCGCGAAGGTTGAAATCACCGACACCCAGAAGAAGGGCGAGGGCCTCTTCGTCCACATCGGCACTGTTGTCGAGGGCACAGTGAAGGCCGGCGAGCCGGTTGCGTTGACGGTCGACCATGCGCGCCGTTCGCGTCTGCGCGCGAACCACTCCGCCACCCACTTGCTGCACGAGGCGCTGCGCGAAGTGTTGGGCACGCATGTGGCTCAGAAGGGCTCGCTGGTTGCGCCCGAGCGCCTGCGCTTCGACGTTTCTCATCCAAAGCCGATGACGGCCGACGAGCTGAAGGTCGTCGAGGACATGGCGAACGAGATCGTGTTGCAGAATTCGCCCGTCACGACCCGCCTGATGAGCGTCGATGACGCGATCGCGGAAGGCGCAATGGCGCTGTTCGGCGAGAAATACGGTGACGAAGTTCGCGTTGTGGCCATGGGCCAGGGCGTGCGTGGCGCAAAGGCCGGCAAGGCCTATTCGATCGAACTTTGCGGCGGCACGCATATCGGCGCGACGGGGCAGATCGGGCTGATCCGCATTCTTGGCGAAAGCGCGGTAGGCGCCGGCGTGCGTCGTATCGAGGCGGTCACCGGCGAATCTGCGCGCGAATACCTGGCGGAGCAGGACGAGCGCGTCAAATCGCTCGCAACGTCGCTGAAGGTGCAGCCGGCGGATGTTCTTGCTCGCGTTGAGGCGCTGGTGGACGAACGCCGGAAGCTCGAGCGCGAGCTGGCCGATGCCAAACGCAAGCTTGCGATGGGCGGAGGGCAGGGCGGCCCTGCCGATGCGGTTCGTGATGTTGCCGGCGTCAAGTTCCTCGGCAAGGCAATTTCCGGCGTCGATCCCAAGGAGCTCAAGGGCTTGGCCGATGATGGCAAGGCAAGCCTCGGTTCCGGCGTCGTCGCGTTGATCGGCGTCGCCGAAGACGGCAAGGCGAGCGCAGTGGTTGCCGTGACCCCGGACCTGACGAGCCGGTTCAGCGCCGTCGATCTCGTGCGCGTTGCGTCGGCGGCTCTTGGGGGCAAAGGTGGCGGCGGTCGTCCCGATATGGCTCAGGCCGGTGGTCCGGATGGGACGAAGGCTGATGAAGCCATTGAGGCCGTTGCGGTCGCACTGGCAAGCTGAGCGAATTGAAGTTTGTAAAGGTCTTAGAGAGGCGGGGCTGGTCCCCGCCTTTTTCTTTGCGGATTCGCCAAAGTCCGCAGGATTTGTCAAACCGGGCTATGGTTTTCTGCAGCCGATCGATTTGCAGGAGGTTTTGACAATGAACGGCGAAACGGCATGGGCGCTCTACGAGAACCGTCTCAGACGGGTATCAGCCTATATCCATGATCATCTCGACGAAGAACTCGACATGGATAAACTTGCCGGGATCGCCTGCATGTCGAGCTACCACTGGCATCGGATCTATCGCGCGATTTTCGGCGAGACGCTCGCGGCGACAGTCAAGCGATTAAGGCTGCATCGTGCAGCCGGTGACATGGTTCGCACGGATCTTTCTGTCGGGGAGATAGCAAAGCGATCAGGCTATCCCAACCTCCAGTCTTTTAACCGTATCTTCAAATCGGTCTATGGCATGCCGCCAGGTCAGTACAGGAAAGAGGGAAGCCATAAAGCCTTTGAACCCTCACCTAACGGAAAGACTGCAGCGATGTTCGACGTTACCCTACGGAAGATTGAGCCAATTCAATTGCTCGGAGTGCCGCACACCGGCTCGTTCATGCAGATCGGCAAGGCGTTCGAGACCTTGTTCGGCACGCTCTATGCGCGCGGGCTTGCCAAGCCGACGATGCGGATGATCGGTGTTTATCTGGATGATCCCGATATCGTGCCGTCCGAGAAGCTGCGCTCGATCGCATGTGTGACTACGGACGGCGAGGTTGTCGCGACGGCGCCGTTCGAAGCGCGGATGCTCGACGGAGGCGAGTATGCCGTACTGCGTCACAAGGGGCCTTATGCAGACATGCACAAGGCTTACCAGTGGCTTTATGCGGAATGGTTGCCCGCCTCGGGTCGGCAGCTTCGCGACAGTGTGATGTTTGAGGAATACCTCAACAACCCACGTGAGGTGCCGCCGACCGAGCTCTTGACCGATATCTACATGCCGCTTGCCTGAGCGACCTGTTTCTACTGGGCAGCCTTCATGGCTTCGTCATCGATCGCGGTGGCACGCTTGTAGGCCGGGCGATCGGAGATGCGGCCGAGATAGTTGAGGAACGCTGGGCGCTTTTCAAGCGTACCTGTGCTCATGCCCCAGCCAATATGGGAGCCGACGTAAACATCGGCTCCCGTGAAACGATTGCCGGCAACGTAAGGTGTGGCACTGACGGCGCCTTCAAGCGCGTTCATCACGTCGGCGAAACTGCCATATCCCGCCATCCGGGCTTTGTCTGGTGGCGTTTCGAAGCCCAATGCCTTGTTGGTCGCCGCTGCCTCCAGCGGTCCGGCGGTAAAGAACATCCAGCGGTAGTAGCTGCCGCGTTCATCTGATGTTGGAGCGAGCCCGGCTTCGGGGAAGGTCTCAGCGAGGTAGGCGCAGATCGCTGCGCACTCAGTCACGATCGTTTTTCCGCGCCTGATGGCCGGGACCTTTCCCATCGGGTTGACGGCGAGATATTCAGGCGCCTTCATCGTTCCGCCGAAGGTCATGATCTCTGTTTTGTACGGTACGCCTGTCTCTTCCAGCATCCAGCGGGCGATGCGGCCGCGCGACATGGGGTTCGTATAAAATACCAGTTCGTCTGCCATGAACTCCTCCTCGTTTGCTGAATGCAGCGTATCAAGTCCGCCATCAGGGACATAGGACAGAGAGGTCCGGCGCAAAGGCCCTAACTATCTACAGCGGCTTGCGATATTGGATGAAACCGGATCGTTCGGCGATCCTGTCGTAGAGTCTTCGGGCGGTGGCGTTTGTTTCATGCGTCATCCAGTAGAGCCGGCCAGCCCCATTCGCGCGGGCAAGATCCGCCACGGCATCGATGAGAGCCGCACCTGTGCCGAGACCGCGCTGCGTGTCGTCGACATAGAGGTCTTGAAGATAGCAGGTCCATTTCGGCAGCCAGGTCGAACGGTGGAAAATCGCATGAACGATACCGACAAGGCGGCCGCTGTCGTCGAAGGCGCCAAGCGCGTGCATGTCTTCGCCTGGATCCTGAAATCGGCTCCAGGTCAGGTTCGTCGTCTCGGGCGGGATAACAACCTCGTAGAAGCGCTGGTAGCCGGCCCACAGAGGCTCCCAGGCGGCCCGGTCGGATGGTTGCAGCGGACGGATTGTTATGGTCATCCTCTTGTTCCCTTTGCTTGTCCTTGAAACGAAAACGGCGGGGAAATCCCCGCCGTCCATTCGGATATTGGTCTTGGCTTACGCCATCGCCTTCTGCAGGTTCTGATCGATCTTGTCGAGGAAGGCAGTCGTGGAGAGCCACGGCTGATCCGGACCGATGAGCAGCGCCAGGTCCTTGGTCATGAAGCCGGCTTCGACGGTGTCGACGCAAACCTTTTCGAGCGTCGCTGCGAACTTTGCGAGTTCCGCATTGTCGTCGAGCTTGGCACGATGGGCGAGGCCGCGGGTCCAGGCGAAGATCGAGGCGATTGAGTTCGTCGAGGTTTCCTGGCCCTTCTGGTGCTGGCGGTAGTGGCGGGTAACCGTTCCGTGTGCGGCTTCGGCTTCGACCGTCTTGCCATCCGGCGTAAGCAGAACGGAGGTCATCAGGCCGAGCGAACCGAAGCCCTGGGCAACCGTGTCCGACTGGACGTCGCCGTCGTAGTTCTTGCATGCCCAGACATAGCCGCCGGACCACTTCAGCGCCGAAGCGACCATGTCGTCGATCAGGCGGTGCTCGTAGGTGATGCCGATTTCCTTGAACTGGTCCTTGAACTCGGTCTCGTAGACTTCCTCGAAGATGTCCTTGAAGCGGCCGTCATAGGCCTTGAGGATGGTGTTCTTGGTCGACAGGTAGACCGGCCACTTGCGCATCAGGCCGTACATCATCGAAGCGCGGGCGAATTCGCGGATCGACTCGTCGAGGTTGTACATGGCCATGGCAACGCCGGCGCCGGGGGCGTCGAAGACTTCCTTTTCGATGACCTGCCCGTCTTCTCCGACGAACTTGATGGTCAGCTTGCCCTTGCCCGGGAATTTGAAGTCGGTCGCGCGGTATTGGTCACCGAAGGCATGACGGCCAACGACGATCGGCTGCGTCCAGCCGGGAACCAGGCGCGGAACGTTCTTGCAGATGATCGGCTCGCGGAAGATGACGCCGCCGAGGATGTTGCGGATCGTGCCGTTCGGGCTCTTCCACATCTGCTTGAGGTTGAATTCCTTGACGCGTGCCTCATCCGGCGTGATTGTCGCGCACTTGATGCCGACGCCGTGCTTCTTGATGGCGTTGGCGGCGTCGATCGTCACCTGGTCATTTGTGGCGTCGCGGTTTTCAACGGAAAGATCGAAGTAATCGATCTCGAGGTCGAGATACGGATGGATCAGCTTATCCTTGATGAGCTGCCAAATGATGCGAGTCATTTCATCGCCGTCGAGATCGGCGACGGGATTGGCGACCTTGATCTTCTTCATGTATCTGCCTCGTTAAGCTTGGAAGGGACCGACGTCCCGGGTGGGTGATATAAAAATCCCGAGCGCTATAGCATTGTGGACCGGGAGTGCAAAGCCGGAAGCAGGATGCGGCGGCGTTTTTGCGGCCATTGCCAAGCGGAGGAAAATGGCTAGTCTCCGGCGCAAAACCATTGCCCGGATATTCGCCATGAAGAAGATTCCCCTCGTCCTCGCGATCCTGCTCGGTTCGACCCCGCCGATGCTTGCCGCCGACGTTACCGCGCCTGTGAAGGAGATCATGGATGCGACGATCAAGAACTGGTCGGGCGCAGATAGCGACTGGATCGACATCTTTGATCCGGGCAAGCTATCGCGGCTTTACAGCAAGGATTTCGTGACGAAATACCAGGCAGCGATCCAGAACCCGGCTGCTGACGAAGATGGTGTCTCGCCCTTCGACTACGATGTGATCGTGAATGGTGAGGATGCGTGTCCACTCGAAGATTTGACCTATGAGCCGAAGCCGACCGCCGGTGGCGCGACGGAGGTCGTCGTCACCTTCAAGAAGGCGACCTGCATGGACGACGGATCGGACAAGCAGGCGGTGACGACCGTTCGATTCGAGATGCTTGAAGAAGCCGGCAAGCCTGTTATCGACGACATCGTCACCGAGGGCGATCCCGGGCAACCGGCGAACTCGCTCAAGAATACGATGGTGCAGATCGCCAAAGGTCAGTGAAGCGCGGACTGCATTTTTCCAACGAAGCCTGTGTGCTACGTTTTCGTTGTTGAAGGGCGGTCGCTTCGGGTGATGGGGCCGTCCTCGGTGTGTCGAGAAATTCCCTCGGCCATTGGCTGTCGGGGGCTGAATGAGAGGCCAGGGCTGCTTGCTTTCCGGTTTTGATTTCCGCGACTGGCTTCTCGCCAACGACCCGGCGCTCTCGCGCTTGCGAATGGCGTCGCGGGTGACGCTGACAATGGCGCTCTCGTTCGGGGTGCTATTGGCAATCGACAGGCTGCTGCTTCCGCTTCCGACCGCTGCATATGGGTTGGGGCTTGTCCTGTCGATCGAGGGTGGCGTCGCGGTAAAGGACAAGGGGAGCGCACCGCAACTCGTGACACGCTTGCTCGGCTGTGCCGCAAGTGTCTGTGTCGTCGGCCTTGCCGCGGCCCTGGAAACAAATCGCATCGTTTCGGATGTGGCCTTTCTCATCATCATCTTTCTTGCTGCTGCCGGGCGAGTGTTCGGGCCACGCGGACACGCAATCGGCATGTTCGCCTTCACCTCCTATTTCATGGGTGCCTATTTCCGCCCCCCGCTTGGTGAGCTTCCGCTGATTGCAATGGGGCCCATCGTCCCGGCATTGATCGGACATGTCGTGCGCTCTCTTGTCCTCCCCGATGATTGGCGCCCGGATCTCTTGCGCTCACTCGAAAGTGTGCGCGGCCGCATCAACCAGATCCTGTTCAAGATCGCGACGCTCGCCTCCGTTGGGCGAATGACGGCGAGGGATGCGCACAAATTAGAGCAGTTGGAAATCCGCCTGAAGGAAGTCGTTCTGATGGCCGAGGGGTTCATTCCGCGGCCGCCGTCCGGCGTGTTTGATGGTACCGAGCCTGCGGCAATCCTGGCGATCCGACTGTTCGACGTCCACCTTGCCGCGGAGAGTGCGATTGTGCTGAGCTCGCAGAGCTTGCCGCCGTTCGCTCTCGTTCATGCCGTCATCGAGGGCGATCCCGTTCTGGTGGAGGCGAAGAAATCGGATGATCTGCAGGCCAAGACGGCTCGGTCCTTGATCCGGCTGGGAGAGGCGCGAGTGCTCCTCTCGGAAACGATCGAGAAGGGCTATTCGACAGGATTTGCCGAAGTCTGGGCCGTAACCGAAGCGACTGCTGCTCCCGCGAAGATCGACTTCTCGCTGGCCAATCCCCTGATCCGCGCGGCCCTGCAGATTACGCTGGCATCGGCAATCGCAATGACCCTCGGGCTGATGCTGTCACGCGAACGTTGGTTCTGGGCGGTGCTTGCATCCTTCCTGGTGTTCACCAACACGAATTCGCGTGGTGATACGGCGATGAAGGCCCTGCAACGCTCGCTTGGGACGCTGTTCGGGATTGCGATGGGCTTGTTTCTCGCAACAGCCCTGACGGGGCATATGGCGGTTGCCCTAGTAATCACCACGATTGCCATCTTTCTGGCCTTCTATTTTCTTCAGACATCCTACGCGATAATGACCTTCTTCGTATCGATTGCGCTTTGCCTAGTCTATGGCATGACGGGATCGCTGACAGTCGACCTGCTGTTGCTGCGCGTCGAAGAAACAATGCTTGGGGCTGCAGCGGGCACGTTCATTGCCTTCGTCGTTTTTCCTGCGCGAACGCGCAGCGCGCTCAATACGGCGCTGGCGACGTGGTTTTCGGCATTGGAAGAGCTGCTTTCTGCCGCAGCGGCGGGCGAAGCAACGAACGCGCTGATCGCTCTTTCGCAGAAGCTCGATGCGGCTTACCGGGACATAGCTGCAGCTGCCCGCCCACTCGGTTCGACCTGGTCGGTTGTCACCAGGCCAGGACACATACGGCAGACGCTCGCGATCTTTCTTGCGGCGACCTATTGGGCGCGAATCCTGGCGAAGGATTTCGACAGGAGCGCGTGTGACAACGATGGCATGAAACTGATCGATGCTGAACGTGAGCGTGCGACGCTTCTCGCAAAGCGCCAGTCTGACTGCTTCTTCGTCGACCAAAAGGCCAGCAGTGCACCGGAACGGCATTTGCCGCTGTCGCATGCGGGTGCGCGCCTTGGGGTCGAGATGATCGGCTCGACGCTCGATCGCCTCTACCCGAATGGTTGACCCTTGCCGTTTCGGCCCGGCTTGGCTATTCCGCCCGTAGCAAAAGGATCCAGCGTCATGGCAGGCACGAACAGCGAGCGGCAACTTCTCACGGAAGGTCCGGTAATCATTCTCGTCGAACCCCAAATGGGGGAGAACATTGGGATGGTCGCGCGGGCCATGGCGAATTTCGGCCTCTCGGTACTGAGGCTCGTCAATCCGCGTGACGGTTGGCCGAACGAGAAGGCACAGGCCGCCGCCTCGAAGGCCGACCACGTCATCGAGGGCACCAAGGTCTACGACACACTCGAGCAAGCTATCGCCGACCTGAACTTCGTTTACGCAACGACAGCGCGTGAGCGCGATGGCTTCAAGCCCGTACGGTCGCCCGTCGTGGCGGCGCAAACGCTGCGCGCCAAATTCCAGGCAGGCGAGGGCAGCGGCATCCTGTTCGGCCGCGAGCGCTGGGGACTCACGAACGAGGAGGTTGCGCTGGCCGACGAGATCGTCACCTTCCCGGTCAATCCTGCCTTTGCGTCGCTCAACATCGCCCAGGCGGTATTGCTGATGTCCTACGAGTGGATGAAGTCGGGCATGGAGGATGTCGGATCCGTTCCCTTCCAGGCGATGTCGCAGACGCAATCCACGAAGGAACAATTGTTCGGTCTCTACGACCAGTTGGAAGAAGCGCTGGATGCACGCAATTATTTCCATCCGCCCGCGAAAAAGCCGAAAATGGTAGACAACCTCAGGGCAGTCCTTTCCCGTCGCGCGTTCACGGAGCAGGAAATCAGCGTGTTGCGCGGCGTAATCTCCTCCCTCGACCGCTTCTCGCGGAAATATCCGCGCGGGAGGCGGCCGCCCGTCGACGTCAAGGAACAGTCGGAAGATGACAGCAGCGCTGAATGAGCTGAAACCGGTTCTGGTCTTCGATTCCGGTATCGGAGGGCTGACCGTATTGCGGGAAGCGCGCGTGCTGATGCCGGAGCGCGGCTTCATCTACATTGCTGACGATGCCGGCTTTCCCTATGGCGGCTGGGAAGAGCAAGCACTGAAGGAACGGATCATTGGTCTTTTCGCCAAGCTGCTTGACGAGCATGATCCCGAAGTCTGCATCATCGCCTGCAACACGGCCTTTACGCTTGTTGGCACCGATCTGCGTGCGGCGTTTCCGCAGATGACCTTCGTCGGCACGGTACCGGCGATCAAGCCGGCCGCCGAGCGGACACGCTCGGGGCTTGTCTCCGTGTTGGCAACGCCGGGTACGGTCAAGCGGGCCTATACGCGCGACCTGATCCAGTCCTTCGCGCAGCAGTGCCATGTGCGTCTGGTCGGGTCCGAAAATCTGGCCCGAATGGCCGAGGCCTATATCCGCGGTGATGTGGTGTCGGATGAGGCTGTTCTTTCCGAGATAGATCAATGCTTCGTGGAGAAAGACGGATCGAAGACCGATATCGTCGTGCTCGCCTGCACGCACTATCCCTTCATGGCGAACGTCTTCCGTCGACTTGCGCCCTGGCCGGTAGATTGGCTCGATCCCGCTGAGGCAATTGCCCGGCGTGCCCGCAGCCTCGTGCCGCATGTCGCCGATGCCGTGCATCCCGATAATTTCGACTTTGCGGTCTTCACCTCAGGCAATCCCGATTTTGCGACGAGGCGGCTGATGCAGGGTTTTGGTCTCAAGGCTTGATGGGCTGCTTGCAGGGCTGACCGGCTGGTCAGGCGGCTCCCGCGCAATCGCGTCGAACGTTGATGCGATAGGGGCTTTCGCAAGATCTGATGACTGCGCAAACTGAGGGTTGTGATTCGCATCGATCCCGCCAGGCTCCGCATGTCCTTCCAAAAACTTGTTATGGCTATCTTCTTCCTGCAACCGATTGCATTTGGCAGCTGGTTGCCGCGCATTCCCGAAATCCAGGCTCGTCTGGGGCTCGGTCCTGCTGATCTTGCGCTGGCGCTGCTCGGCATGCCGGTCGGCATCCTCACGACGCTGCCTATCGCCGGACGAGTGGTGTCGCGCATCGGCGGCAAAACCACAGTCATCGCAGGATTTGTAGTTTTCTCGGTGATTGTCTGCCTTCCTGCCTTCTCCCGCACGCCGGTTGAATTGTTCATCGCGCTTGCCCTCCTTGGCGTTGCCATGTCGACGTTGGAGCTTGGGCTTAATGTCGAAGCCGATCGTGCTGAGAAGGATACCGGCTCTGTTATCATGAACCGCTGCCATGGCTTCTGGAGCCTAGGCATCATGGCCGGCAGCCTGCTTGGTTCGGGAATGGTGGCGATTGCCGCGCCGGCCGAAGGGGCGATCATGGCGGCTGCCTTCGTCGTTTTGCCGTTTGCCATTGTAGCAAGCCTCCGCCTGCCCCCCGATCGCGAAGCTGGCGCGGCGCCGCCGCATATGCCGATCAAGCTGCCAAGCAGCGCGCTGCTCGGCATCTGCGCCTTCGTCTTCGGGATTACGATGACCGAAGGAGCGATTGCCGACTGGTCTGCCGTCTATCTCAAGGACGTTTTCCAGACCGACGGCATGATGACCGGTATTGGATATACGATTTTCGCCATGATGGTGGCGGCGGGCCGTTTCAGCGGCGACCATCTGAAACAGCGGCTCGGGGCGATTTCACTGGCCCGGGGCTGCGGCGCGGCTTCGCTGGTGGGCATGCTCATGGTCGTCTTTGCCTGGCATAGCCTGGTGACGCTGGCGGGCTTTGCACTGGTTGGGATCGGTGTGTCGGTCGGCTTTCCGCTGGCTGTTACCGCGGCGGCAAGCCTCAGGGATCGACCGGCGGCCGCCAATGTCGCGATCCTATCCTTCATGGCACTGACCGGCTTTCTGATTGGACCGCCTCTGATCGGTTTTATCGCGGAGGTATCAGGGCTACGGGTCGGATTGGCGGTCTTGCTGGTACCTCTCGCGGTCAGCCTGGCCTTTACGCGAATGTTGAAGGCAAGTTTCTGACGTTTTTCTTCTGTGGGTTTGCGCGGGCGTGTTGCCAAAGACACGGCCAAACCTGCTAGGACGCCGTGTTTGATTGAAAGAGGAATGTAACATTGCAGGTTGGTATCGATATGGGATCGGCGTCGGGAGGCAATCCGGCCACGCTCGATATCGAAGAGCTTCTGGCTACCCGTCTTCTGGTGCAGGGCAATTCCGGCTCCGGCAAGTCGCATCTGCTCCGCCGTCTGCTGGAGCAATCAGCGCAGTGGGTGCAGCAGGTCATCATTGATCCCGAAGGTGATTTCGTCACACTGTCGGACAAGTTCGGCCACGTCGTCGTCGACGGCGAGCGCACCGAGGCCGAATTGGCCGGTATTGCCAATCGTATCCGCCAGCATCGCGTCTCCTGCGTTCTGAGCCTCGAGGGTCTCGATATCGAGCAGCAGATGCGCGCCGCAGCCGCTTTCCTCAACGGCATGTTCGATGCCGACCGCGAATACTGGTATCCGGTTCTCGTCGTGGTCGACGAGGCGCAGATGTTTGCGCCTTCGGTCGGCGGCGACGTCTCGGAAGATGCCCGCAAGATGTCGCTTGGCGCCATGACGAACCTGATGTGCCGCGGCCGCAAGCGCGGTCTTGCCGGCGTGATCGCGACGCAGCGCCTAGCAAAGCTTGCCAAGAACGTGGCCGCGGAAGCCTCGAACTTTCTGATGGGGCGCACCTTCCTCGACATCGACATGGCGCGTGCTGCCGATCTGCTCGGGATGGATCGCAGGCAGGCGGAAATGTTCCGCGACCTGAAGCGTGGCAATTTCGTTGCGCTTGGGCCGGCCTTGTCCCGCCGCCCGCTGCCGATCCAGATCGGTAATGTCGAGACCTCGGCGCGTTCGTCGAGCCCCAAGCTCATGCCGCTGCCGGACGCACCGCAGGACGTCGCAGACCTGATCTTCACCCCGGATCCGGAAGAATTTCAGCGGCCGATCGTTCGGCGCGCCGCGCCCGCACCACGGCCGACCACCGATATTCTCGCGGAGTTGTCGCGATCGGCTCCTGCTGCCTCGGCTCCGGTTTCGGAGACGCGTGCGCCTCAGCCCGAGCTGTCGGTCGAGGAACGGGAGGAGCGGCTGACGGCGGTGCTCAACGAAATACTGGACGATCCGAGCTCCGGATTCCGAACGGATTCCGTGCTTTACCAGGAGTTCCTGGTGCGACTTCGCATGCGCCGGGTTCCAGGCGCTCCGATGTCTTTGTCGGAGTTCCGACGCCGCGTGGCGATTTCGCGTTCCGGCGTAGGTGCGGCGACCGCAGAAACCGAGGCCTGGGGAATGGCGTTGTCGCTCTCTTCTGGCGTCACCGACGATCTTCAGGGTGTTTTCCTGATGTTGGCAAAAGCGGCAATTTGTGGCGAACCATGCCCCTCGGATGCGCGGATTGCGCGCGCTTACGGCACCCACTCGGCCCGGCGTGCGAGACGTCTACTTGGCTATTTCGAGGAGCAGGGGACTGTGGTCGTGCACACGGACTTCGCCGGCAAGCGCATCGTCGCTTTCCCCGACATGAGTTGCCAGACGGCTCCCGGCGATGCCAATGCGCCTGATGTGGATGAGGTGCGCTCCGCAGCGGAATGACGGCCGAATTGACGGCAAATAGCGCGCGGACAATGTGCCCGGTTTATACTCGATCCCTAATGTCACACGAAGCAGTTGCTTTTGTCACAAGAGCTTCATTCGGGTGGTGGATAAGGCGCGCGACCCGTGCGGTCGATGCGGATTATCAAAAGGAGATCTCGGTCATGAGAAACAACGTTCGTCACCAGCTGCTGCGCCTTGTCGTCGGCGGCCTGCTTGCAACCGTTGCCGTTCAGCCTGGCTATGCAGATGATGCGGCGAACAAGCTTCTGGAACGTGCGGCAAGCGCCGATCTCAGCGCTCCCGGTGGCGCACGCCGCCTTTCCGGCGACATCACCGAGGCTTATCGCGCCGCGCTCATCGATACCCGCCCGAAGAACGTCATCCTCCTGATCGGCGACGGCATGGGCGACTCCGAGATCACCATCGCACGCAACTATGCGGTCGGCGCGGGCCAGTATTTCAAGGGCATCGATGCGCTTCCGGTCACCGGGCAATACACGCATTATTCGCT
Organism: Rhizobium sp. RHZ01; assembly: GCF_014851595.1. Taxonomy (NCBI): domain Bacteria; kingdom Pseudomonadati; phylum Pseudomonadota; class Alphaproteobacteria; order Hyphomicrobiales; family Rhizobiaceae; genus Rhizobium; species Rhizobium sp. RHZ01. The sequence goes on from NZ_JACUZZ010000004.1 coordinate 218,458, forward strand.
CGAAAAGAAGACGGGCAAGCCGACCTATGTGACCGACTCTGCTGCCTCGGGCACCGCTTGGGCGACGGGCGTGAAGTCCTATAACGGCGCGATCGGCGTCGACATTCATGAGAAGAGCCACGAAACGCTGATCGAAAAGGCAAAGGCTGCCGGTCTTGGCACAGGCAATGTCTCGACAGCCGAACTGCAGGATGCAACGCCAGCCGTGCAGATCGCGCACGTGACCCAGCGTAAGTGCTACAGCCCGGCATCCACCACAGAGAAGTGCCCGACGAACGCGCTTGAAAACGGCGGCAAAGGTTCGATCAGCGAGCAGTTGCTGGATACGCGCCCCGACGTGACACTCGGCGGGGGCGCAAAGAGCTTCGGCGAGACCGCCAAGGCCGGCGAATGGAAGGACAAGACGCTTCGCCAGCAGGCGGAGGAACGAGGCTACAAGATCGTCTCGAACCTTGACGAGCTCCAGGCCGTTAAGCAGGCGAACGACAGTGCGCCGGTACTCGGCCTGTTTGCCGAGGGCAATATGCCGGTTCGCTGGGAAGGCCCGAAGGCCAGCCATTACGGCAATGTCGAGAAGGAGCCGGTCGTCTGCAAGCCCAACGAGAAGCGCACGTCGGCAACCCCGACGTTGGCACAGATGACGGCCAAGGCGATCGAACTGCTCAGGACGAACGAGAAGGGCTTCTTCCTGCAGATCGAGGGAGCGTCGATCGACAAGCAGGATCATGCCGCCAACCCGTGCGGCCAGATCGGCGAAACGGTTGATCTCGATGAAGCCGTTCAGGAAGCGTTGAAGTTTGCGCAAGAAGCCGGCGACACGCTCGTCATCATCACCGCCGATCATGCGCACGCGAGCCAGATCATCGATGCCGACGCCAAGGCTCCGGGCTTGACGGAAGCGTTGATGACGAAGGACGGCGCCGTGATGGCCGTGAGCTACGGCAACTCCGACGATGCGGATGACCAGGGCCATACCGGCTCGCAGCTTCGCATTGCTGCTTACGGGCCGCGCGCTGCCAATGTCACTGGCCTGACGGACCAGACGGATCTGTTCTATACGATCAGCGACGCGCTCGGCCTGAAGACCGAGACGGCCAGCGCGAAGTAGGCCGCGTCGGCGAATGCCACGGGCGAAAACGTGGAATTGTGATTGACATTCCAGCGACTTCGCCCTAAAGACCGCCCCAGCACCGGGCAGAGATGTCCGGTGTTTCATTTGACATGTCCCGTGGATTTGTCCTGTTCGCGTAATGGGATGATCCTGTCGGATCCTCGAAAGAAGATCAAAGGAGGGCGTGTTTCCTTCACGCGGTTTGGCAACAGACCGTTCTAACTTTCTGAAAGGAAATACGATGAGCAAGCGCGAATCGTCCAAGTACAAGATTGACCGCCGTATGGGCGAAAACATCTGGGGCCGTCCTAAGTCCCCGGTGAACCGCCGCGAATACGGCCCGGGCCAGCACGGTCAGCGCCGCAAGGGCAAGCTCTCTGACTTCGGTGTGCAGCTGCGCGCCAAGCAGAAGCTGAAGGGTTACTACGGTGACCTGCGCGAGAAGCAGTTCCGCGCGATCTTCGCTGAAGCCGACCGCCGCAAGGGCGATACCTCGGAAAACCTGATCGGTCTTCTGGAGTCTCGTCTTGACGCGATCGTTTATCGCGCCAAGTTCGTTCCGACCGTTTTCGCTGCTCGCCAGTTCGTCAACCACGGCCACGTGACCGTGAACGGCGTCCGCGTAAACATCGGTTCTTACCGTTGCAAGGCTGGCGACGTCATCGAAGTTCGTCAGAAGTCGAAGCAGCTCGTTTCCGTTCTGGAATCTGTGGGCTTGGCTGAACGCGACGTTCCGGACTACATCGAAGCTGACCATAACAAGATGGTTGCTACCTTCGCTCGTGTTCCGGCGCTCGGCGACGTACCGTATCCGGTCGTCATGGAGCCGCATCTGGTGGTCGAATTCTATTCGCGTTAATCGCGAGGCGTTTTCGCATACGGAAAAGCCGCCTCCTGGGGCGGCTTTTTTGTTATCTGGGGAGATACGATGACGGACTTGCAGGCAGTTCTCGATAGCATCCACAAGGAGCTGACCCCCCGTATCGGCGAGGGCAAGGTTGCGGACTACATTCCGGAACTCGCCAAGGTCGACCCAAACCAGTTCGGCCTAGCGGTCGTCACCGTGGATGGCAAGGTCTACAGCGTCGGCAATGCCGATGTCTCGTTCTCCATCCAGAGCATCTCGAAGGTTTTCATGCTGACGCTTGCACTCGGCAAGGTCGGCGAGGGACTGTGGAAGCGGGTCGGCCGCGAGCCTTCGGGCTCGGCGTTCAACTCGATCGTCCAGCTCGAGCACGAGCAGGGCATTCCACGCAATCCCTTCATCAACGCGGGGGCAATTGCCGTGACCGATGTTGTCATGGCCGGCCATGCGCCACGCGAGGCTATTGGTGAGTTGCTGCGCTTCGTCCGCTATCTTGCCGATGACGAGTCGGTCACCATCGATGATCGCGTTGCAAGGTCCGAGACACAGACGGGCTACCGCAATTTCGCGCTCGCAAACTTCATGCGGGCCTATCGCAACCTCGATCACCCAGTCGAACACGTGCTTGGCGTCTATTTTCACCAGTGCGCCCTGTCGATGACCTGCGAGCAGCTGGCGAAGGCCGGGCTGTTTCTGGCCGCACGCGGCAGCAATCCGATGACTGGCCACTCCGTTGTGTCGCCGAAGCGGGCGCGACGTATCAACGCGCTGATGCTGACATGCGGCCACTATGACGGTTCCGGCGACTTTGCCTATCACGTCGGTCTCCCCGGCAAGAGTGGTGTCGGCGGTGGTATTTTTGCAGTGGCGCCCGGCATTGCCTCGATTGCGGTGTGGTCGCCGGGGCTCAACGAGGTCGGCAACTCGCAGCTCGGTGCTGTCGCGCTCGAAATGCTGGCGGCCCGCACTGGCTGGTCTGTTTTCGGCGATTGATGCTGGGTTGTCGTGACGCTTTCTGCTAAGGCGGAGGCAGAGTCTGATTGGACGAGAAAATGAACATCGCAGCCAACATTGCCGATGAGCTGGAAACGCCGAACGCGGATGGGGCGATCGCGCACGCGCTCTTTGCCGAAGCTCCTGACTCGGTGTCGTTCAACAAGCTGCGCAAGCGGCTGTTGCGGAACGTCAGACAGGCATTCGACGATTTTGCAATGCTGAAGGGGCAGACGCGTTGGCTGATCGGTCTCTCCGGCGGCAAGGACTCTTATGGATTGCTCGCCCTTCTTCTCGACCTGCAGTGGCGCGGTCTTCTGCCGGTGGAACTGATCGCCTGCAATCTCGACCAGGGCCAGCCGAACTTCCCAAAGCATATCCTGCCTGAATATCTCACCAAGGTCGGCGTCAAGCACCGCATCGAGTATCGCGACACGTACTCCATCGTGAAGGAGAAGGTTCCTGAAGGAGCGACCTATTGCTCGCTCTGTTCGCGCCTACGTCGCGGCAATCTTTATCGGATTGCCAAGGAGGAGGGCTGTGACGCATTGGTGCTCGGCCACCACCGCGAGGATATTCTCGAAACCTTCTTTATGAACTTTTTCCATGGCGGGCGGCTCGCTTCGATGCCGGCCAAATTGCTCAATGACGAGGGCAACCTCGTGGTGCTGCGCCCGCTCGCCTATTGCGCGGAAGACGACATGGCGAAGTTCGCGGCTGCCATGCAGTTCCCGATTATTCCATGCGATCTTTGCGGCTCCCAGGACGGGCTGCAGCGCAATGCGATGAAGGACATGCTCGCCGATATCGAGCGGCGTATGCCGGGCCGCAAGGATACGATGCTGAGAGCGCTTGCGCATGTGAACCCGTCGCATCTGCTCGATCCCAAGCTTTTCGATTTCGCTGGCCTGATGGCCGGAGAGACCGCGCCGAAGAGTGAATAGTCGGCGCCCACGGCAAAGAAGGAAAGTCCATGAGTTCCACGATAGATGTAACGACGCTTGCCGATCTCCTGAGGCGGGCGGCGAAGGCAGAGATATTGCCGCGCTTCCGTCGACTTGGAAGCGATGACGTGCGCGCCAAGAGCGAAGCGACCGATCTGGTGACGGAGGCGGACCTGCAGGCGGAGCGGATGATTAAGGCTGAAGCCGCTGCACTCTGGCGGGATGCCGTGTTCATCGGAGAGGAGTCGGTCGCGGCGGATCCTGATCTGCTCGGCAAGCTCGAGGGAGCGGACCTTGCCATCGTGGTCGATCCCGTCGATGGGACCTTCAATTTCGCATCCGGCATTCCGGCCTTCGGCGTGATGGCGTCCGTCGTGTCCAAGGGCGAAACGGTTGCCGGCATCATCTACGACCCGATGGGCGATGACTGGGTAATGGCGGAGAAGGGCGGTGGCGCGTGGCTTCGGCGTCCTGGCGGGGAGGCGGAGCGGCTCGCCGTTGCAGCGCCCGTCGCGCTGGAGGAGATGGTCGGCATGGCATCGACGGGCTTCCTGCCGAAGCCGAAGCGCAGCGAGATCCTTGCCAATCTGGCCAAGGTTCGGTTCCTTGCCAACTATCGCTGTGCTGCCCATGAGTACCGCGCCTTTGCGGGCGGTCACGTCCACTATCTGATGTATAATAAGCTCATGCCCTGGGACCATCTCGCGGGCACGCTGATCAGCATCGAGGCTGGCGCGCATGCGGCCCGTTTTGACGGTTCGCCTTACCTTCCGCATCACACCAGTGGTGGCTTGCTGATTGCGCCCGACAAGGACAGCTGGGACATTCTGCGGAGCGAAGTTTTCACGATCTGATATCGGAGCCGCGACCTCCTGCGGGTTGCGGTAGCGTTTCCTGGGGGGCCCAGATTTCGCGCTCCCAGGAAAACGCCATGCGCACAGACGTACAATACGAGCAGGCACGCCAGTCGTAAATGTTCTCCCGTTTTCGAAATGACGAGGAGAGTATGATGGATAGAGGGCAGACACTGGCGTTTTTGCTGTTTGCGTTTATCGCGGCGGTTACACCGGGACCCAGTAACACTCTGGTCCTGTCCACAGGTGCTGCTGTCGGCACTTTGAGAGGCATCGGCTGTCCGCTCGGTGCATCGCTTGGCATGGGCGCAATGATTGTTCTAAGCGCCTTCGGTGTCGGAGAAATTGTCGCCGCGGCGCCGGCGATCGTAATAGCGATGAAGTTGGCAGGATCTCTGTTTCTGTTGTGGCTTGCCTGGAAGATCGCCAATGCCGGTACTGTTGAAGCGGATGGCCAGAGGCGCGTGGTTGGATTTCGGCAGGCTTTTCTATTCCAGTGGCTAAACCCGAAAGGTTGGCTGGTTGCGCTGAGCGCAGGCAGCACCTTCCTTGTGTCTTCACAGCACGCTGAAGCACGTGGCGCCTTGTGGATGGGGGCGCTGTTCGCAGCCGCCGCGTTTCCCGCCGGGTTCGTATGGCTTGTCCTCGGCGCTCTCGTGGCACAGTTTCTACGCACCCCACGTTCGGCGCGGTTCTTCAATATCGCGATGGCGTTGGCTCTGGCTCTTTCGGTCGCCCTTGTGTGGCGCTAGCTCCCGAAAGAGTTTCGCCCGCAACGGTGTGTTGCGGGCGACAAGGAACGTTATGCGTTGCAAGGCCGTCTACTAGAAATGCCCGGCGCCTTGATCGATGTGCGGGCTGTCACCCGGATGTGTGAACAGCTTGCCGCCTTCGGCCCACAGCGTTGCCGCGATGCTGATCGCCCCGAACACCGCGAAGCCGCCGAAGAGCGGCTGCACAGTCCCGTTGAATAGCTGTCCGACCGTGCCGCCGAGGATCGCGCCGAAGGTCGTCGATACGAAGCCGGTGATGGCTGTCGCGGTGCCGGCGAGGTTGCCCATGGGTTCCAGGCTGATTGCCGTAAAATTGGTGGCAATAACCGCAAACATCATCAGCAGGATCGTGAACAGGGTATAGGCAAAGGCGAAATCGGGCCGGCCACCGAGAGCTTTGACGAAACCGATTGCAGACACGATCGTGAACAGGATCATCGCAACGTGCGAGATGCGGCGCATCCCGAATTTGCGCACAAAAAACCCGTTGGCGAAGTTCGCGACAGCGATGCCGCCGGCCGTTGCCGCAAAGGCGATCGGTAACCAATCGCCAAGGCCGTAGACCTCGCCGAACACCTGCTGGACCGAAATAACGTAGGCGCTGATGACGCCCGTGAACATCGTCAGCCCGATCATGTAGCCACAGGTGATCTTGTTCGTCAGGACGGTCTTGAAACCGTCGACGACGGAGCCGACCGATAACGGGATGCGCTCTTCTTTCGGCAGAGATTCTTTCAGACGCGCGAGTGCCCAGATGAACAAGACCCCTCCGACAAGGCCGAGCAGGATAAAAATCCAGTGCCAGTTGGCGTAGGTGATGATCAACTGACCGACCGAAGGCGCCACGATCGGCACGATCATGAAGACGATCATCACGTAGGACATGACCCGCGCCATCTCACGGCCGCCGAAGCAGTCGCGAACAATCGCCATGGTCGTGATGCGGACGGCTGCGCCGCCGAGGCCCTGGACAAAGCGCATGATCAGCAGCATTTCGAAGCTGGCGGTAGCGGCAGCGGCGAACATAGCGAGGACATAAACGGCGAGGCCGCCAAGCAGGATGTTTCGACGGCCGAAGGTATCAGACAGGCTACCGAAAATGATCTGCGACACGCCGAATCCGAGGAAGAAGACGCCGATCACGAGCTGCGTATCGTTGGCGTTCGTGACACCGAGCGAATGGCCGATCGCGGGCAGGGATGGCAGCATGCTGTCGATCGCCATCGCGACACTGGCGGTCATGATGGCGATGGTAATGACAAATTCGACGAAGCCCATGCCTATGCGGCGGGAGCCCTGATTCTCAACATGGGGTTTATGTGGTGGCGTCATAATCGAAATCCTGAAATAGGGGCGGAGAGAGCCGATCAGACCGCAGGATTGTGCGGCTGGAAGAGACGTCCCTTCTCTGCGATCAAAACGAAGACCAGACCGATGATCGAGACGGTGAAATAGCCTGCGACCATTGGCAATGCTGTGCCGTTGAATGCCTGGCCGATGCCGGCGCCGATCAGCGCGCCGCCGACTGTGCTCATGAAGCCGAGGACGGACGAAGCCGTTCCCGCGACGTGGCCGAGCGGCTCCATGGCAAGCGAGTTGAAGTTGGAGCCGATCCAGCCGAACTGGAACATGGCCACACCGAAGAAGCAGATGAAAAACGCAAAGGGCATCGGTTGCGGCCCAAGAACGAGGGCTGCGAGCCAGATGGTGTTGACGGTGATAAAGCCGACCAACGCGCCATGCGACAACCGCCGCATCCCGAACCTGCCAACAAGCCGCGCGTTGAGGAATGACGAAAGCGACATGAAGACAGCGACGCCGGCAAAGGCGAAGGGGAAGTAGACCCCAAGCTCGTAGATGCCGACGTATATCTGCTGCGCGGAATTGATGAAGCCGAACAGCGAACCGAAGATGAAGGTGGTGGCAATCGTGTAGCAGAGGGCGATGCGGTTCGTGAGAACCAGCTTGAAGCCACCGATCACCGAGCGTGCGGTGAACGGGCGGACATTCGCGGGACGCAAGGTTTCGGGAAGGCGGATATAGGCCCAAACCGAGATCAAAGCGGCCAGGACGGCGATGAACACGAAGATCAGATGCCAGCTGCCGAAGAACATGATGATCTGGCCGCTGCCCGGCGCGATGACGGGAACGATCATGAAGACCATCATGATCAGGGACATGACCTCTGCCATCTGCCGGCCGCCGTAGATATCACGGACGATGGAGATGGTGATGACGCGCGTCGCTGCGGAACCAATGCCCTGAATGAAGCGAAGTGCGAGAAGGCCCGCAAAGGACGGTACCAGTGCGATCCCCAGCGCAGAACAGATATAGATGACAAGGCCGATCAACAGCGGCAGACGGCGGCCGAATCGGTCGGAGAGAGGGCCGTAGAAGAGCTGAGCCGAGCCGAAGCCCAGCAGATAGGCGGAAACGACGAACTGACGGTGATTTTCGCTTTCGACGCCAAGGCTTGCGCCGATCTGCTGCAGTGCCGGCAGCATGATGTCGATCGCGAGCGAATTGACCGCCATCAAGAAGGCGGCGAGCGCAATGAATTCCCCTTTGCCCATGGGCAATTGGCCCGCGTGCACGGTTTGTGATGAATCTGTCACAATGAAATTCCCATAAACGGGCCAAGGCGCTGTTCAGCACAGCGCCTCGGACTCAAAATGCAAGATTTGGAAACCGGGCGGACGCCCGGTGACCGAACAGGTCAGGCAGCGCCGCGAACGGTCACGCCATGTTCCTGCAGGTGCTGCTGCAACTCGCCGGCCTGGAACATTTCCCGGACGATGTCGCAACCGCCGAGGAACTCGCCCTTCACGTAGAGCTGCGGGATCGTCGGCCAGTTGGAGTAATCCTTGATGCCCTGGCGGATCTCGGAGTCAGCGAGCACGTTGATGCCCTTGTAGTCGACGCCGATGTAATCGAGAATCTGCACGACCTGGCCGGAGAATCCACACTGCGGAAACTGCGGCGTGCCCTTCATGAAGAGGACGACGTCGTTGCTCTTGATTTCGTTGTCGATGAATTCGTTGATACCGCTCATAGGGACTAATCCTTTCCACAGGCGAGTTAAAGGCCCGCCGTTTCAATCGTTAAGCTTAGATAGCATGTGATCCGCGGAATTCCAGCAGGCCGAGCCAAAAAAAGAGCGCCCTATCGGTTTGCGGACGGCGCATTGTTGCGCTTGCGTTACGCCTGGTTCAGGAGCGGCTTAATCTCGCGCGCGCATTGCCGGTTATGGCAAGGAATTCACCCGGATTTTGCCACAATTCTCGCCGATTGCGGCGCAGCAATTTCCTGCCGTGCGCGGCCAGAAAGAAAATAATGACATTGATTTCGAAACGGGTCGTTCTCCATTTTCCGGGGTTCGAGCCACTTGATGGGCGTGCTCACAGGGCGCGCTATGAACGATCCGCAAAACAAAGTGCAGCGACCTGGAATTTCTCCGTGCTGACAGGCGAGCCGGACGACGGACCGGCGTCGACGGCGTTCAAGGTGAAGGCGGGTGTTGACGGATGGGAAACCAACAGCCACATCCATATCTTCGACCACAATGCTTTGGTGGAGCAGCTTCGATCACGCAGCATACCTGCGCAAATTCTGGCGGGCTTTCGTAGTGCTCTGCAGGTCATCCTCCATGGCGGGATGGCCGGCTACTTCAGGCACGCTTGGCGATTCGGGCTGTTCTTCGTCTTTCCGTTCCTGATGATGATACTCGGCTTTTCGCTTAGCGCCACGATCGCCGTGATACCACTCGAAATGGAGTTGCCCGCTTTTCATCTCCTGTGGAGCACGGCGTTGGCATTGTGTTTCTTCGTCTTCGTGTTTCTGCCTTTCGCGGAGCGCTTCTACACGCTGCATCTCTTCGCTGACTGGCGGATGGCGGTCGCTCTTGCCCGGACGAGCGATGCGGCATTCGACCAGTGGCTAGATCGCTGTGCCACGGCCGCGCAGACCGCCCTGTCGGAACCTGCGCAGGAGTATGTGATCTCATCTCACAGTATGGGATCCAGCGTCGCCGCCCACGTCGTTGGCCTCCTGCTCGAACGGGATCCTGATGTTTTTGCCGGCAAGAAGGTGATCTTTGCAACGCTCGGCTCGGCAATCCTGCAATGCGCATTGTTGCGCCCCGCGCACGTGTTGCGGTCACGGGTCGGCCTGATCGCGCGATGCGACAGCGTCAACTGGCTTGATGTCCACTGTCTGACCGACGCCATTCATTTCTACAAGGTGCCGGTCGTAGCGGTTTGTGGTCATGGAAATGCACGGCCTGCGAAGATGATCTTCATTCGCGTGAAGCAAATGCTGACTATCGAGCACTATAAGAAGATCAAGAAGGATTTCCTGCGCGTGCATCGGCAGTATGTCCTGGGGCCAGACCTGCGGGCGCCCTTCGACTTCACGCTGCTAACCGCCGGCCCACGCTCGGACATGGTCTTTGCTGCAGACGGTTATAACGAAATGCCCGGCTTCTAACCGGGCATTTGCGTTCGATATCACTCAGGTGCCGATGTCTGCAGCGCCAGGGCATGCAGTATGCCACCCATGTTGCCCTTCAGGGCCTCGTAGACCATCTGATGCTGCTGCACGCGGCTCTTGCCGCGAAAAGCTTCCGCTACCACCTCAGCCGCATAATGATCGCCGTCGCCGGCAAGATCGCGGATGGTCACCTTGGCGCCGGGGATGCCGGCCCTGATCATGTCTTCGATATCACCGGGTTTCATAGGCATGATCGTTACTCCTTGCGCATTATTCCGTGGCAGCCAGTGTGCCATGGCCTTCCATGTAATCAGGGAACCATGATTCATGGGCGTCGCGCAATTGCTGAATCGGCAGCGACAGCAGATCGTCAATCACGAGGCTTTCACCTTCGACAGTGCCGAGGCGGCGGAAAGGTACACCCGCACCTTCGGCGTTGGCGCAGACGAAATTGGCAACATCCGCTGGCACCGTCAGCACGTAGCGGGCCTGATCTTCGCCGAATAGGAGCGCGTGCGGTGCACCTTTGCTTTCACGAAGATCGATCTTGAGGCCCTTGCCTGACGCCATCGCCATTTCGGCGAGAGCCAGAACGAGGCCGCCGGAAGAGATATCGTGGCAGCTCGTTGCCTGGCCGTTTCGGATGACCGAGCGGACGAAGTTGCCGTTACGGCGCTCCGCGAGGAGATCGACCTCGGGAGCGGGGCCTTCAGTGCTGCCGACGACATCGCGCAGATAGGCCGACGAACCGAGATGGCTGCCGTCCGTACCGATCATGATTACCTTATCGCCATTCGAGGCGCTGCCGATGCGCGCCATCTTCTTCCAGTCGGGCAGAAGGCCGACGCCAGCGATCGTCGGTGTCGGCAGGATCGCAACGCCGTTGGTTTCATTGTAGAGCGAGACGTTCCCCGACACGATGGGGAAGTCGAGGACGCGGCAGGCTTCGCCGATGCCTTTCACGGCCTGAACGAACTGGCCCATGATTTCCGGCTTTTCAGGGTTGCCGAAGTTCAGGTTGTCGGTCGCCGCCAGCGGCTCTGCGCCGGTAGCCGTGATGTTGCGCCAGCATTCTGCGACTGCCTGCTTGCCGCCCTCGAACGGATCGGCCTCGACATAGCGCGGCGTCACATCGGACGAGAATGCAAGAGCCTTGGTCGGATGGTTCTCGACGCGAACGACGCCTGCATCACCTCCCGGAAGCTGGAGTGAGTTGCCCTGGATCAGGGTGTCGTACTGTTCGTAAACCCAACGGCGGCTCGATTGATTGGGAGAGCCAACGAGCTGCAATAGCGCCTGGCCGTAGTCTGCCGGTGCGGCAACGAGGTTCGCGGGCAGCGGCGCACGCTTGTCCGATTCTCGCCACGGACGATCATATTCCGGCGCCTGGTCGCCGAGATCCTTGATCGGCAGGTTGGCGACTTCTTCGCCCTGATGGACAACGCGGAAGCGCAGGTCGTCGGTGGTCTTGCCGACGATCGCAAAATCCAGGCCCCACTTGGTGAAGATCGCCTTCGCCACGGCTTCCTTTTCCGGCTCCAGAACCATGAGCATGCGCTCCTGGCTTTCGGACAGCATCATTTCGTAGGCGGTCATCTGCTCTTCGCGCACCGGCACGGTATCGAGATCGAGCAGAATGCCGAGATCGCCCTTTGCACCCATTTCGACGGCCGAGCAGGTGAGGCCGGCAGCACCCATGTCTTGGATGGCGATGACGGCGCCGGTCTGCATCAGCTCGAGGCAGGCTTCCAGCAGGCACTTTTCGGTGAAGGGATCGCCGACCTGGACGGTCGGACGCTTTTCCTCGATGGACTCATCGAATTCGGCCGAGGCCATGGTCGCACCGCCGACGCCGTCGCGGCCGGTCTTTGCGCCGAGATAGACGACCGGCAAGCCGACGCCCTTGGCTTCCGAGAGGAAGATGGCATTCGACTTGGCCAGGCCAGCCGCGAAGGCGTTGACCAGGATATTGCCGTTATAACGCGCGTCGAACTCGACTTCGCCGCCGACCGTCGGAACGCCGAAGGAGTTTCCATAACCGCCGACGCCCGAGACGACACCGGAGACTAGGTGACGGGTCTTCGGATGGTCCGGCTCGCCGAAACGCAGCGCATTCATTGCTGCGATCGGGCGTGCACCCATGGTGAAGACGTCGCGCAGAATGCCCCCGACGCCTGTGGCCGCGCCCTGATATGGCTCGATGTAGGACGGGTGGTTGTGGCTCTCCATCTTGAAGACTACGCAGTCGCCGTCATCGATATCGACAACACCGGCATTTTCACCTGGGCCCTGAATGACGCGCGGACCTTTGGTCGGCAGCGTACGCAGCCACTTCTTGGAGGATTTGTAAGAGCAGTGCTCGTTCCACATGGCCGAAAAGATGCCGAGCTCGGTGAAAGTCGGTTCGCGTCCGATCAGGCTCAAGATCCGCTGATACTCGTCTGGCTTCAGGCCGTGGGCGGCAATCAGTTCGGGGGTGATCGGGCGGGTATTGGAAATGGTCATGAGCTCTCGGAAGTCCCTGCCGTTGCGCGATTGCGGTGTCTTTAGCCTAAGTGAATGAAACGCGCGATAGGAAAATGCCCGCTGTTAACAGACAGCAGGCACCAAAAGGCGACTATCGTGCCAGCTCAAAACTTGTAGCCGACCTGGATGCCGGCGCGCGTAATCCGAATTACGCACCATCGATCATCGGCGGGTAAAGCATTTTTGCCGACCGACGATGCTTTGTCGCTGGTCTGCGGCCGATCTGCCGTCGCTTCAAATCTCACCATCATAGCCGGCGCCGCCGCTTTCTAGTAGGCGTCTCAAAGTCATCAATCCTGCAACCAGATCGTCACGGTTTCTGGGGGACGAGAAGCCTATCCTCACGCGGTGATAAACTTTCTCGGCGCGAGCGGCCTTGAACTCGTCCTCGTCATCGATCAGCACGCCATCTCTATAGGCGGCGTTCTTGAAGGTTCCCGAGAGCCAGGGATCGGGCAGCTTCAGCCAGAGGAAGGGAACATGCGGATGGGACACAAAATCGTATCCCTGTAGTTGTTGCCGTGCGAGGCGCTCGCGGATGGCCAGTTCGGCCGTGCTTGCCTTGCGGATTTCGTGTGCTTGGCCGCTCTGAACGAGACGGGCGCAAGCCTCGGCCAGAATGAAAGGCAGCCCGCCCGTAATCATCTTGTGCGTTACCTTGATCCGCTGCGCAAAATGCGGCGGGCAGGCGACCCAGCCGCCGCGCACTCCGGCAGCCACGGACTTTGAAAGGCCACTGATCAGGAAGGTGCGATCGGGCGCGAGCGACGCCAGCAGGGGATTTTCGTCTCCAGTCATGCCACCGTAGAGATCGTCCTCTATCAGCCAGACGCCATGCCTGCGTGCAATCTCCGCGATCCGTACCCGCCGCTCGCAAGGCATCGTAGCCAGGGTGGGATTGTGCGCGGTCGGCATGAGGAACGCGAGCTTGGGATGCTGCTGAAGACACAAGCGCTCGAAGTCATCGGGGATTACGCCGTTCTCGTCGGAGTCGACGGTGATCGTACGGCGACCAAGAATGCGGGCGCTGCGGCTGACCTGCGTATAGCTCAAATCTTCAAATACGATCTTGTCACCGGGCGACGACACGGCCGAAATCACCGAGACCGCCGCCGCGTGTGCGCCGAGGGTAGGGACGATGTTTTCGGTGTCGGGCGTCCAATCGTTCCTGGCGAGCCAGCGCCGCCCTGCCTCGTACCAATTTTGCGGGAAAACACGGGAATAGGACGAAATCTCGGAAAGCTGCTCCTCGCCGATTGCGGCGAGCACGCTGCCGATGATCTTGCCCTGGCCGAGGTCCGGAGCCGCGGTGGTGTCAAAGCGTATCTTGCCGGCCGGCGCATCAATCGGACGCGTGCCGCCGAGCGCGATGGTCAGTGGGTCCGGCTGATTGCCGGGTGCCGTCTCGGCGCGATCCAGGACATATGTGCCGCGGCCGACTTCTCCCGCGACGAGGCCGCGTTCGTGCACCAGCGCATAGGCCCGGCCGATTGTCCCGATTGTCACGCCTATGTCGTAGGCAAGGTTTCGCTGCGGCGGCAACTTGCTGCCAGCGGGCAATGTACCTGCGGCAATGGCTGATTCAATGCTGTCCGCAATCCGGAGGTAAACCGGGCCGAAACCGCGCGAAACGTCTGGGAGCCAATTTGTCATGATGACAATTCTCTATATTGTCACCCTTCGTCCGTCAAGATTATCTGAATTACAGACACAATCCACGTGGAGAATGAAATGTCCGCCGTTCCAGAGAACGAGCTCCGGATTGCACCGCTCCCTTCCAAGGTGCAATCGATACAATGCCGCATTCAGCAAGACTCTCGCCGTGTGCCGCGCACCTTGCTGGTGTCCGCATTGCAACGACTAACATCGTGGCATCAGAAGCGAGAGAGCCGCAGGGTGTTGCGTGATCTGACGGACGCCGAACTGCTGGACATTGGCGTCACGCGCGCCGAGGCGAACAAGGAGGCCAGCAAGTCGTTCTTTTGGGACTGATCAGCCGCAAGCCTTGCCGCCGGAGGCCCAGCGGGTGACATCCTTGACGATCCGCGGTCCGGTGGCGCCTTGCATCATCGGACCGAAGGCATCGAGCTTGGAGGGGTTGCCCTCTGCCTGAACAACGAGCAATGGGCGGCTTTCGGGGCTTCCCTTGTGCACGACGAGAATGCGCGGACGACCGGAGAAGGAATTCAACTCCGGCGCCAACCTGTATGCGGCAAAGGCCGCGTCGCCCGACTTGAACCAGCAGGCGTTCGCACCGAGAGCAACGCGCTCCATGGTGGACAGCGCGCTGCGGTCAGGACCCTTCGCGGGCGTGTTCGATTGGCAGGACGCGACCAGCGCCGCCGTTGCGGCAATCGCGAGAACACGTGTCATCGAAAGGCGAGGACGCATCAACTTGCTCCAATGGACTGGATGAATGGCCTCTTACGTGCCGAAGGTTAAGCTGCGATTACCTCGAGGGCGGATGCGAACAGACCACGGCCGTCGGAACCGCCATGCGCTGCTTCGATGAGGTTTTCGGGATGCGGCATCATGCCGAGGACGTTGCCCTTATCGTTCATGACCGCGGCAATATCGTTGATCGAGCCGTTCGGGTTGGTGCCTTCCGCATAGCGGAATACGACCTGGCCGCTGCCTTCGATCTTTGCCAGGGTCTCGGCGTCGGCGAAGTAGTTGCCGTCGTGATGGGCGACTGGGCTGCGAATGATCTGACCCTTGGAATAGGCGCGGGTGAAATCGGTGTCGGCGTTGACGACTTCGAGCTTGATCTCGCGGCAGACGAATTTGAGCGAGGCATTGCGCATCAGCGCGCCAGGAAGCAGACCTGCCTCGAGCAGGATCTGGAACCCGTTACAAACGCCGAGAACCTTGACGCCCTTGTTTGCCTTTTCGATGATCGCCTGCATGACCGGCATGCGCGCTGCGATAGCGCCGCACCGGAGGTAGTCGCCATAGGAAAAGCCGCCGGGGATGACGATCAGGTCGACGTCCGGAATATCCGTCTCCGTTTGCCAGATGGTCACCGGCGCGTGACCGGAGATTTTCGTCAGTGCTGCGATCATGTCTCGATCGCGATTGAGACCCGGAAGTTGAACGACGGCTGATTTCATGAGTGCGGCTAAAACCTTGTTTGTGCTTCTGCAAGTTCTCTGAG
Source organism: Rhizobium sp. RHZ01 (assembly GCF_014851595.1). Taxonomy (NCBI): domain Bacteria; kingdom Pseudomonadati; phylum Pseudomonadota; class Alphaproteobacteria; order Hyphomicrobiales; family Rhizobiaceae; genus Rhizobium; species Rhizobium sp. RHZ01. The sequence goes on from NZ_JACUZZ010000004.1 coordinate 234,166, forward strand.
TACGAGACGCTTTTCAATACGCTCCAGCCGGCCTTCGTGCCGACCGAGAACACCGTAAATACTGTGTATTTCCTGCTCCATCGTGGTCATCGTGTCGCGCATGCAATGCATTTCGCTTCGGATCTCGTCAAGCGACGCGTCCAGCGTATCGATGTGCTCGTTCATCTTCGTCAACAACTCAAGCATGAGCTCTTGCGTCAATTCAGCCATCGAGTGCGCTCCACGACCAAGATTAGTCGACGGAAATATTATAGTTCTCGATCACCGTATTTGCGAGGAGTTTCTCACACATTGCCTTGAGGTCGCTCGCCGCTTTCTCCTTGTCAGCGCCTTCGAGTTCGACGTCGAAAACCTTGCCCTGACGGACATGGCCGACACCATCGAAGCCGAGAGCACCGAGGGCGCCCTCGATTGCCTTGCCCTGCGGATCGAGAACGCCGTTCTTCAGCGTGACGGTTACACGAGCCTTGATCACTTTATCTTCCCTGTCTTGCTTGGCCTGAAAGTCTTACTTCACGAGCACCGGTCCGGTGCCGCGCACAGGCTCGTTCTCGTTGATGATGCCGAGGCGGCGCGCAACTTCCGAATAGGCTTCGAGAAGTCCACCCATGTCCCGGCGGAAGCGGTCCTTGTCCATCTTTTCACGGGTATCGATATCCCAGAGACGGCAGGAGTCCGGCGAAATCTCATCGGCCAGTATGATGCGCATCATGTCGCCTTCGTACAGGCGACCGCATTCGATCTTGAAGTCGACAAGCTGGATGCCGACGCCGAGGAAAAGACCGGTCATGAAGTCGTTGACGCGAATGGCAAGCGCCATGATATCATCGAGTTCGGCGGGGTTCGCCCAGCCAAATGCCGTGATGTGCTCCTCGGAAACCATCGGATCGTCGAGCGCGTCGGACTTATAATAGAACTCGATGATCGAGCGTGGCAGCACGACGCCTTCCTCGATGCCAAGGCGCTTGGACAGCGAGCCGGCGGCAACGTTGCGTACAACGATCTCAAGCGGGATCATTTCGACTTCGCGGATCAACTGCTCGCGCATGTTGAGGCGACGAATAAAATGCGTCGGAATGCCGATCTTGTTCAGATGGCTGAAAATGTATTCCGAAATGCGGTTGTTCAGAACGCCCTTGCCATCGATGACTTCGTGCTTTTTCTTGTTGAAGGCGGTGGCATCGTCTTTGAAGAACTGGATCAGCGTGCCCGGTTCCGGGCCCTCATACAGAATCTTGGCCTTGCCCTCGTAAATACGGCGGCGACGGTTCATTGCAATTGTTCTCTATCGTTGGCGCTCTTGGGATAGCGCGAGTGGATCGATCTCGTGGCGTCCCCTTAAAGGAAAAGCGAGGGTTTCACAATCCGCCTGTCACTCCTTCCCCGGAATCCGGGATTGCCGGAGTGCCGCTAAGAGAATCGAAGACTTTCTGCGAAGCAGTTTACAGGTTTTTTGCGATCAACGGAATGTGAGCCGTCCGTCTCGGCGGAGTCATGCAGGCCTTTATCTTTGGCCGGAGCTGTTGATCGACTTGCGCAGGTCCTGTTGCAGGCCGCGGGCTGGGCCTTCCACGCCCCGCCAGGACGCAGCGCGTGCAAAGGGCGCTATCTGCAGTGCGGGCATCGGGCGGGCCAGCGCGTAGCCCTGGAGCATGTCGCAACCGAGGTCGCAGAGGATTCGGACGTGGTCCATCGTCTCCACCCCCTCAGCCGTGACGAGAATGTTCAGCGAACGACCGATGTCGATGATCGAACGGACGAGCTTCCGCTGCTCTGCCGAGTGGGGCAGCATGCGGATCAGCTCGCGGTCGATTTTCAAGGTCTTCGGGCTCAGCTTCAAAAGGCTAACAATCGACGCGTGGCCCGTGCCGAAGTCATCGATCTCGATATCGATGCCGAGGCGGCGTAGCTGCCGGAGATTGGCGGTCACGGCATCATCGCAATCGTCCAGCGAGATCGATTCAAGCAGTTCGAAGGAGATCGTGCGAGGCTCGATCTTCAGTCCGCGAAGCTTCTTCGCAAGGTTCGGATCGGCGAGGCGACGAGACGAGACGTTGACTGCGATCTTCGGGATGCGAAGCCCTTCATCCTCCCATCGCTGGCGATCCGCCAGTGCCTGCTCGAGGATAAGACCGTCGATCGTCGAGACAACATCCAGATCTTCGGCAATCGCGAGGAAGCGATCGGGGGCCAGCAAACCGTGTTCGCGGTGCTGCCAGCGCGCCAGCGTCTCGACGCCGGCAACCTCGAGCGTTCGCGCCTGGAACTGCAACTGGTAGAACGGGATAAACTCGCCGCGTTCCAGGCCCAGCAGGATTTCGTCGGCCAGTCGCTTGCTGGCGATGATGCGGCGGCGCTCATCGGTCGAGAAGAATTCGTGGCGATTGCGTCCACCACTCTTTGCACGGTAGAGCGCGATATCGGCATTTAGCAGAAGTTGCTTGGCATCCAGCGCCGGACCGTCCCCCGTGGCGATTCCTATACTTGCGCCGAAACGGCAATCATGGCCCTCGTAGCGAATAGGCTTGCAGAGCTCGCGGATGATGCGTTCGGCCAGATTAGAGATCTTCCTTGGTGTGACGTCGAGGGTACACAGGACCACGAACTCGTCGCCACCAATACGAGCGACGAAATCAGTGGAACGGACGTTCCTTTTCAGCACCTGCGCAACGTGCTTCAGCATCGCGTCGCCGGCACGGTGGCCGAGCGTATCGTTGATCTGCTTGAAGCGATCGAGATCGATATGGAGGATCGCGAGCGTCAGGCCGGTCCGGCGACATTCGGCGGAACGCTCGTCCAGCATGCGATCCAGGTATCGGCGATTGGGTAAGTTGGTGAGGTAATCATGCAGCGCCAGGTGCTCGATGTTTTCCTTGGCGCTTTCGAGCTCCCTATTGCGGGCTTCGGCGAGATCCTTGGCGCGCTGCAACTCGTTATTGAGCCGGACTTCGGCAGTGACATCCCAATTCGCACCGATCAGCTTGCGGCGTCCGTCGCTGTCGAGAAAAAATGCCGCCTTTGCGCGGATGACGCGCTCGATGCCGTCCTGCCGGATGATGCGGAATTCGTGCTCAAAATCGGTGTTGTCAGCGATGCTCTCGCTGATGGTCGCTAGCACACGTTCCCTGTCATTGGGATGCAGCGAAGCCTCCCAGGCATCGCCCGTGGTGGCTGGCGACGTCCCAGTAATGCCGTAGATCGCCAGAAGACGGTCGTCCCAATCGACAGTGCCATTCTCGATGTCGGCCTCGAAGACGCCGATATTGGAGATATCAAGCGCGAGATCGAGGCGTCGCGACACGTGCGCCAGCCGCTCCTCCGCCTCCTTGCGCTCGGTGATGTCGGTATCGGTGCCGACGAGGCGGGCAGGGGCGCCATTTTCGTCCCATTCGACACAAGCACCACGGCATTCGATCCAGATCCAGTGGCCGTCCCTGTGGCGCTCGCGATACACGAAAATCTGATAGTCCGGATCGCCTGCATTCTGACGATCGATCGCCCTTACGACGAATTCCCGATCATCGGGGTGGATGAGTTCAATCCAAGTGTCATAATCCCCGTCGGCATCCTCATCGGGCGCCATGCCACGAATGGTCTTCCAGGTATCGGAATAGTAACGCTTGCCAAGACGAAGATCGTGGTCCCAGACGCCGAGGCCTGACCCGACAAGAGCGTAGTTCCAGCGACTCTCGCGCTCCGAGAGTTCGGCGCTATTTATTGGGGGCGCGTGGTCGTCGAGCCCGGTCGCATGAAGCTTGGTCTTCGGTTTGCCCCGGTTGCCGGGTGTCGATCGTTTCAATCTGCGTACTCGCTCTCCTGGCGCGTGTATATTTTGGATGCATTGAATTAAACAGCCCTTAATGCCATAAAAATAATATCTACGTAAAAACAATTACTTGGTTGTGCGTTCCGCCCTGCGTAGCCTGAGGGGCGCAGACAAGGTTCGACAATGCCCATTCACTTGTGCAGTGGTGCCCTATATCGCCCCAATTGGCGGAGGGAATGCGATGTCTCCAGAATGGCCGATGTTCATACTGCAATGCATCGTTCTTGTGGGCCTGGCGGGCGTTCTCTTCATTCGCGGAGAGGGTGACTAGCCGATTGCTCAGCTAAAACCGCCCGAGCGTTCCCGTGCTGGGCGCGGCGATGCAATGCCCGACTGTGAATTGCGGTTCTGCCAAAGCGTCCGGTATTACGGCTTCAAACGGCCAAGGAATTGGGCAAACACCATTGTTCCTTCCGGCCAAGGCCCGTGGCCGGACTCGGTGTTGATATGGCCGGCCTCACCAGCGTCAATGAGGAGGGATCCCCAGCTTGCAGCGATGTCATCGGCGTGCTCGTAGCTGCCGAAGGGATCGTTGCGGCTGGCGATCGTGATTGTCGGGAAGGGAAGTGGATCCCGCGGGTACGGGCCGAATGTCATCAGGTGCTTCGGCCGTATTGCCGGATTGGCGACATCGGGCGGTGCAACGAAGAATGCCCCGGCTATCTTGTTGCGAAAATGGGGAATTGCATGGATCGCCGATGGAATGCCAAGGGAATGCGCAACCAGCACCACCGGTCGCGTGGCAGCGTTCACCTCCTCGGCGATCCGCTGAACCCAATCGTCGCGGACCGGCTTCGACCATTCTGCCTGTTCGACACGACGAGCCGTGCTGAGCTTGGCCTCCCAGCGGCTTTGCCAATGATCGGGGCCGGAATTCGTATAACCGGGAATGATGAGGATTTCGGCGTCTGAAGCTTTCATGATGGCGCGGATGTGAGAAAGCTCGACGGCGATGTCAAGGGAGGGTGGGACAAGGCTTCTGAAATTTGTTATGTTTTTGGCAGTGCCGGTTGCGTCTCGTATCGGCGTTGTCGCCGATCCTTTCGCTGCCGGCTATCTTGGCTGAGGAGGAGAAAGCCATGACGGCATTCCATGTTATGTCGGGTGCAAGCGATGTCTACACACGCCCGGTCGTCAACAAGATCAGCGTTTCGGATGTCTTTGATGCGCTACGGCGCGGCCTCGACGATTTTCGTGAAAAACCATCCCACTATGTATTTTTGTGCCTGATGTATCCGATTGCCGGCATTTTTCTCGCTGTCGCGACGTCAAGTGCTAACCTCCTGCCGATGATTTTTCCGCTGGTATCGGGCTTTGCACTGATCGGCCCTATCGCCGCGATCGGGCTCTATGAGATCAGCCGCAGGCGCGAAGCTGGCATGGATACCTCGTGGAGGCACGCGCTCGAGGTAACAGGATCGCCAGCGTTTCCATCGATCATTGCTGGCGGATTGTTGCTGTTTGGCTTCTTCGTCGTCTGGCTTGTCGCTGCGCAGACGCTCTATGCCAACGTGTTCGGCGACGTTTTCCCGCGATCGATCTCGCTCTTCCTCTCAGAGATCTTCGGCACGGCTGCAGGGCTGCAGTTGATCATTTGGGGACACGTGCTTGGTCTGGGCTTTGCTATTATCGTGTTGGCCACGACCGTCGTCACCTTCCCGTTGTTGCTGGATCGGGATGTCGGTCTCGTCTGCGCGATGGAGACATCGGTCAGAGCGACCGTCGCCAACCCGATCCCCGTCTTCTGCTGGGGGCTGATCATCGCCGTTTCTCTCATCGTCGGCACCATCCCGCTCTTTGTCGGGTTGGCGTTGGTGATGCCGATCCTCGGGCATGCCAGTTGGCACCTGTATAGGAAGCTCGTGGCACCGCCAGTGGTCTGACAGTCAGGGCGCCGGGAACTGCAACACCTCCCTGGGAGTTTCGCTGAGGCGAATACCGAGGGAGGTTATACATGGCAACGCCGCAGCATCTGTTTACCCGCTTTGCCAGCAGGACTTCTGAATGGGCAGGCAGGCCCGCCACGTTCGTGCTGGCGGTCGTACTCGTCGCGGTATGGGCAGGGACAGGCCCGGTCTTCGATTTCTCCGAGACTTGGCAACTGGTCATCAACACCGGAACGACCATCATTACCTTCCTGATGGTGTTCGTGCTTCAGAACGCGCAGACGCGGGATGCTCGGGCGGTGCAGGCCAAACTCAACGAAATCATACTCACCAGCCACGCGGAAAACCGCTTCATCGGCATCGAGCATCTTGACGACGAGGACCTCCAACATCTCGATCGCCTCGTTGCCAAGGCGGCGAAAGGCGTTCGCAATCAACGGTCGTCAAAAGCGTCCAACGGTCAAAATGGTGGAGGCGAGGCGAGCGCGTCGGCAAGGCTCAAGAAGACGAAGCGTAAAACGGCGCCCGTGAAGGCGCCGTCTCGGTAATCCAGCTTAGGCAGCGCCGAAGACGCGCCGGAAGATCGTATCAACGTGCTTGGTATGATAGCCAAGGTCGAATTTCTCGCGGATTTCCTCTTCGGAGAGCGCGGCACGGACCTCGGAGTCGGCAAGCAGCTCCTCCAGGAAATCCTTGCCCTGTTCCCACACCTTCATGGCGTTTCGCTGGACGAGCCGGTAGGCATCCTCGCGGGAAACGCCTGCCTGTGTCAGCGCCAGAAGCACGCGCTGCGAATGCACGAGGCCACGGAACTTGTCGAGGTTCTTCATCATGTTGTCGGGATAGACCACGAGTTTCTCGATGACGCCGGCCAAACGGTTGAGGGCAAAGTCGAGCGTGATCGTCGTGTCGGGCCCGATGCCGCGCTCGACGCTCGAATGGCTGATATCGCGCTCATGCCACAGGGCGACGTTCTCCATGGCGGGAACGACCGACATGCGCACCAGGCGCGCCAGACCGGTCAGGTTTTCAGTCAGGACCGGGTTACGCTTGTGCGGCATGGCCGAAGAGCCCTTCTGGCCGGGCGAGAAGTATTCCTCAGCTTCCAGGACTTCCGTGCGCTGCATATGGCGAATCTCGATCGCGACGTTTTCGATCGAAGAGGCAATGACGCCGAGGATGGCGAAGAACATCGCATGCCGGTCGCGCGGAATGACCTGCGTCGAAACCGGCTCCGGCACCAGGCCGAGCTTGGCGCAGACATGTTCCTCGACGCGCGGGTCGATATTGGCGAAAGTGCCGACAGCGCCGGAGACCGCACCGGTGGCGATTTCGGCACGCGCGGCCAGCAGGCGGGCGCGGTTGCGGCTCATCTCGGCGTAGAAGCGCGCGAGCGTCAGGCCCATCGTGGTCGGCTCGGCATGAATGCCGTGGCTGCGACCGATGCGGACGGTGTCCTTGTGTTCGAAGGCGCGTGCCTTGAGAGCGGCGAGCAGACGATCCATGTCGGCGAGCAGGATGTCGGCTGCGCGGACGAGTTGGATGTTGAATGTGGTGTCGAGAACGTCAGAAGACGTCATGCCCTGGTGGACGAAACGCGCATCGGAACCGACGATCTCTGAAAGGTGCGTCAGGAAGGCAATGACATCGTGCTTGGTGACGGCCTCGATTTCATCGATCCGCGCAACGTCGAACGTGGCGGCGCCGCCTCGTTCCCAGATCGTCTTCGCAGCCGATTTCGGGATGACACCCAGTTCGGCGAGCGCATCGCAGGCGTGAGCCTCGATCTCGAACCAGATGCAGAATTTGGTTTCGGGCGACCAGATGGCGACCATCTCTGGCCGGGAATAGCGCGGGATCATGGCTTCCTGCTTTCGTTCATAAGGAAATGCTGGCGCCCCTGTATCAAAGACAGGCGGCAATCTCAACGCATGCGTTTAGCAAGCGCAACACTAGTGCCGAAAAGGCAGAGAAGGCCGAGCGGAAGAAACAGGCGAATTCCAAGGACGGCGAACTGATAGACTGCACTGGCACCGGTGAAGACGAATTGAAACACCCACGTCAGGGATCCAAAAGAAGCGTGCCACGCCGAGTAGAAGACCCGGTAGTCCATGGCGAATAGAAAGGCGGTCATCAGGATCGTCCCGGCAGCAAGTGTCAGGAAGAAGGCTGCAAAACGCGTCTCCGGCGAGCGTCGGTGCGCAAGGAAGCGACCCAATGGCAACATGAATGGCCAAGCCAGCAATCCGCCTGTGAAATAGAGTAGCGCGAGGTCGCGGAGATGTGCCGTCTCCATTCCGTTTCTGAAACAGAGCGCGGCCATCGCGGACGCGAGCATCTGCGTGCCCCAGAGCACTGCGCCTGCGAATAGATCGGGGAGAGGCGGGCGCGCCGCCTTGAGCCGCTCGGAGATCAAGGACGGCCTGCTTTCATCACGACTTGGACTGACCTTCGGCGGCACTGCGCAAGGCGCTGATGGCCGCCTTGTAGGCCTCGACCGAGCCGCCCTTGAAGATCGCCGAACCTGCGACGAGAACATTGGCGCCAGCTTTGCCGACGATCGGCGCCGTTTCGACTGTTACTCCACCATCGACTTCGAGATCGATCGGCCTGTCACCGATGAGTGACCGCGCGGCGGCAATCTTGTCCGCCATCGCGGGAATGAATTTCTGTCCGCCAAATCCGGGGTTTACCGACATGATAAGGATGAGGTCGACCTCGTCGAGGACATTTTCTAGCGCCGAAAGCGGCGTGGCCGGATTGAGGGTGACGCCGACCTTTTTGCCCAGGCTGCGCACAGTTTGAAGCGACCGGTGGAGATGCGGCCCGGCTTCGGCATGGACGGTAATGCGGTCGCAGCCCGCCTTGGCGAAGGCCTCCAGGTAAGGATCGGCAGGTGCAATCATCAGATGGCAATCAAAAACGGCGTCCGTATAGGAACGCAGCGATTTGATCACATCAGGGCCGAAGGAAATGTTTGGGACGAAGTGACCGTCCATGACGTCGAGGTGAATCCAATCGGCTCCAGCCGCGGTCACGTCACGGACTTCCTGGCCCAGTTTGGCAAAATCGGCGGCAAGGATGGATGGCGCGATGCGAATGGGCGTAGTCATTGACGTCTCTCCGTAAAACTCGTGCAGCGGCGGCGGCAAAGCCTATTCGATCGGAGCGCTTGGCAGCACGAACGAACCGGCGTGCCATAGCAGCAGGCGGTAGGGGTTATCGGCCAATTCATGGCCGGCGTTGAAAGCAATCTTTCCGATAATCGTCTCGAAGGAGGTGCCGCCGATATGCTGCGCGATCGGCCTATCATCAGCGCCGGCATCCTGGACAGCCTTCGTCGCGATTTCCACAGCTGCATAAGCAGGCAGTACATAGCCCTCCGGCTCGACGCCGCCGGCGCGTAACGCATCGACAACCGACTTCGCTTCCGGCCGCGCCGCATAGTCCGGCAGGGCAACGGCGTAAACGCCATCGGCAAGCGCGAGCGGTTGGTTGGCAGCCCGCATGGCGTCGCCACCGAGGATATCGAGTTGAATCTTTTCCGCCGCTGCATCACGTGCGATCACTGCAACGTCGCTGCGATCCCCGCCGACAAATACCTTTGTCGCCCCGGCCTTCTTCAGGCGGCGTACAAGAGCAACCTGCTGCTCCTGGCCCGGTCGATAGGTGTCGGTGAATACCGGCTTGAGGCCTTTTTCCTCGAGCGCGTTTCGGATCGCTTCCGTAAGCTCCCGGCCATGGATAGTGCCGTCTTCGACCAGTGCGATCGGCGAGGCCGCCCACTCCCGTACGATCACCTCGATAATCTTCTCCGCTTCCGCGCCATCGGCCGGCGCCATTCGATAGAGCGGCCAGGCATTTTTTAGCGCGTCTTCCATGAGGATGCGTGAGCGCACCGAGATGGTAATCGCCGGGATATTGGCATCCTTCAGCTTTGGCAGTGCGCCCTCGAGCGTCTCGCTGCAGAGAAAGCCTACGGCTACCTGGACCTTGGCATTGATCAACGCGTCAGCGATCGCCGCGCCGCTGTTTTCCTCGCAAGTCTCCGCGACCGTGACGATCGTGTTGCCATCCTGCTGGATCCTGGCAGTGGCACCGGCAATGATCTGGGCTCCGATTGGCGCGAGGTTGCCAGTCTGTGGCGCAACAACGCCAATCGTGAGGCCGGCGGCATGGCATTCTCCGGCCGCAAGGAGCAGCATCGGCAGAAGTGCTAGGCCACGCAAAGTATTCATAAAAGCCGCAGGTCCGTGTCGTTTGTCCTGCTCTTTTATCCGTCCGGCATCGATCGTCAAAGAAAAACGCACGGTTGGGAAGCTTTTCGCCTGGCTTTTGTAGAAAAGGTAACCGATCACCTTCATATTATAGAAAACAGCAAAACCGGTGACGCCGGATGGAGAATGCCTTTGTTGAACAAGCAACCGATCGACCCGCGCCTCTACCGGGATGCGATGAGCCGCTTTGGCGGCCATGTGCAGCTCGTAACGACGGCGATCGGCGAGGAGCGCAGAGGCGTGACGATCACTGCCGCTTGCTCGGTATCCGATAGCCCTGCGACCGTACTGGTATGCCTGAACAACAGCAATCCGAAGAACGACATCTTCTTTCGGAGCGGCATCTTTGCATTGAATACCTTGGCCGCGCATCATCAAGCGCTTGCGGATGCTTTTTCGGGGCGTGCGCTGCTCACCAACGACGAACGCTTCGCGATGGGTGTGTTCGACAAGCTGGTAACGGGCGCGCCCATCCTTCGCGACGCGCTTGCCTCCTTCGATTGCCGCGTGAGCGAAATCAAGGAAATGTCGACGCACCACATCATTTTCGGCGAGGTCGTGGCAGTCCGGTACAACGAGGCGAAGCCTGCGCTTGTCTATATGAACCGGGATTACCACACGCTATAACTCCTGAAAAAGGGAGGAGACATGCCGGATCAAACTCATCCGCCGCTGCCATCGTCGATCGATGAGACGATCGCGATGCTGGGCGATCAGGATTATCTCGCGGGGCGGGCGCTTGGAACAGTGCTTTTCCTGGCCCTGAAGATGAAGCGTCCTCTCTTTCTGGAAGGCGAGGCGGGTGTCGGCAAGACCGAGATCGCAAAGGTGCTCTCGAAAGCTCTCGGCCGGCCGCTGATCCGCCTGCAATGTTACGAAGGACTGGATATCGCTTCGGCTGTCTACGAATGGAACTATCCGGCACAGATGCTCGAAATCCGCCTGGCCGAAGCGTCCGGGCTGACCGACAGGAACAGGATAGAGTCGGACATCTTCTCCGAACGATACCTCATCCGCCGGCCGGTGTTGCAGGCTCTGTCGAGCGCAGATGGGCGGGCGCCCGTCTTCCTCATCGACGAGCTCGACCGCACCGATGAAGCGTTCGAGGCCTTTCTGTTGGAGGTTCTCTCTGATTTTCAGGTGACGATCCCCGAGCTTGGCACTATCCGTGCAGCCGAGCCACCGATCGTCATTATAACCACGAACCGGACGCGTGAGGTTCACGACGCGCTGAAGCGGCGTTGCCTATACCATTGGGTCGATTATCCCGATGCCGCGCAGGAGCTGGAGATTATTCGCCGCAAGGTGCCGGGCTGTAATGCGGCTCTGTCCGCGCAGATCGTCGCCTATGTACAGAAGCTTCGGGCACTGGATCTTTTCAAGAACCCGGGCGTAGCCGAGACGATTGATTGGGCGACAGCGCTGACCGAACTCGATCGCCTGGCGCTCGATCCGGAAACGATTTCCGATACGATCGGAACACTGCTGAAATACCAGGACGACATCGCGCGTATCCAGGGTAGCGACGGTGCGAAAGTCCTGGAGGATATCAGGGGCGAGCTGCAGGCGGCAGGATAACGGATGGAAGCTACAAGCCGACAGGATGGGATTGTCTTTCCGCCTCTTCCGGTCGGTGACGGTCGTTTTGCCGATAATATCGTCTTCTTTGCCAGGGTACTGCGGAAGGCCGGCATGAAGATCGGGCCGGCCGCGATCGTTGATGCGATCGAGGCGGTCGAGACGATCGGTATCGGGTCGCGTGAGGAATTTCACGCCGCGCTCTCATCCGTCTTCGTCAAACGGCACGAAGACAAGCCGGTCTTCGACGAGGCGTTTCGCCTTTTTTGGCGCTCGCGGGACCTTGTCGAGAAGATGATCGCAATGCTGTCGCCAAGGGCGTCGGAAACCCTCCAGAAGGAGAAGGCAAAGCCCGGCGAAAGCCGCGCCGCGGACGCCTTGCTCGGCGACCGAAGGGACAACAAGCCGCCGCGCGACGAGCCTGATATCGAGATCGATGCGCGCTTTACGATGTCGGGCAACGAAGTCTTCCGGCGGATGGACTTCGCCCAAATGTCTGCGTTGGAGATTGCCGCGGCCAAGAAGGCACTTGCGAAACTGCAGCTGCCTCTGGACAAGGTGCGGACCCGGCGCTTCCGCCCATCGCATGCTCACGCCCATGTGGATGCGCGCGCGACGATGCGGGCTGCATTGCGCAGCGGGGCCGGCCTCATTCTTCCGCGATACCGCGAGATCCGCGAGGTTCAGCCACCCTTGGTCGTTCTCGCCGATATCTCCGGCTCGATGAGCCAGTACACGCGCATCTTTCTGCACTTTCTCCATGTGCTAACGGAGAAGCGCCGGAGGGTTCATACCTTCCTGTTCGGAACGCGCCTCACGAATGTCACTCGCCAGATGCGGCACAAGGATCCCGACGAAGCAATGGATGAATGCGCGGCAGCGGTAAGGGATTGGTCCGGTGGGACGCGGATCGGTGAGACGCTGAGGGAGTTCAATCGCCTGTGGGCTCGCCGTGTGCTGGGGCAGGGCGCGGTCGTGCTGTTGATCACCGACGGGCTGGAGCGCGAGGGAACGGATCTGCTCGCGGCAGAAATGGACAGGTTGCATCGCTCGTGTCGGCGACTGATCTGGCTCAATCCGCTGCTGCGCTTCGACGGCTTCGAGCCGCGCGCGCGTGGCGTGCGCGCAATGCTGCCGCATGTTGACGAATTCCGACCGGTTCACAATCTATCATCCTTGAGCGACCTTGCGGAAGCACTCGGCGCAACGCGATCGACGGAATGTGACCCGCGCCGGTACCTCGAAAGATTGAAAGGCATCGCATGACAGGTACATCGTTTGACCTTGATCCGTTAATGACGGCGGAAGCCTGGAGAAAAAGCGGGCGAGACGTGGCGATTGCCACGGTCATCGAGACGTGGGGATCGGCGCCACGACCGGCCGGAAGCCATCTCGTGATCGACCGAGACGGCAATTTCGAAGGCTCCGTATCGGGGGGCTGCGTCGAGGGCGCCGTTATCGCCGAGGCGCTTGATGTGATCGCCGACGGTAAGGGGAGGATGCTCGAGTTTGGTGTTGCGGATGAAACGGCGTGGCGCGTCGGCCTTTCTTGCGGCGGCCGGATTCGTGTCTATGTCGAAAGGCTCAATTGATGGATGCGGCAAATCTTGCGCGGCTGAATGACGCGCGCCGGGCGCGCCGCGCCGCCATGCTGCTGACTGATCTCGAAAAGGGAGGAGATACCGTTGTCCTTGAGGGGGAGCCAGTGGAACCCTCCTTGCGAGCGGATATCGAGGCTGCCTTTCGCTCAGGGAAATCGACGGCAATCGAGGTCGATGGGCATCGCTACTTTCTTAACGTGCATCTGCCGCCGGCCCATATCGTGATTATCGGCGCCGTTCACATCAGTCAGGTCCTGGCGCAGATGGCATCGCTTGCCGGCTTCGATGTGCGGATCATCGATCCGCGCACGGCTTTCGCCACGCCGGAACGGTTCCTCGGGACCGATCTGACGGCGGATTGGCCGGTGGATGTCCTCAAGGATCGTCCGCTGGACGCCTATACGGCGCTCGTCGCCGTGACGCATGACCCGAAGATCGACGACTATCCCATTACCGAGGCGTTGCGGACCGGCTGTTTCTATGTCGGAGCGCTCGGCAGCCGGAAGACGCATGCGACTCGGCTAGAACGGTTGCGCGCAGACGGTGCGGACGAGGCCGCGCTTGCCAAAATCAGCGCGCCGATCGGGCTTAATATCGGTGCGTCGAGCCCAGCCGAAATCGCGGTCGCCATTCTCGCGGAGATCGTCCAAACGCTGCGGACGCGGACCTTGTCTCCGGTTGGTGACAGCAAATGAAGTTCGGATCATTCTCCATCGATGCAGCCGAGGGCGTGGTCCTCGCCCATGCCGTGAAGCTTGCCGGCGGCAGCCTGTCCAAAGGACACAGGATCGGTGCCGGCGACATCGAAAGGCTGCGCGGTGAGGCTATAGGGCAGGTCATTGCTGCACTAATGGAGGAGGGCGACGTCGGGGAGGACGAGGCGGCGAGACGACTTGCGCAGGCAATCGCGCCCGACCATTTGCGCCTCTCTGAGGCTTCCACGGGACGCGTGAACGTCTATTCGACTGTTGACGGCCTGTTCGTCGCAAGCCGCAGCGCCGTCGACCGGCTGAACAGCATCGACCCTGCTATCACGCTTGCCTGTCTCAACGATCATGTGCCCGTTCGCAATGGCGACATGGTTGCGACATTCAAGATCATCCCGCTCGCCGTGTCCGGCGCCAAACTCGACCTTGCATGCGAGGTGCTGCGGTCGACATCCGCCTTCGAGGTGAAGCCCTTTGCCGGCCGCTCGGTCTCGTTGATCGCGACGGAACTGCCGTCGCTGAAGCCATCGGTCATGGACAAGACGGCACGCGTGCTTTCCCGGCGGCTCGTCGCATCAGGCAGTCATCTCGTGAGGGAGACGCGGGTTGCTCATCACGTCGAACCGGTAGCGCAGGCGCTTCTCGACGCATTGCGGCTACCCGACAGCGCCCCGAAGTTGGTCATCCTTTTCGGCGCGTCCGCCGTGATCGACGCGGAGGATGTGATTCCCGAAGCCATAAGAAGGGCCGGCGGCGAAGTCGTGCAGGTCGGCATGCCTGTCGATCCAGGGAACCTGCTTGTCCTCGGTCGGATCGGTGATATTCCCGTCATCGGCGCACCGGGATGTGCACGCAGCCCGAAGGAGAATGGCTTCGATTGGGTACTCGACCGCATTCTGGCTGGCGAACAGCCGAGCGCAGTCGACATCAGCGGCATGGGTGTGGGAGGTCTTCTGATGGAAATCCAGGCGCGGCCCAGCCTACGCGAAGCCGAGGCGCGCACTAGCCCCGCCGGCAAGCTTGTTACAGTCATTCTTGCCGCGGGCCAGGCCAGACGGATGGGAGAGGGCGGCCCGCACAAGCTGCTGGCGGAGTTTGGCGGTGTGCCGCTTATCCGGCGATCGGTGATGACCGCGATCGACAGCCGCTCGGCGTCGGTGATCGTCGTGACGGGACATCGTAAAAGCGAGATTGAATCAGCACTGTCCGGACTTGACGTGACAATTGCTCACAATCCGGATTACGCGTCGGGCATGGCTTCGTCGCTCGCAACGGGATTCTCGGTCGAGCACGCCCGTGACGCGGATGGAATTCTCGTTATGCTTGCCGATATGCCGGGTGTGTCCAGTGATGATCTCGATAAGCTAATGGCAGCTTTCCGGCAATCTGGCGGCCAGTCGATCATCCGCGCGGTGTCGCGCGGCAAGCGTGGCAATCCCGTGATATTGCCTAAATCTCTATTTGATGCAGTGCTGCGGCTGGAGGGTGATGTCGGGGCGCGGCACATCATCGAAACATCGGGCGTGCCTGTCGTGGACATCGATATTGGCGATGCGGCGCATCTGGATGTGGATACGCCGGAAGCGGTCATTGGCGCAGGAGGGGTTTTAAAGGGCTAAGGGATGGACACGGCGGCAATTGAAGAAATGTTTCAGGGGCTTGGACCCGTCACCATCAGGCGCATGTTCGGCGGCAAGGGCATCTACCATATGGGGCGGATTGTTGCTGTCGAAGTGCGCGGCGAGATGCTGTTGAAGGCCGACGAGCAAAGCGCATCGGAATTCGAGGCGGCGGGAGCGTCGCAATGGGCCTATGAAGGCAAGAAGGGAAGCCCGGTGAAGATGCCGTATTGGTCCATCCCCGACGATGCCTATGACGACCCCGATGTCATGGCGCGATGGGTTCGGCTTGCCTACGAAGCGGCTGTCCGAGCGGAATGAACCTTAGAGGAGTTCGCCCGACTTGAGCTTTTCGATTGCGGCCGCCGCAAATGCGGAAAGCGGCTGCGGGAGATCGGCGCGGCTGAACCAACCGAAGTCCGACAGCTTGTCCGGCTCCGTGAGCTGCGGTTCTCCATCGAACTCGGACGCTACATAGAGCAGGGAAATCCAGTGCTGGGCATCCGCGTCGCTGATCAGTTCCGTGGCGCCGAGAAGGTTGACGCGGCCGATCGATAGGCCGGTTTCTTCTTCCGCCTCGCGTCGAGCCGCCTGCTCGGACGGCTCCATATGATCGACCTTGCCGCCCACAATGCTCCAGTGGCCGGCTTCAGGAGCGCGCATGCGCCTGTAAAGCAGGATCTTGCGGTCGCGCAAAACCACCAGGCCAACGCCAAGGCCCGGGAAATCGATGCCCGGCGTGCCCATATTCGTCAGATCTTGGCGTTGGCCGTGATCAGCATGAAGGCGGGAATTTCATCACCGAAGCCAACCGGCGTCGGACCGTCGTCGTGGTCGCGATAGCGGCGGCGGTCGCGATTGTCGTCGTTTGCCGGGTAAGGACGAGCGGCGCGCGAGCTCTGCTGCGGCTTGTTTTGTTCTGCTTTGCGCTCTTGCTTCACGCTTTCGACCTTTGCTGGTGCTGCTGTTTCCATCGTCTCGACGTCATTATCTGCGACGGCGATTTCAGATTTATGACCTCGACGGCTCTTGCCGCGGCCGGTGTCCTTGTCCCGGCCCTTGCGA
The DNA here is from genome assembly GCF_014851595.1 of Rhizobium sp. RHZ01. Classification (NCBI taxonomy): domain Bacteria; kingdom Pseudomonadati; phylum Pseudomonadota; class Alphaproteobacteria; order Hyphomicrobiales; family Rhizobiaceae; genus Rhizobium; species Rhizobium sp. RHZ01. The sequence continues at coordinate 250,725 of NZ_JACUZZ010000004.1, forward strand.
CGCGAGCGATCGTCGTCGCGGCTGGGTTCGGGCGGAGGCAAGGCGGAGAGGTCGCCGTTCAACCACTCGACCTTCTCGCCGATCAACTTTTCGATCGCGTCGGCATGTTTCTGGTCGTGGCGGGTGACGATGGTGAATGCAGCGCCGGAACGGCCTGCGCGGCCGGTACGGCCGATACGATGCACATAATCCTCGGAATGGATCGGAACATCGAAGTTGAAGACGTGGCTGACGTCGGGAATATCGAGACCGCGAGCGGCGACATCGGAAGCCACGAGAAGCTGGAGATTACCGTCCTTGAAGTTCTGCAGCATGGCCATGCGCGAACGCTGATCCATGTCGCCGTGCAGAGCGCCGGCGGAAAAGCCGTGGCGGTCGAGCGAACGGAAGAGATCGGACACGTCCTTCTTGCGGTTGCAGAAGATGATTGCGTTCTTCAGATCGGTTTGAGCCTTGATAAGATCGCGCAGAACAGCACGCTTCTCATAATCCTTGCCATGCGAGGCAACGAAGCGCTGCGTTACCGTCTTTGCGGTGGATGCCGGCTTGGCAACTTCGATCCGCTCCGGATTCTGCAGGAAGCGATCCGCAAGCTTCTGGATCTCGGGCGGCATGGTTGCCGAGAAGAAAAGTGTCTGACGGGTGAACGGGATAAGCTTTGCGATGCGCTCGATATCCGGGATGAAGCCCATGTCGAGCATGCGGTCGGCTTCGTCGATGACGAAGATTTCGACAGCACTCATCAGGAGCTTGCCGCGTTCGAAATGGTCGAGCAGGCGGCCCGGCGTGCAGATCAGAACATCCGCGCCACGCTCGAGCTTGCGATCCTGATCTTCAAACGAAACGCCGCCGATCAGCAACGCGACATTCAAGCGGTGATTCTTGCCGTACTTTTCGAAGTTCTCCGCAACCTGGGCGGCTAGTTCGCGGGTCGGCTCGAGGATCAGAGTCCGGGGCATGCGGGCGCGGGCACGGCCCTTTTCCAGCAGCGACAGCATCGGCAGAACGAAAGACGCAGTCTTGCCCGTTCCCGTCTGCGCAATCCCGCAAATATCGCGGCGCTCAAGCGCAAAGGGGATGGCACCAGCCTGAATTGGGGTTGGCGTCGTGTAACCCGCGTCGGTCACGGCGGAAAGCACTTTTTGGCTCAAGCCAAGATCAGCAAATGTCGTCAAAGGGAAAACTGTTTCCGTTCCGGTTCGGCCGTACTCTGGTTGAGTCGGCGTGATTGCGTGGCGCAATGCAGCGCGACATAAGCCGAAACTCTCCTTAAGTCAAGGAATACAGGCCTTGCAGCCAGTGCAGAGGTAAAGACGTGGTTAGCGCGCGTAGTTACTGTATGTAACTCGCAAGCTTCAAGCCCGCATTCATGAAGTAAATGGGATCAATGGCACGACCATCCTGACGGACTTCATAGTGTAAATGCGTACCGGTGGACCGGCCGGTGCTGCCGGCAAGGCCAATCACGTCCGTGCGGTCGACTTTGTCGCCAATTTTCACGAGAATTTCCGACATGTGGCCGTAACGCGTGGAAATGCCCTTGCCGTGATCCACCTCGACCATGTTGCCGTAGCCGCCAGTCCAGCCGGCCGCTATGACCTTGCCGGGTGCCGTCGGGTGAACCTTTTCGCCAGGCGCAAAACGGAAATCGATGCCGGAGTGGAGTGCGAGGCGGCCGAGGAACGGATCACGCCGGTTCCCAAACGAGCTGGTGATCTCCTTGCCGGCGGCCGGATTCTGGAATGGCAGCGATTCGGCCATGCTCCGTACAGTCTCCAGGCGGGTGAGGGCATCGTCCAACTGCGCAAGCGACGTATCGAAATCATCGTTGCTCTCAGGCTCTACGTAAGGGCCGCCGACTGCGGTGTCATCCTGCTTCAAGCGCTCGGCCGGGACCGAAATCCTGAACCGCGTCAAGACCTTCGATATGGCATTGGCGGCGCCGCCGGCATCGCTCGTCAGTTGCGCGATGCGGGTGCGTTGCTTCTGCTCAATATCCTTCAGAGACAGCGTTACCTTGGAAAAAACCCGGTCAGCTCGGTCGCCGACGGTTTCCTTTGCCGGCACATCAGCCAGCGTCGCGTTATCAGGCGTCGCCTCAGCAGGTTCTACAGCGCCGGCAAGCTGATTCTCGATAGCCTGAACTGCGCCGGAGAGCGAGGCATGCTTCTCGTTTGCGTCGGGCGCGTAGGACTGGAGTGGTGTGGCCGCCTTGTTTCCGAGCCCGGAACTTTCGGCCCGGTCAAGAAGGGAGCCCAACTTGCCGTGGCGTGAGGTGAGCGCCAGTTGTTGCTCCATCAATTTGTCGACCTTGTCTTCGACGACCTGCTGATCGAGCAACTGGCGGGAGGTAACGCGATCGACCTGAGCTCGCAGAGCGGCGATCCGGTCCTCATAGTCGTGCTGCATGCGCGCCTGTCTGGCCATTGCCGCGCCGATCAGGTCGTCACGCAGCACGAGATAGGATGTGGCCAACAGATAGCCGATCGCAAAGACCCCGACAAAACATAAGACAAGCGCCGCCATCCACGGCTTGACGGTGAGGTGACGGACCCGGTCACCGCTCGCCAGGATCAGGATATGCTCTTGTTTTCGCTGACCGAATACGCGGCTATGCTGTGCATGCGTCACGGAGAATCTCCCAATCGAAGGCCGATGCCTCAATTGCCGCAATTACGCACGATTATGGTTAATATTTACTTAGGTCAGTATGGCTGTCGTGATCGGATCAGGCGTTGCTTGTCGATGTCAGCGATCGGTAGAAGGATGGCGTCAGTCCTGCTTCGGCCCGGGCGATGTCGTTGAAGGGAGGCTTCAACGGTCCGCGGAAATTGGCGCGTACCAACTCGTGGAATGTCCGTGCCGGATCCCGCTTTTCTCTGGCGCAAAGGAAGCGGAACCATTTGGCGCCTATCGCAACGTGACCTTTCTCGTCGTTGTAGATGACATCGAGCACGGCAGCGCTCTCCAAATCCCCGGTTTCGCGCATCTTGGCCTGCAGCGACGGTGTGACGTCCAACCCGCGAGCCTCGAGAATAAGCGGGACAACAGCGAGGCGCGCCGTCAGGTCATTCCTCGTCGCGTGCGCGGCCTGCCAAAGGCCGTCATGGGCGGGGAGGTCACCGTAGTCGGCGTCGAGGTCATTCAGGCGGGCGCGCACCATGCGGAAATGTTTCGCTTCTTCGAAGGCAACCTGCATCCACCCGTCGAAGAAGGAGTTCGGGACGGGTTCGGTCGCGAATCGCGCAACGATATCAAGCGCCAGATCGACGGCGTTGAGTTCGATGTGGGCGATGGCATGCAGCAGCGCGATGCGCCCCTTGACGGTATGCAAGGACCGCCTCTCCACCTGCGTCGGCGGTATCAAGTCCGGCTTTTCCGGACGGCCCGGCCTCTCAGGCAGCGGCGCGTCAAGTGGCGAACGCAGGGACAGTGTGCGAGCAAACCAACGCGTCGCAGTTTCCTGGGCGAGCGTCGTCTTCTTATCGAGATCAGTTGCTCGGATAGCGTCGATCGCTCCGCCGCGCAGGGACGTGATGCTGGAGCGAGAGGTCATCGCGACAGGTTCTGCACGGCGGCAAGAACGATTTCTGCGTGGCCGGGCACCTTCACCTTCTGCCAGATCGTTCCGATGGTCCCATCCTCACGAATGAGGAAGGTTGTGCGCTCCACGCCCATGAAATTGCGTCCATACATGCTCTTTTGTTTCCACACGCCGTAGGCCGCCAGCGTCGTCTTCTCTTCATCGGACGCCAGGACAACCGAAAGACTATGCTTCTTGATGAAGCGATCATGGCATTTTGCGGAATCGGGAGACATGCCGATGACGGCAGCACCGGCCTTTTCGAACTGGTCTGCAAGCGCCGTGAAAGCCAACGATTCGGCCGTGCATCCTGTCGTGTCGTCCTTGGGATAGAAGAACAACACCAGCGGCTTACCACGGAAATCGGCAAGCGCGACGCGGCCTCCGCCATCGCGCGGGAGATTGAAGTCAGGCGCCGTCGTGCCGATGCTGACATCCGTCATGGAGAGACCTTTCTTTTGCCGAGTTTATGGATAACAGGTGATTTGCCAGATATATATTGGACGGGCAGTCGTCCAGCCAGTCTGGTCCAAACCGCAAATTAGGGAGTTAGGCGAGACGCATGTCGGCGATCCGCGGCGAGAAAATTACATTCCGCAAGAAAGACATCGTCGCACTGCATGAGCTCCCTTCGGCGCAGGCCGAAGATCCCATGATCGTCAGTTGCCCGCCGTCGCGTTCGCGCATGCGCAAGACCGCCGGCGCCACGGGTGGCTGCATCGCCATTATTTTCTTCGTGCTCGCTGCAATTGTCTTCACGGTAGAAAGCGGCATATTCGACGGGCCGCTGACGCGGCAGGCGCAGGCTGCACTCAATTCGGCCATCGGGCCTCGCTATAGGGCGGAGGTCGGCTCCACTGCTATCCGCTTTACCTCGAACCTGCGCCTTGCGCTCGAAGCTCGCAACGTCAACATGATTGACGAGAAGAGCGGACAGCACCTGTCGACCACACATGCGATGCGCATGGCGCTCGACCCGCTACAACTCTTTCGCGGTCGGATTGCGATTGCGCAGATCGAGGCGGAAGATATCGCACTCGACACAGCGCTGCTGCCGTCTGGAAAGCCGCTCAAGCTCGATGACGTTCGCATCGACGAGATTCCGACGGCGATGGAAGCTGCGTTCGCTCAACTCGACATGATCGACAGTTTTGTCGAGCGGGGTGGGACGCGCTCAGTGGAACTCTCGGGCATAGATATCAAGCTGGCCGATACGGCGAATGGTCCACTCTCGATCGTCGTCGACAGCCTAGACTTCACAAGGACACGCCAAGGCGCGCTGGCGCTGGATGGTGAGGTCGCGATCAACGGCAAGGCAGCGACGCTCAGCGTCATCACCGAAAGAACCGGCGAACGTACCTCGAAGTTGACGGGACAACTGGCGGGCGTCGACCTGGGACCGTTCACACTCAAGCGGAATGTCCAGGGTCAAATCCGGCAGGGCATCGACGGCTCTGGTGATGTGACGATCTCGGCAGTTCGCACCGGCGATCAAGCCGAGCCGGCGCTCGGCGCGTCAGTCGACCTGGAGCCTGGGCAATTCTATATGGATGGCGACCAGCAGGAGTTGAGCGGAGGGCGCATCAACCTCGCCTACGACTTTGACAAGCAGAAGCTTGAGATCGCGAAATCGCGTGTTCAGTTCGGCGCGACATCCGTACCGCTTACCGGCGCTCTTATCGATCTGGACAAGATCGATGCCGCTGCAGGAAAGGGCTTCGGGATAGATCTGCTGGTCAGTGGCGGCACCGCGGCCCCCACCGCGTCAGGCGAGCAACCGCTCGCCTTCGATATCCAGGCGACCGGTCGCTACCTCGTTACCGACCGCGAACTCGAATTCCCGAACATGCGGGTTTCGAGCCCTGCTGGCGGTCTTTTTGGCTCGCTGCATGTTCGTCTGGGCGACGTGTCGCCGGAGATCAGCTTTGCCGGGCAGTCACAGCAGTTGCAGACAACGGCCGTCAAGCAATTGTGGCCATTCTGGATGGCGTCGAAGGGCCGCGAATGGGTTCAGCGCAACCTCTTCGGGGGCACCGTCACCGACGCATCAATCTCCGTCTTCATTCCGTTCGGACGCCTGGACGAGGCGGTCGGCAAAGGTCTGAAACTCGACAAGAACCAGATCCGGATTGCTTTCGACATCGCAGATACCCGAATGAACGTGGCCGGCGACATCCCGCCAATCCGCGATATGAATGCCCACTTTGATCTGAGCGGTCCGCGGGCGACAATCTCGATCAAGAGCGGGACGGCATTCTTTCCGTCCGGACGATCGGTGAGCGTCGGCGAGGGCACGTTTGTCCTGCCATCGACCTACGACAAGCCGCTCATGGCCGAACTCAATCTTCCCATTTCCGGCGCGGCTGACGCGGTCGGCGAATTGCTCACCTATAAGCCGATCCAGGTGTTACAGCGCGCGGGCTTCGTGCCCGAGGACCTGAAGGGCAAGGTGTCGGCGAAAGTGCAGGCTCGCATCGGGCTGATCTCGTCGCAGAGTCCTCCTCCTGCTGAATGGAAAGCGGTCCTGCAGCTACAGGATCTCGATGTCGCCAAACCGTTTTCGGGCCGCAAGATCACTGGTCTCGACGGCGTGTTGAACGCGGATCCAAAGCAGGTCAGCCTCGACGGAAAAGGGCTGATCGATGGCATTCCCGCCGGGATCAAGCTTGTCGAGCCGACGGACAAGTCGTCCAATGTCCAGCCGCAGCAGACCATTACTGCCACCTTGAACAATGATCAGCGGGAAAAGGTGCTGCCCGGTCTCAACGACATCGTCGATGGTAGCGTCGACGTGGAACTCAATCGCATCGATCAGGACCGACAGGCGGTCACTGTCGACCTTGGAAGGGCGCGGCTGTCTCTCCCATGGATCGGCTGGTCCAAGGGCGGCGGGATCGGCGCGACGGCCACATTCGAGGCCTCCGGCCCTGCAGACAACACCGAGTTGAAGAACTTCGTCCTCAAGGGGGATGGATTCGGGGCAAATGGCTCGCTTGTTATCGGCAAGGGCAATCTCGTGAAGGCGGATTTCGACAGTGTCAAACTGTCGTCGCTGGACGACTTCTCCGTTTCGGTGAAGCGCGGCAAGGGAGGGTTTGATGTCTCCGTGTCAGGCGAGAGTGCAGATGCACGTCCGATCATCGCGAGATTGAAGTCCAGCAGCGGCGGTGACTCCGACCACAGCGGCAGCATATCCGTTCGAGCCAAGCTCGGCCGCGTCGTCGGTTTCAATGACGAGAAGTTGCGCAATGCCGAGATGACCTATGTGTCGTCAGGCGGGAGGCTGCAGACACTGAATTTTACCGGCGTCACCGACAGCGGCGAGGCGTTCGTAGCCCAGACGAAGGGAAATGGCGTTATCAATGTCACGAGCGGCGATGCCGGCTCTGTTTCCCGCTTCGCCGACCTCTATCAGCACATGATGGGCGGCTTGCTCAATATGCAGATCCGCCTAGGGGCGGGCGACAATTGGGATGGCTCCATCGACATCAGGCGCTTCTCGCTTATCAACGAACAGCGCTTGCACTCGATCGTTTCGACGCCGGTCGGCGAGGAGCAACGAAGCCTGAATTCAGCGGTAAAACGGAACATCGATACATCGGCGCAGCGTTTCCAGCGCGGCTTTGCGCGCATTGTTTCTCAGAACGGCGTCGTCAGTATCGAGAACGGCGTGGTGCGTGGTGACCAGGTCGGCGCGGTGTTTCAGGGAACGGTTCGTAACCAGCGCGGCAGGATGGACATGACGGGTACTTTCATGCCTGCATATGGCCTCAACCGGCTGTTTGCCGAATTGCCGTTGATCGGCATCATCCTTGGGAACGGCACGGATCGCGGCCTGATCGGCATTACCTTCAAGCTCACAGGAAAGTTGGAATCGCCGGATCTGATCGTCAATCCGTTGTCGATCATCGCGCCGGGCGTTTTCCGCAACATCTTCGAATTCCAGTAGGCACAAAAAAGCCGGCGCGAGGCCGGCTTTCTGTCTGAGACGTTGACCACGCTTAGGCAGCGCGGCGGACCAGGATGTGCTTCTTCTTGCCGAGCGATAGCTTGATCACGCCATCAGCGGTGATCTCTTCGCTGCCGATGATCTTGCGCTCGTCGCTGACGGCCTGGTCGTTGATGCGCACCGCACCGCCCTGAACGTGGCGGCGGGCCTCGCCGTTCGAGGCTGCAAGGCCGGCGCGGACGATCAGCGACAGAAGGCCGATGCCACCGTCGAGTTCGGCAGCCGGGACGTCGACAGACGGAAGGTTCTCGGCAAGGCCGCCTTCCTCGAAGGTCTTGCGGGCGGTTTCGGCAGCCTGCTCGGCGGCAACACGACCATGCAGGATCGCGGTGACCTCAGTCGCCAGGATCTTCTTGACCTCGTTGATCTCGGAACCGGCAAGCGCTGAGAGGCGTGCGATTTCGTCCATCGGCAGCGTGGTGTAGAGCTTCAGGAAGCGCGAGACGTCAGCGTCCTCTGTGTTGCGCCAGTACTGCCAGAAGTCATAGGCCGACAGCATGTCCGCGTTGAGCCAGACAGCGCCGGTCGCAGACTTGCCCATCTTGGCGCCGGAAGCGGTCGTCAGCAGCGGCGAGGTGAGGGCGTAGAGCTGCGGCGTCCCCATGCGGTGACCGAGGTCGATGCCGTTGACGATGTTGCCCCACTGATCCGACCCCCCCATCTGCAGACGGCAGTCGTAGCGCTTGGCCAATTCGACGAAGTCGTAGGCCTGCAGGATCATGTAGTTGAATTCGAGGAACGACAGCGACTGTTCGCGGTCAAGGCGCGTCTTGACGCTGTCGAAAGCCAGCATGCGATTGACCGAGAAGTGCCGGCCGACATCGCGTAGGAATTCGAGGTAGTTGAGCGATCTCAGCCACTCTGCGTTGTTGATCATCAACGCATCCTTCGGGCCTTCGCCGTAGGAGAGGTAGTTCGAGAAGACGCGCTTAATCGAAGCGATGTTGCTCTCGATGGTATCGACGGTCATCAGCTGCCGCGCTTCCTCCTTAAAGGAGGGATCACCGACCATGCCGGTGCCGCCGCCCATCAGCGAAATGGCGCGATGGCCGGTCGCCTGCATCCAGTGCAGCATCATGATCTGGATCAGCGAGCCGGCATGCAGGCTGGGAGCGGTGGGGTCAAAGCCGATATAGGCCGTTACCGTTTCCTTGGCGAAGAGTTCGTCGAGGCCCGTTTCATCGGAAATCTGATGAATGAAGCCGCGCTCTTTCAGCGTACGGAGGAAATCGGATTTGAACTCGGACATGACCTTTTGCTCTCGGGTGCGGATTTTCGGATTGGCTATTGTTGAAGTGACGCGGCGCGTTTAGCACTGTTTTGCCGAACAGTCACCATTTGGCGAGAATCTTCCAGCGAGGGGTCATGGAGAAGATCAGGACCGCGATCGGCTTGATGAGCGGAACATCAATGGACGGCATCGATGTGGCGCTGCTGCGGACCGACGGCCGAGCCTTCGTCGAGCGCGGGCCGTTCCTCGGTGTTCCGTATGAGCCAGCCTTCCGCGACCGATTGAAGCTGGCGCTGGAGCAGGCGAAGTCTATTGCGAAACGTGAGCAGCGGCCGGGCGATCTGGCGTCTGTCGAGCGTGAACTGACGTTACATCATGTAATTGCCGTGAGGGAATTTCTGGCTACGAATGCGCTCGATGCCTCGTCGATCGACGTCATCGGCTTTCACGGCCAGACAGTGTTACATCGCCCGGACGAAGCGCTGACGGTCCAGATCGGGGATGGGGCGCTTTTGGCACGGGAAACCGGCATTCCCGTTGTCTACGATCTTCGTGCCAACGACATGATGCATGGCGGCCAGGGCGCGCCATTGGTTCCGGTCTATCATGCGGCGCTCGCCGCCAACGTCCCTCATGCCACGTTGCCGGTCTGCTTCGTCAATATCGGCGGGATCTCAAACCTGACTTATATTGGCGCGGATGGCGTCATAGTCGGTTTTGACAGTGGCCCGGGCAATACGCTGATCGACCAGTGGGTCGAAACCCATGCGGGCGTGCCGTTCGATCAGGGCGGCATGATAGCCTCCGAGGGACGGATCGTGGGGGAACTGGCCGATCGCTATTTGAATAGCCCGTTCTTCACCGCAGAGAAGCGGCGCTCGCTCGACCGCAACGACTTTCCGCCGCCGTCGGGTGCAGATGCGGAGCTTGTAGACGGCGCCCGCACACTTGCCTATGTCGCGGCCGCCTCGATCATCAAGTCCGCCGGTCACTTGCCGGTCACGCCGGCCCTCTACGTCATCTGCGGTGGTGGTCGGCTCAATCGCGTGCTGATGCAAGATTTGAAAGATATCGCCCATCGCAACGGCGCCGAGGTGATAACGGCGGAGCAGGCGGGGTTCAATGGCGATTCCATGGAGGCTGAAGCCTGGGGCTATCTCGCGGTAAGGTCGTTGGACCGCTTACCATTGACATTTCCCGGCACGACCGGCGTGCGTGCGCCCGTCAGCGGCGGTGTCGTGGTGAAGCCGTGATGCAACAGGCGATTCTGGAGACGCCGCGCCTAGTCGCGGTCATGTGGGAACCTGACGACGCGGGCCTGATCCATGAGCTTCACTCCACGATTGAGACGACACGGTATCTTTCGGGCGCTGCGCCGTGGTCGCGTGAGAAAGCCGAGGAACGGCTGCGCAATTGGTTCGGCGAGCAGGAGCGGGATGGAGCCACCAAGTACAAGATCCTCAGTCGTGACGACGGCCGCTTCATTGGCAGCGCGGGCTTTTCCCTGCTTGGCGGTGAGCGGCAGGATTTCGAACTCGGCTATTCGCTTCGGTTCCAGGAATGGGGCAAGGGTTATGCGACGGAGATTGCCGGCGAGTTGGCGGAATGGTTCTTCGAACGGAACTTCGCGCAGCAGTTCATCGCATTCACGCATCCGGACAATGCCGCATCTCAGCATGTCCTAACGAAAATCGGCATGCGAAGCCGCATGCCGATGATCATTGACGGATTGGCCTGTCCGACGTTCGAACTGACCGCCGGGATGCGGACCGCTTAGCGGATCCGCTTGGCAGCCGGTTCCGGCACGAGTTCGCCGTTCAGGCGGCGATCGAGGTAATCCTCGCATTCGCTCATCAGCGTCTCGACCTGGCCGTTGAAGAAGTGGTTGGCGCCAGGCACCGTGCGGTGCGTGATCAGGATACCCTTCTGCGTCTTCAGCTTCTCAACGAGGCCGTTTACGTCCTTCTCGGGCGCAACCTTATCGGCTTCGCCGTTGATGATGAGGCCGGAAGACGGGCAGGGCGCGAGGAACGAGAAATCATACGTGTTCGGTTGCGGCGCGATCGACATGAAACCTTCGATTTCCGGGCGGCGCATTAGAAGCTGCATGCCGATCCAGGAGCCGAAGGAATAACCGGCAACCCAGCAGGTCTTCGAATCAGGATGCAAGCTCTGTACCCAGTCGAGCGCGGACGCGGCGTCCGAAAGCTCGCCAGCGCCGTGGTCGAATTCACCCTGGCTGCGACCGATTCCCCGGAAATTGAAACGCAACGTCGTGAACCCGCGCTTCTGGAACATGTAGAAGAGCTGGTAGACGATCTGGTTGTTCATCGTGCCGCCGAACTGGGGGTGCGGGTGCAGAATGAGGGCAATCGGTGCGCTTTTTTCCTTGGAGGGCTGGTAGCGGCCTTCAAGACGGCCGGCAGGGCCGTTGAAAATGACTTCGGGCATCGGTACTCCGGCTTTTATTTTTCGCGTTCGGCCCTGCGTAAGACTTGACGAATGTTGTCAGCTTTTCTAAAACGCAGTTTAGAACAATTCGAAACTTGCATGACGATCCACGCATTGTGGGATGTGTCATAAGGCAAGCCCGGCCGAAATTTCAAGGAAAATGAGCCGAGCCGCCTCTCAAGGATTTAGCGCAGGACAAAAGATCATGGCGCCGCCACGCCTTTATCTCGATTGGAACGCGACTTCGCCGCTGCATCCGAATGCGCGCGACGCGGTCCTGCGCGCGTTGGACCTGTTCGGCAATCCAAACTCGGTCCACGGCGAAGGCCGAGCCGTTCGTGCTGCGATCGAGCATGCACGACGCCAGGTGGCGGCACTTGCAGGGGCTGATCCGGCCCATGTAATCTTTACGAGCGGCGCGACAGAGGCAGCCAATATGGTGCTGACGCCCGAGTTCAGGATGGGGCGCACGCCGCTTAAAGTCAGCCAGCTTTTCTATTCTGCCGTCGAGCATCCTGCGATGCGGGAAGGCGGTCGCTTCCCGAAGGAACAGACGGCGGAAATTCCGGTGACGGAGGCCGGCGTCGTCGATCTCGATGCGCTTGGTGCTTCGCTTGCCGCTCATGACAAGTCGGCCGGGCTGCCGATGGTCGCGGTCATGCTCGTTAACAACGAGACCGGCATCGTCCAACCGATTGCCGAGGTTGCGAAGCTGGTGCAGGCGCATGGCTGCCTTCTTGTTGTCGATGCCGTACAGGCAGCCGGTCGCTTGAAGCTGGATATCAACGCGCTCGGCGCCGATTTCCTAATCGTCTCATCGCACAAGATCGGCGGCCCGAAAGGCGCCGGTGCGCTTGTCACGCGCGGTGAAGTGCTGATGCCGCGACCGCTGATCCATGGCGGCGGCCAGGAGAAGGGTCACCGCTCGGGGACTGAGAACTCGCTTGCGGTGATCGGGTTTGGTGCTGCCGCCGAAGCTGCTGCGATGGAATTTGAGGCACGCAACGAAGCGATCTCCGTGCTCCGTGACCGACTGGAAACCGGAATGCGAGGCGCGGCACCTGATGTCGTCATCTACGGCTCCGAGGGCCAGCGCGTTTCGAACACGACTTTCTTCACCCTTCCGGGGCTGAAAGCCGAAACGGGCCAGATCGCCTTCGATCTCGAAGGTGTGGCGCTTTCTGCCGGGTCTGCCTGCTCGTCCGGCAAGGTCGGCGAGAGCCATGTCCTGGTTGCCATGGGGCGAGACCCCAAGCTCGGCGCTTTGCGCATTTCGTTGGGCTTTGCCACCACCGAAGAGGAGATCGACAAGGCGATTTCGGTCTTCGCGAAAATAGCCGCTCGGCGCAAGCCGGCCGGGGAGGCGGCTTGACCGCTTCATAAATTTGCGGAAACGCAATTTTCCGCTTGCCATTCGGGCTGAAAAGTCCCTTTTGGCCACCTACATACGGGGCAAACGATACTGCCCGAACGACAAGCTGCCGGACCTTTTCTCCGGCGAGATTGGAGAATGACATGCCCGCCGTCCAGGAAACGGTTGATCGCGTTCGTCAGATTGACGTCGATCAGTACAAATACGGTTTCGAGACCATTATCGAAATGGACAAGGCGCCCAAGGGCTTGTCCGAAGACATCATCCGTTTCATCTCCGCCAAGAAGCAGGAGCCGGAGTGGATGCTCGAATGGCGTCTGGAAGCCTACAAGCGCTGGCTGACCTTGGAGGAGCCCACCTGGGCTCGCGTCGATTATCCGAAGATCGATTTCAACGACATCTATTACTACGCCGCGCCGAAAAGCACGCCCGGCCCGAAGTCGCTTGACGAAGTCGATCCTGAAATCCTCAAGGTCTACGAAAAGCTTGGCATTCCGCTCAAGGAACAGGAAATCCTGGCTGGCGTCGAGAAGCCGAAGATCGCCGTCGATGCCGTCTTCGACTCTGTCTCCGTTGTCACGACCTTCAAGGAAGAGCTTAAGAAGGTCGGTGTGATCTTCATGTCGATCTCGGAAGCCATTCGCGAGCATCCGGAACTGGTGCAGAAGTACCTCGGCTCCGTCGTTCCGACCTCCGACAATTACTACGCGACCCTGAACTCGGCCGTCTTCACCGATGGTTCGTTCGTGTTCGTTCCGAAGGGCGTTCGCTGCCCGATGGAGCTGTCCACCTACTTCCGCATCAACGAAAAGAATACGGGCCAGTTCGAACGCACGCTGATCATCGCCGAGGAAGGCGCATACGTCTCCTACCTCGAAGGCTGCACCGCGCCGCAGCGCGACGAAAACCAGCTGCATGCCGCTGTCGTTGAGCTCGTTGCGCTCGATGATGCCGAGATCAAGTACTCGACGGTCCAGAACTGGTATCCGGGCGATGCGCAGGGCAAGGGCGGCATCTACAACTTCGTCACCAAGCGCGGCGATTGCCGTGGCGACCGCTCGAAGATTTCGTGGACGCAGGTCGAGACCGGTTCGGCTATCACCTGGAAGTACCCATCCTGCATCCTGCGCGGCGATGACTCCAGAGGCGAGTTCTACTCGATCGCCGTCTCCAACGGCCACCAGCAGGTCGATAGCGGCACGAAGATGATCCATCTCGGCAAGAACACGTCGAGCCGTATCATCTCCAAGGGTATCGCCGCGGGCGTGTCGCAGAACACCTATCGCGGCCAGGTCTCGGCGCACCGCAAGGCATCCAACGCCCGCAACTTCACGCAGTGCGACTCGCTGCTGATTGGCGACAAGTGCGGCGCCCACACGGTTCCCTATATCGAGGCGAAGAACTCCACGGCGCAGTTCGAGCACGAGGCGACCACCTCGAAGATCTCGGAAGACCAGCTCTTCTATTGCCTGCAGCGCGGCATTCCGGAGGAAGCGGCGATCGCCCTGATCGTCAACGGCTTCGTCAAGGAAGTCCTGCAGGAACTGCCGATGGAATTTGCTGTCGAAGCGCAGAAGCTCATCAGCATCTCGCTTGAAGGCAGCGTCGGCTGACGCGACACGACATGAATGCGCGAGGGCGCGTGGATCGCGCCTTTCTCCGATTGCTTTTTATGGGAAAATACCATGCTTGAAATTAAGAACCTGCACGCCCGCATCGCCGAAGACGGCACCGAGATCATCCGCGGCTTGAACCTCACCGTGAAGGCCGGCGAAGTGGCCGCCATCATGGGCCCGAACGGCTCCGGCAAGTCGACGCTCTCCTACATCCTGTCCGGCCGCGAAGACTACGAAGTCACCGAAGGCGACATCCTCTACAACGGCGAGAGCATTCTGGAGCTCGACGCTGCCGAGCGTGCCGCCAAGGGCATCTTCCTGGCCTTCCAGTACCCGGTCGAAATTCCGGGCGTTGCCACCATGCAGTTTCTCAAGGTTGCGATGAACGAGCAGCGCAAGGCGCGCGGCGAAGAAGAGCTGAAGACGCCTGACTTCATGCGCCTCGTCAAGGACGCAGCCGGCAAGCTGCAGATCAACACTGAAATGCTGAAGCGCCCGCTGAACGTCGGTTTCTCCGGCGGTGAGAAGAAGCGCGCCGAAATCCTGCAGATGGCCCTCCTGCAGCCACAGCTTTGCGTTCTCGACGAAACCGACTCCGGTCTCGACATCGACGCGCTGAAAATCGTTGCCGACGGCGTCAACGCGCTGCGTTCGCCGGATCGCGCTGTCGTCGTCATCACGCACTACCAGCGCCTGCTCGACTACATCGTCCCGGATACCGTTCACGTTCTCTACAAGGGGCAGGTGATCAAGTCGGGCGACAAGACGCTGGCGCACGAGCTGGAAGCCAATGGCTACGCCGACATCATCGGTGCGGCAGCCTGATTGAGGCGGAAAGGACGAGTCTCATGAACATGCAGACGACGAGCCGCCAGACCGCCGCGGAAGCGGCGCTCATCGAGGCTTTCAACAACCAGATCGGCGAACTGCCGGGCGACGGTTCGGTCATCGCCATCCGGGACAGGCTGCTTGACGACCTGAAGAAGGCCGGTTTGCCGACGCGCCGCATCGAGGCCTGGCACTATACCGACCTCAAGACCCTGCTGCGCGCCATTCCGGATCAGGCTGGCGACGCCGGCTCCGAAGCTCGCGACCCGCTGGTCGAAGAGTCCTCCGTTTTGTCGGTTATTCAGGGTGTTCCTGATCTTAAGGCTTCGGTCGATGGTCTGGACATATCAGGCTATGCGGCTCAGCTCTCCAACGGCACGGCTGCCACCAGCCTCGGCGCGCTCGGCAATGACGACGCGATCGGCCGGATCAACGGCAGCTTCGTTCGCGATGGCTACGTCATTGACGTTGCCTCGGAAACGACGTTTGACCAACCGCTTGAGATCCAGTTTGTTCACGCTGGCGGCCAGACGCATACGCGCCTGCCGGTCACCTTCGGCGCGAACGTAAAGGCGACGGTCATCGAACGTCACCTTGCAGTGACGTCGGATGCGGCTTTCGTGTCCCACATCAGTGACATCACGGTTGGCGAGGGTACCGAGCTCACCTGGATCATCATCCAGCAACAGGGCGCTGATGATACGCACCTCGGCCAGATCCGTGTCGATCTCGGCGCCGATGCCAAGCTGAAGCTGTTCGTCATCAATGCCGGCGGCAAGCTGGTTCGCCAGGAACTGCACATCAAGGTGACTGGTGAGGGCGCCGATCTGACGCTTCGCGGGATCAACCTGCTGGGCGCTGAAACGCATACGGACGTTACCATGGTTCTCGGCCATAACGTCCCGCATACAGGTTCCACGGAAGTGATCCGTAACGTCGTCTTCGACCGCGCCAAGGGTGTATTCCAGGGTATGATCCGCGTTGCGCCCGATGCGCAGAAGACCGACGCGAAGATGGCGTGCAACACTCTATTGATATCTGACGACGCCGAGTTCTCGGTGAAGCCGGAGCTCGAGATCTTCGCTGACGACGTTCAGTGCGGTCACGGTGCAACCGTTGCCGACATCGACGACAACCATCTCTACTACATGATGGCGCGCGGCATTCCGGAGAACAAGGCGCGCGCCATGCTCGTCAATGCCTTCGTTGCCGAAATCGTCGAGGAACTGGAAGACGAAGCTCTGGTCGAGGCGCTGGAAGGCGTCATCTCGGCCTGGCTCGAAAAGCACGCCTGATCGGATAGCGTCATGGACAAGATAGTTCCGGCAACCGCATACGACGTCGAAGCCATTCGCAAGGATTTCCCGATCCTTGCGAAGGAAGTCTATGGCAAGCCGCTGGTCTATCTCGACAACGGCGCCTCCGCCCAGAAGCCGCAGGCCGTCATCGACGCGATTTCCCACGCCTATTCGAACGAGTATGCGAACGTTCATCGTGGTCTGCATTTCCTCTCGAATGCGGCCACGGACGCCTATGAGGGCGCTCGCGAGAAGGTCCGGCGCTTCTTGAACGCGCCTGATATCAACGACATCGTGTTCACGAAGTCTTCAACGGAAGCGATCAACACCGTCGCCTATGGCTGGGGCATGCCCAAGCTCGGCGAGGGCGACGAGATCGTCATCTCGATCATGGAGCATCACTCCAACATCGTACCGTGGCATTTCATCCGTGAGCGGCAGGGTGCCAAGCTGGTCTGGGTACCCGTCGACGACGAGGGTGCTTTCCACGTCGAGGATTTCGAAAAGAGCCTGACGGAGCGGACCAAGCTCGTCGCGATCACGCATATGTCGAATGCGCTCGGCACGGTGGTTCCGGTCAAGGAAATCTGCCGGATCGCGCATGAGCGCGGCATTCCTGTACTGGTCGATGGTTCGCAGGGCGCCGTCCATATGCCTGTCGACGTGCAGGATATCGATTGCGACTGGTACGTGATGACCGGCCACAAGCTTTACGGGCCGTCGGGCATCGGCGTGCTGTATGGCAAGAAGGAGCGGCTTCGCGAGATGCGGCCCTTCCAGGGCGGCGGCGAGATGATCTTCGAGGTGACAGAGGATGCCGTGACCTACAACGATCCGCCACATCGCTTCGAAGCTGGCACGCCGCCGATCGTCCAGGCGATCGGGCTCGGCTATGCGCTCGACTACATGGAAAAGGTTGGCCGCGAGGCGATCGCGCGCCATGAGGCTGATCTCGCGGCCTACGCCGCGGAGCGGCTGCAGGCGGTCAATTCGTTGCGGGTGTTCGGCACGGCGCCGGGCAAAGGTGGTATCTTCTCCTTCGAGCTTGCCGGTCTGCATGCACATGACGTGTCGATGGTAATCGACCGTCAGGGTGTTGCCGTCCGCGCGGGCACGCATTGCGCCATGCCGCTCTTGAAACGCTTCGGCGTCACCTCCACATGCCGCGCGTCCTTCGGGATGTACAATACACGGGCCGAGGTCGATGCCTTGGCAGATGCGCTTGATTATGCGCGCAAGTTCTTTGCCTAAGGAGTGTCCATATGAGCTTGGACGAAAGCGAACAGAAGATCGACGTGCGCGAAGGCATCGTGCATTCCAGCATTCCGGCCGACGAACTGGCGCGGCTGAGCGACGACGTAATTTCGGCGCTCAAGACGGTCTATGACCCTGAAATTCCGGCTGACATTTTCGAGCTCGGGCTGGTCTACAAGATCGACATCGAAGACGATCGCATGGTGAAGATCATGATGACGCTGACTGCGCCGGGCTGCCCCGTTGCCGGTGAGATGCCGGGTTGGGTGGAGAACGCGGTCGGCGCGGTTGAGGGCGTATCCGGCGTCGAGGTCGAGATGACCTTCGATCCGCCGTGGACGCCGGACAGAATGTCGGAAGAGGCGCAGGTCGCCGTCGGCTGGTATTGATCGGTTAAGCTACTGGCACTACATTTGAATCATGAAACGCCGGACCTTGAATCCGTGCGCGGAAGGAGAAAAGGCCCATGGGCTTTGCAATCATGAGCATGACGGAGACCGCTGCGAACCGCGTGAAGGCGATCGTCGAGAACTCCGGATCAGAGGCCAAAGGCATTCGCGTCGGGATCAAGAAGGGCGGCTGTGCAGGGATGGAGTATACCATCGACCTCGTGACCGATCCGAACGCCAAGGACGATTTGATCGAGCGGGATGGCGCCAAGGTCTGGGTCGAACCATCAGCAGTGCTGTATCTCCTCGGCACCGAAATGGGCTTCGAGAGCACGACGTTGCGCTCCGGTTTTACCTTTACCAATCCAAACCAGACGTCTGCGTGCGGCTGCGGCGAATCCGTGGAACTGAAGCCTGCAGACCTTGCGGCGCTTGCTGCCCAGGGCAATGCTGTCGTGCCTGCGCACTGATTGTCACAATCATTCGAATTCTCGATGAGGCCGCCGGTTCGGCGGCCTTTTTGATTTTACCTCTTCGCAATAGCGCCTTAAGGGCTCTCTTTCGAAAGTCCGCGGGATTGTCTCCTGTGGAGGGGAAGCGACTGACCAATGCTATTGCTGTTTGCGAAGGGCGCCCTGCTGGGCGTCATCATCACGGCCCCGCTGGGGCCGATTGGAATGCTGTGTATCAATCGTACATTGGAGCGCGGCTTTACTGCTGGCTTCTCCTGTGGCCTCGGAACGGCGCTCGGTGATGCCAGTTATGCCCTGGTCGCAGTAACCGGAATCGCGGTCTTCGAGCAGGCCATGTCGGTAGCAACGCTGCCTCTGGCGATTGGCGGAGGCTTATTGCTCCTGGTGCTGGGCTATCGAGGGCTGACGCACGATCCGGTCAGGGCTGCAAATGTCAGGGCGGCGGGCCTCCTGGGCACAACAGCTGCAACGTTTTTTCTGACAATCTCCAACCCGGCCACCATTCTCTCCTTTGGCGCGCTGTTCGCCGGTTTCGGGTTGACGGAGGAAACGCGGCGTTTCAGCTCGGCCGTGATCGTGGGCGGCGTCTTCAGCGGATCGCTTGCTTGGTGGTTTCTTCTGAGCGGTACGGTCAGTGTCGCCAGGGGCAAATTGCCAATGAATTTCACAGCAAAGGTCGTGCGCGGAACAAGCTATCTGCTGATACTCTTCGGCCTCGCAGCGCTCGCCTCAGCAGCCTACTCGCTCCTCTAGTTTCAGGCCGGCTCCCTTGAAGGCAGGCAGAATCCGCGATAGGCCTGCGACGTCACAAACAAGCGCAAGCCACTATGAATAAACGCATTCTTGTTACCGGCGGCGCCGGCTTCGTCGGCACACATCTTTGCAGAAGGCTGCTCGACGGAGGGCATCGGGTTGTCTGCATGGATAATTTCTCGACGGGCTCCATGCACAATGTCGCGGAATTGCTCAATAACCCCGCCTTCAGCTTGCTTACTCAGGACGTGAACGAGGCCGTGAACCTCGAGGTTGACGAGATCTATAACCTCGCATGCCCAGCCTCACCGGTCCATTATCAGGCCGACCCGATCGCCACGTTGAAGACGAGTGTCGTCGGCGCGCTCAACATGCTCGAGCTGGCTCGAGACAGGAATATTCCGGTATTGCAGGCATCGACATCGGAGGTTTATGGCGATCCTCATGTCCATCCGCAATCGGAAAACTACTGGGCCAACGTCAATCCGATTGGCCCGCGTGCTTGCTACGACGAGGGGAAGCGGAGCGCCGAGACATTGTTTTTCGACTATCGCCGCCAGTTCGAACTACCGATCAAGGTCGTGCGCATCTTCAACACCTACGGGCCGCACATGCATCCCGCCGATGGAAGGGTTGTCGCAAATTTCATCAAGCAGGCGCTATCGGGCGACGACATCACCGTCTATGGCGACGGAACACAGACGCGGTCGTTTTGCTACGTGGACGACCTGGTCGCGGGTCTGATGGCCATGATGAGCAGTCGTCCGGATGTTACGGGTCCGATCAATCTTGGCAATCCGGAAGAGTTTACGATCCGACAGTTGGCGGACCTCATCCTCGAATTGACCAACTCCAATTCACGCATCGTCCATCGCCCTCTACCCGTAGATGATCCGCGTCAGAGGTTGCCGGATATCGAAAAGGCGAGGCGGCTTTTGGACTGGACGCCGAGCGTTCCGCTCCGCGACGGCCTGACGCGCACCATTGCCTACTTCAAGACCGTTCGTGAGGCACCGGTGCTGGCAGCCGTTTAAGCCAGTTAGTCCCGATCCCAGTGTTCTTCGATGAGGTTGGCAGCGCGCCGCGCCTGGGTTGCGAAAGTAAGCTTACGTGCCAGCGCCTGACCACGTTCCGCAATGGCCTTGGCTTCGATTTGGTGGCTGCGCACCCAATCGATCTTCTCGCGAAAGTCCGACATGTCGGCAGCGACCGGTACATAGTGTTCGAACGGCTTGAGTTCGTCATAATACCACTGGCGAAAGCCGAATTGTGACTCGACCTTCAGCACGCAGCATCCGTAGAGCATGCGCACCAGGAGGTTCGACCAGGTGTTGGTATAGCCATCGATATCAATCGCGAACTTGCGCCCAAGCCAACTTTGGGCCGCAATCGGCTGCCCCAGAAGCTTTTGCCGGTCCGCCAGCGTGCCGTAGTCGTCCGCAGTCGGATGGAGATCGACGAACTTGACGTCCAGTCCCGCCATGTCCCTGAGTTGCAAGACCATCCGGATCCTCTGAAGGACGGCGGGATTGTTGATGTCTTCCGGCGAAAAGCTCGCCCAGCCGCAGCCGTTCATGCCGCCGCGCCAGACGATGTCGTTCGAGCGCTCCTCCCAGCGCGGCGCTGTCTGGCCGCGCTCCAACTCGGCGGCAAAGCCGTCGTTCTGGAAGAAGTGCGGATCTGGCAGCCCCACATGCTGAGGCAACCGCACGGACGCCGCAAATCGTGCGTTGGAGACCGCCTCTCCATCCGAGGCGTTCACGGTGATGTACCTCACCTCTGGCGGGCACAGGCTCAGCCAATAGGCATAGCTGCAGACCTTGTACCGCATGTATCCGGAAAACCACCGTGTCGCGGCGCTCTCGATTACGAGGATGAAGTGTTGCCCATGCCGCTCGATCCGAACATCTCGAGGCGGATTCCCGGCATCGGTGTAACCAATGCGTACCTTTGGCGGCTTGGCGCCGACCCGTTTGAACTCGCGCCTGAAATAGGGTGCAACCCGTCGCGTGCTGTAGAGGCGAAGCGGGTTGAGGGTGGAAGAATACGTCATCATATTCCTGAGCTTACGCGACAATCGTCAAACGATCGCTGACGCGATCACGCGGCAATCAATATGGTGGATTGGGGCCAAAGAACAGATCGCGTGTGTGCGCATGCAGCGCGCAAGCCGGTACCGAACGAAGGCTTGGTCCAAGGGAGGTTGGACCGCTTGTCAGCTCTTGATGTCGATGCCCGCTTCGATGGCAGCTTCTATGAAGGCACGTCGTGCATCCTCGTTCGTGCGCTTGCCCTTGACGACGTCGGCGCAGATCAACAAGGCGCGGTCGAGCGCCGGACCGTCTTCGGTCGGCCAATCCTCGATCATCGTCCAGGAGGCCGCCTGCGTCGTTGCGATCGTCACGTAGTTGCCCGGCTCTTCAAGGGCAAGCAGGACCGGCTTTGGCCAGGGAGCCTGCGTCAGAGAATCGCTGTCGTCTTTTGGCATTCCGCGCGGACCTTCATTTCCAGTGTAAGTGCGGAACGGCCCTCCCTGAAAAGGGAAGGCCGTTCGGATGTTACTCAGCAGCTTCCGCGTAGCTCTCAACCGGCGGGCAGGTACAAATCAGGTTGCGGTCGCCGAAGACGTTGTCGACGCGGTTGACCGGTGACCAGTACTTGTCGACGCGGAAGGCGCCGGGTGGGAAGCAGGCCTGTTCGCGCGAATAAGGACGATCCCATTCGCCGACGAGATCCTCGACTGTGTGCGGGGCGTTCTTCAGCGGGTTATTGACCTTGTCCGAGCGACCTTCCTCGATGTCGCGGGCCTCCTGGCGGATCGCCAGCATCGCCTCGCAAAAGCGGTCGAGTTCGGCTTTGGTTTCCGACTCCGTCGGCTCGATCATGAGCGTGCCGGCGACCGGCCAGCTCATGGTCGGGGCGTGGAAGCCGCAGTCGATCAGGCGCTTTGCGACGTCGTCGACCGTCACGCCGGCGCTATCGACCAGCGGGCGCGTGTCAATGATGCACTCATGCGCCACGCGCCCGGCCTCGGACTTGTAGAGCACGTCGTAGGCGCCCTTCAGCCGTGCGGCGATGTAGTTGGCGTTGAGGATCGCCACCTTCGTCGCCTGCGTCAGGCCTTCGCCGCCCATCATCAGGCAGTAGCTCCAGGAGATCGGCAGGATCGATGCCGAGCCGAAAGCCGCAGCCGATACCGCGCCCTTACGACCGTCGGTTTCCGGATGACCCGGAAGGTAGGGTGCCAGATGCGCCTTGACGCCGATCGGACCCATGCCCGGGCCGCCGCCGCCATGCGGGATACAGAACGTCTTGTGCAAGTTGAGGTGGCTGACGTCGGAACCGATGTCACCAGGACGGGACAAGCCGACCATGGCGTTCATGTTGGCACCGTCGAGATAAACCTGGCCACCATGCTTGTGCACGAGGTCGCAGATTTCCTTGACGGTTTCTTCGAAGACGCCGTGTGTCGACGGGTAGGTGATCATGCAGCAGGAGAGGTTCACCGAATACTGCTCCGCCTTGGCGCGGAAATCATCCATGTCGATGTCGCCGTTCTCACGAACCTTGACGACCACGACCTTCATGCCGACCATCTGTGCCGAGGCAGGATTGGTTCCGTGCGCCGACGTCGGGATGAGGCAAACGTCGCGATGGCCGTTGCCGTTGGCGATATGGTAGTTGCGGATCGTCAGCAGGCCAGCATATTCGCCCTGCGCGCCGGAGTTCGGCTGCATGGAGAAGGCATCATAGCCGGTTACGGCGCAGAGCTTTTCCGTCAGATCGTCGATCATCTCGCGATAACCGAGCGCCTGATCGGCTGGAACATACGGATGAATATCCGAGAACTCAGGCCAGGTGATCGGCAGCATTTCCGCTGTAGCGTTCAGCTTCATCGTGCATGAGCCGAGCGGGATCATCGCGCGATCGAGCGCCAGATCGCGGTCCGACAGCCGGCGGATGTAACGGGTCATCTCGCTTTCGGCGCGGTTCATGTGGAAGATCGGATGCGTCAGGTACTCGCTGGTGCGGGCGAGGCCCTTCGGCAGGCGATAGCTCGGCTCGAAGTCGCCGACAGCAAAATTGCCGCCGAAGGCGCGCCAGACGGCTTCCAGCGTTGCCGGGCGCGTACGCTCGTCAAGGCTCATGCCGATCTTCGTCGCGCCGACCTTGCGCAGGTTCACACCTTCGGCGACGGCTGCCCGCATGATGAGGCCCTGCATATGGCCGACATCGACAGTAATGGTGTCGAAGAAAGTTTCGGGCTCGATGGTGTAGCCGAGCTTTTCCAGGCCCTTGGCCATCAGCACGGCCTTCTGATGAACCTGCTGTGCGATCGCCTTGATGCCCTTCGGGCCATGGAAGACGGCGTACATCGAGGCCATGACGGCAAGCAGCACCTGCGCTGTGCAGATGTTCGACGTCGCCTTTTCGCGACGAATATGCTGTTCGCGGGTCTGCAGCGACAGGCGATAGGCGCGGTTACCGCGAGCATCGACGGAAACACCGACGAGACGGCCGGGCATGGAGCGCTTGTGTGCGTCCTTGACCGACATGTAGGCCGCATGCGGGCCGCCATATCCAACAGGAACGCCGAAGCGCTGAGAATTGCCGATGGCGATGTCGGCGCCCATTTCCCCGGGCGACTTCAGAAGCGTCAGAGCGAGGATGTCGGCTGCGACGATCGCGATGGCACCGGTCTGATGCAGGCGCGAAATCAGGCCGGTGAAATCATGAACATGGCCATGCGTGCTCGGATACTGAAAGATGGCGCCGAAGACGTCGACCGGGTCCAGATCGGTGAACGGATTGCCGACGATGACGCTCCAGCCGAGCGGTTCGGCGCGGGTCTTGATCAGCTCGATCGTCTGCGGATGGCAGGCGGCATCGACGAAGAAGGCCTTCACCTTCGACTTGGAGACGCGCTCCGCCATTGCCATGCCCTCGGCAGCAGCAGTCGCTTCATCGAGCAGCGATGCGTTGGCGACATCGAGACCGGTGAGGTCGCAGATCATGGTCTGGTAATTGAGCAGCGCCTCGAGGCGGCCCTGACTGATTTCCGGCTGGTAGGGCGTATAGGCCGTGTACCAGGCGGGGTTTTCCAGGATGGTGCGCTGGATAACCGGCGGCGTGATCGTGCCGTAATAGCCTTGGCCAATCAGCGAGACGAGCACCTTGTTCTTGTTGGCCGTCTCGCGCAGCTTGTCGAGCGCCTCGCGTTCCGTCATCGGCGCGCCCCAGACAAGCGGCGCCTTCTGACGGATGGAGGGCGGCACGGTGGCGTCGATCAGCCCGTCGAGGCTGCTGTAGCCGATGACACCAAGCATGTCAGCCATTTCAGCCGGCGAGGGGCCAATATGGCGACGGTTGGCGAAGTCATACGGCTGGTAGTCTGTAAACTGGAATTCGGTCGGCGTCGTCATTACGCGGTGAGCTCCTTGTAGGCCGCTTCATCGAGCAGGCCATCGGCATCGGTGGCGTTTGCCAGCTTCAGCTTGAAGAACCAGCCGGCGCCCTGGGGATCGGAATTGACCAGCGACGGATCGGCGACGATCGCAGGATTGACTTCGGTGATCTCACCATCGAGCGGACAATAGACGTCGGAAGCAGCCTTGACGGACTCGACGGTGGCCGCGTTGTCGTTCTTGGAGAAGGTGGCGCCAACTTCAGGCAGTTCGACGAAAACGAGGTCGCCAAGCTGATCGACGGCATAATTGGTAATACCGACCGTTGCGACAGCGCCTTCGATTTTCAGCCACTCGTGTTCTTCGGTAAATTTCAGCATGATTGTAATCTCCGGAAAATGTTTCAGCGTTTGTAGGTCGGTGTGATGAAGGGAAGGGCGCTGACCGTGACAGGCAGGTATTTGCCGCGCACTTCGGCGTAAACTTGCGTTCCAACGGCTGCGTGGGGAAGCTGCACATAACCCATCGCAACGGGACCCTCGACCGAGGGGCCGAAGCCACCCGAGGTCACTTCGCCGATTTCCGTCTTGCCTTCGGAATCCGCAAAGAGCTTGGCGTGGCCGCGAACCGGGGCCTTGCCCTCGGGCTTCAGGCCGACACGCCGGCGGGTCGCGCCGCTTTCCAACTCGCGCAGAATGCGATCAGCGCCGGGGAAACCGCCGGCGCGAGTGCCGCCGGACTTGCGGGCCTTCTGCATTCCCCATTCAAGCGCGGCTTCCACGGGCGTGGTGGTCGTGTCGATGTCGTTGCCATACAGGCAGAGGCCGGCCTCAAGGCGCAGGCTGTCACGAGCGCCAAGCCCGATCGGCGCGACGTCCGGATGTTCAAGCAACCGCTTGGCGACATCCTCCGCCTTGTCTTTGGGAATGGAGATTTCGAAGCCGTCCTCGCCGCTGTAGCCGGAGCGGGAGACCAGACAGGAAACGTCGTGCAGCCGGCAGTGGCGCACGTCCATGAATTTCATCGCGGCGACATCTGCCCACAGTTCCGCGAGCACCTCGACGGAGCGCGGTCCCTGGAGGGCGATGAGCGCGCGATCAAGGAGCGTGATGTCGCAGCTATCGCCGATATGCTTCTGGAGATGGGCAAGGTCGTCATCCTTGCAGGCCGCATTGACGACGACGAACAAGTGATCGTCGAGATGGGTGATCATAAGGTCGTCGAGAATTCCGCCGTTCTCATCGGTGAAGAAACCGTAGCGTTGGCGACCTTCCGCGAGGCCGAGGATATCGACCGGAACGAGGCTTTCCAGCGCCAGCGCGGCGTCCTCATACTTTCCGGACTTTGCCTTGATGACGACCTGGCCCATATGGGACACGTCGAAAACACCGGCGGACGTGCGGGTCTGGATGTGCTCCTTCATCACACCGGCCGGATATTGCACCGGCATGTCATAGCCTGCAAACGGCACCATACGGGCGCCAAGTGACAGATGCAGCTGATGCAGCGGGGTTTTCTTGAGGGCAGCAGTATCGTCCAACGACGCCTCCGGGGTTTGCGCCTGGAATTCCATGCGCGGGCTCAAATCTTCAGACGCAGTTGCGCCTTGTACTTCGAGCCCCCTCTGTCCCTGTGCCTGAGATTGTTATCCCTTCGGCGAGCGTTTCGAGAACGCTTCTCTCCAGAGTTCCGTCTGCCCTTGCTGGTCCTTTGGCCTGAGAGTTTCCGGGGCGGTTGCTCCTTCGGCACCGGTCGTAGACGACCAGCTTCTCCCAACAAGGTCGAGGGCAATTATCTGGCCAGGGCTGTAGTTGGCAAGGGGGAATGTCGCCGCCGAACAAATTTTTGTCGCGCGCTTCTAATGATAGGTCGCTGCGGGTGAGAAAATCCGGCAACGCTCAGCTCTCGCTGTAGAATTCCAGGGCCTGTTTCAACCCGGCCTGCGGCTGCCTTTGCCCCATCGTCATGAGATCTAGCGCGACTTCCGTCGATTGAATGATATTGGCGGGCTCTTCGACGTCCTGGCCGCTGGCTGCCTTGGTTTGACGATCGGCGGCGCGGCGAGACTCTTTGGCAGAGGTACTTGCGGACACACGCTGTGGAATCCGAAGCGTTTCAAACGCTGCGGCGGCGGTGCTTGCGGATATGCTGCCAACCAAGACTGTCATGGTGACACGATAAGGCGCGGGGGTTCTTAACTGGCTAAATCAACCGCTAGCATTTTATGCATCTTGATCTTCCCCGCAGATGATTGGAATGTCCCGCGCGTCAAAACAGAGTAGATCCATGATTCAGGCCTTCCTTGTCGCCGTCGGCGGTGCGATCGGTTCCGTGCTTAGATACTATGTCGGCCAGTTGGCACTCAGGATTGCAGGGCCGGCATTTCCGTGGGGGACACTGACCGTCAACGTTGTTGGCTGCTTCATCATCGGCGTATTCGCGGAGATGATCGTCCGGCGCTTCGATGCCTCGCCGGAATTGCGCCTGCTACTGATCACCGGCTTCCTCGGCGGTCTTACAACCTTCTCCTCGTTCTCGCTCGATGCAATTTCGCTCTGCGAGCGTGGCGCAACTGTCGCCAGCGCGGTCTATATCGCTGCCAGCGTCGGCCTCTCCTTGGCCGCGGTGATCGGCGGACTGGCACTCATGCGCGCGATCTTGTGAGATTACGGTTTCCGTTTTCGGCAAAAATGCTCTAAAGCCAGCCGCAAAGGCCGCGCCGTGCGCGGAAACCATTTTCCGAAAGATGACGTATGGCGGGTATTGAACACAAAAAGGTGGAGCCGGATGAGGCGGGCATGCGGCTCGACCGCTGGTTCAAGGTGCACTTCCCGGGCCTCGGTTTCGGCCCGCTCCAGAAGCTGCTTCGCTCCGGACAGGTTCGCGTCGACGGTGGGCGGGTTAAAAGCGACACGCGTGTGCAGCCCGGACAGATGGTGCGCGTGCCACCGCTTGATGTCGATGCCAAGGCGAAAACCGGACCGATCGCTGGCCGCGATCTCAAGCACTCCGGCGATTTCGAACTGTTGTCGCGGATGGTGCTGCACGAAGACGACAAGGTCATCGTCCTTAACAAGCCCGCGGGCCTTGCGGTGCAGGGCGGCTCAGGCGTGACACGCCATATCGACAAGATGCTCGAAGCCTGGACCAGTCCGAAAGGCGAGAAGCCGCGCCTGGTGCATCGCTTGGACAGGGACACATCGGGTGTCCTGGTCATCGCACGCACCCGCGGCGCCGCCCAAAAGCTGACAGCCGCCTTTCGGGAACGCGACACGAAGAAGACCTACTGGTCGCTCGTGAAGGGGGTACCGCGCAAGCGCGAGGACAAGATCTCGACTTGGCTTGTGAAGGAAGCAACGCCGGATGGCGACCGCATGCGGATTGCCAAGCATGGTGAGGAGGGCGCCGACCACGCCGTTTCCTACTACCGCGTGGTCGAGACGGCGGCGCAGAGGCTCGCCTGGCTTGAAATGGAGCCCTATACCGGCCGTACGCATCAGCTTCGCGTCCATGCGCTCCATATCGGTCACCCGATCATTGGGGATCCCAAATATTTCGACGATGATCCGAACTGGGATTTTCCCGGCGGCGTTCAAAAGCGACTGCACCTGCACGCACGCCACATCGACATCCCGCATCCGTCCGGAGGGCGCCTTCGCATCACCGCGCCGCTGCCTCCGCATATGGTCCAGACCTGGAACCTGCTGGGATTTGATGAGAACTCTGCCGACGGAGCCGATGACGAATGAGACTGGCGCTCTTCGATTGTGACGGCACGCTGGTCGACAGCGCAGCACTGATCCATGAGGTGATGGCGCGGACCTTCGTGCACTTCGGATACGATAGGCCGGATGTCTCGTTGACGAAGTCGATCATCGGACTGACGCTGGATATCGCCATTGCGCGGATGCAGGGAAAGCCGCACGTGGACGACGAAGCGATCGCGATGACGGCACACTACAAGACGATCTATGCCGGTGTTCGTGACGAACCTGGAATGGACGTGCCGCTGTTCAATGGCATCAGGCCGTTGATCGATGAATTGGCGCAGAACGATGACATCCTGATCGGAGCGGTAACGGGCAAGTCGCGTCGCGGTCTTGTCCACATTCTCGAAACACACGGTTTCGCACCCCATTTTATCGTTTCGCGCACGGCTGACGACTGCCCATCGAAGCCCCATCCAGCTATGGTAATGGAGTGCTGCAGCGAGATCGGCATGAATCCCGCCGATGCGATTGTTATCGGCGATGCCATCTACGATATGCAGATGGCGAAGGCCGCGGGCGCGAAAGCGGTTGGCGTGTCGTGGGGCTATGCGAGCGTGGACGATCTGGTGTCTGCAGGGGCCGACGGCATTGTTCGTCACCCGAGTGACGTTTTGAAGCATTTTTCCTGAGGTGAAGCATGCGTGATCTGTTGAACGACCTGGCGGAAGGATTGAGCCATCCGGACCCTATTCGCCGTGCCCAGATCCAGATGAAGAAGCCGTTGCCGAAGCGCTTCTACAAGGCTGTCACGATCGCGGAAGTCGACGAAGGCCATTCCATCGAGCTGGACGGCAAGGCCATTCGTACGCCAGCGCGCAAACTGCTTGTTGTCGCGACGAAGCCACTTGCGGAGCTTTTGGTACACGAATGGGAGGCGCAGGTTGAGGTGATCGACCCCTCGACCATGCCTGTGACTCGGCTCGTCAACACCGCCATCGACGGAGTTGCAGCCGACACGCAAGCCGTCTTCGACGATATCGTGCGCTTCTCCTCGAGCGATCTGCTTTGCTATCGTGCCGAAGCGCCGCAAGCCCTCGTCGAGCGCCAGAGAGATCTTTGGGACCCGGTGCTCGATTGGGCCGGCAACTCGCTCGGTGCGCGCTTCATCCTGATCGAAGGCGTCATGCACCATGACCAGCCGCCGGAAGCAATTTCTGCGTATTCCGCAGCATTGAGGCGGCACGACGATGCGACGACCCTGGCGGCCTTGCACACCATCACGACACTGACCGGCTCCGCGCTGCTGGCGCTTGCCTTCGCCGATGGCACTCTGCCGGCGGACAAGGTTTGGTCGCTCGCGCATCTCGATGAGGATTGGACGATCGAGCATTGGGGCAGTGACGAAGAAGCCGAAGAGCGGCGCGCGAAGCGCTTTGAGGACTTCAATGCCGCTGCGGACGTTTTTTTGGCCTTGAAGGGCTGAAACATATTGCGTTGAGCCGGGTTATCGCGAAAATCTGCGAGTCTATTGGGGGCGGATGCGGATTTTCTTAATGAGCTGGGTCAAGTCGTGCTTTTTACCGGTGGCGCTGGTTTGCATCGCGCTTGCCTCGTGCTCGATTTTCGCAAAGGAGCAACCCGCCCCGGTCTATGACGTGCGAAGCGCTGTCGTTGTCAGCGCGCAGAAGATCCCGCCAGCAATCCTTGCCGGTGTCGGCGATCGAGTAAATGCCGCGATAAACGCTACGGTGCGAACAGACGTCTATCCGCGCGTTGTGCTGACAATCCGGATCCTTTTTGTCGAAAAGGGCCAGGGCTTCGACAAGAGCCGGAATGTCGCAAAGGTCAGCGTCGATGCCGCCTCCGTCGACGATGGTTCGGTCATCGCCGTCAGTGCGTTTGAAGTGACAAGCTTCTCCAGTAGTCCAGCGGCAGCCGACGAGATCCTCGCCGAGGATATCGCCGCTCGCATTCGTTCCGCTTTCTCACTGAGCGCCGGACGCGCTTGAACCAGCCGCGTGATCCGCGGCGAGGAGTATCCATGAAGGAAATTCTTGAAGAACTCGAACGCCGGCGCGGCATTGCACGGCTCGGTGGAGGCAAGGGGCGTATCGACGCGCAGCATCAGCGCGGCAAGCTGACGGCACGTGAGCGGATCGATCTTTTCCTGGACGAGGACTCCTTTGAGGAGTTCGACATGTTTGTCGAGCATCGATCCAACGATTTTGGCATGGACAAGACGCGGATCGCCGGTGACGGCGTGGTCACCGGTTGGGGAACGGTGAACGGGCGAACGGTATTCGTCTTCGCGAAGGACTTCACGGTGTTCGGCGGTTCGCTCTCGGAAGCGCATGCCGAGAAGATCATGAAGGTTCAGGATATGGCGCTCAAGAACAGAGCGCCGATCATCGGCATCTATGATGCCGGCGGCGCGCGTATCCAGGAAGGCGTGGCGGCGCTGGGCGGGTATGCGGAGGTCTTCCAACGCAATGTGCTCGCCTCCGGCGTCATTCCGCAAATCTCGGTCATCATGGGTCCATGTGCCGGCGGTGACGTTTACTCGCCCGCCATGACCGATTTCATCTTCATGGTCCGTGATACCTCCTACATGTTCGTGACCGGCCCCGACGTGGTGAAGACGGTGACGAATGAGACCGTCACCGCGGAAGAGCTCGGTGGCGCCTCGGTGCATACGACCAAATCCTCGATTGCCGACGGCGCCTACGACAATGACGTCGAGGCGTTGCTGCAGGTTCGGCGACTCATCGACCTGCTACCGCAGTCGAACACATCACCGGTGCCCGAAATCGAATGTTACCAGTCGGTGACAGATGCCGATGCATCGCTCGACACACTGGTGCCAGCGAACGCGAACAAGCCCTACGACATCAAGGAATTGATCCTAAAGACGGTGGATGAGGGTGATTTCTTCGAGATCCAGGCGAGCTTCGCCAAAAATATCGTCTGCGGCTTCGGTCGGATCGAAGGCTCGACCGTCGGTTTCGTGGCAAACCAGCCGATGGTGCTCGCCGGCGTGCTCGACAGCGATGCGTCGCGAAAAGCAGCGCGGTTCGTCCGCTTCTGCGACTGCTTCAACATTCCGATCGTAACCTTTGTGGACGTGCCCGGCTTCCTGCCTGGAACCGCCCAGGAATATGGCGGGCTGATCAAGCATGGTGCGAAACTGCTGTTCGCCTATGCGGAGGCGACGGTGCCGAAGCTCACCGTCATCACGCGCAAGGCGTTCGGCGGGGCCTATGACGTCATGGCATCGAAGCATTTGAGGGGGGACTTGAACTATGCTTGGCCGACGGCTCAGATCGCCGTGATGGGCGCGAAGGGGGCCGTCGAAATCATCTTCCGCAAGGATATCGCCGATCCCGAAAAGATCAGCGCGCATACGAAGATGTACGAAGATCGGTTCCTTTCTCCGTTCGTCGCTGCCGAGCGCGGTTACGTGGACGAGGTCATCATGCCGCATTCCACACGCCGACGGCTGGCGCGGGGCCTAAAGATGCTTCGCAATAAAGACCTGAGCAATCCTTGGAAGAAGCACGACAATATTCCGCTTTAAGGAGAATAAAGTGGGGAAAGCCAAGGAAAATCAACAGGAAGTGATCGCCCGTCAACGATCCGTGTCTTCTTTCCTCCTGGCGAAGCAGCTAACCCTCCGCTGTCTTTATTCAAAAGGAGAGTCTACATGGAACGACTGAGCGCCTACCAGTCCTACGCGCTTGCCGCTCTGCGCATCATCACTGCGCTGCTGTTTATCGAGCATGGAACGATGAAGCTTTTCGCGTTCCCGGCCGCGCAGATGGACGGCCCGCTGCCGCCCTTGCTGCTGGTCGCCGCTCTGCTCGAAGTGGTCGGTGGCCTGCTGGTGCTGATCGGGCTGTTTACGCGGCCGGTCGCCTTCATCCTTTCGGGCCAGATGGCTGTTGCCTACTTCATGGCGCACGGATCGAAAGCGTTCTGGCCGGCTCTGAACGGTGGCGAGGCGGCAATTCTGTTCAGCTTCATCTTCCTGTTCATCTTCTTCGCTGGCCCCGGTGCTCTGTCGGTCGAGGGGCGCAAGGCCTCCGCCTGATGCAATAAAATGCCGTGGCCGGCTTTACCGGCCGCGGCTGCGGCTCGCTACCCGTTTTTTGCCGCCTCAGGCAAGACGCTCCGCGTGCCACTTCAGATGATCGTCCATGAAGGTCGAAATGAAGTAGTAGGAGTGATCGTAGCGCTCGTGCAGGCGCAGCGTAAGCTTGATGTCAGTATCCTTCACAGCCTCTTCGAACAGCCATGGACGCAGCCCGCTCTCCAGGAAGCCATCGGCCTTGCCTTGGTCAATCAGGAACTCGGGAAAACGTGCGCCGTCGCTTACCAAGGCGCAGGCATCATATTTCCGCCAGGTGGCACGGTCGGAGCCCAGATATTTCTCAAACGCTGGGGCCGACCAATCCGCGGTCGAAGGCTCCACGATGGGCGCAAAAGCCGAGCAGCTCTTGAACCGATCTGGGTTCCGGAGCGCGATGGTCATGGCACCGTGACCGCCCATCGAGTGACCGAAGATGCCCTGGCGGCTCATGTCCATGCGGAAGTGTTGGCTAACATAGGCCGGAAGTTCTTCGGTGATGTAGGTGTACGTCTGATAGTTTTCCGACCAAGGCCTTTCCGTCGCATCGAGATAGAAACCGGCGCCTTGGCCCATCTGCCAATTGGTAAGCTCATCCGGGACGTCATTGCCGCGCGGGCTCGTGTCCGGGCAGACGACGATCAGGCCGAGCTCTGCAGCCATGCGCCGATATTCGCCCTTTTCCATAACGTTTGCATGCGTGCAGGTTAGGCCTGAGAGATACCAGACAACCGGGCAGGGCTCCTTGATGGCCTTTGGTGGGACGAAAACTGCAAAAGTCATGTCGCACTTGCAGGCGTCGGATTCGTGCGTGAAAACACCCTGCATGCCGCCAAAGGCAGTCGTCTGTGAAATTATGTTCATTCTTTATCGTCCGTTTTTGGGGTAAGAGCCTTGGCCCGGCGGCACAGGCGATCGAAAGTTTCGAGGAAGCGGGAGCGATCCTTCGGGCCGAAGGCCGCATTGTAACCCTTGCTTTCGCCGGTCTCTCTCAGGTGAGCGCCGAGATCGCGCATAGCGCTCGCCATGCCGATATTGGTATCGTCGAAGACCCGACCCGTCGGACCGCTGACGAGCGCGCCAGTTGCCACGCAACGGACCGCGAGCGGGACATCGGCAGTGACGACCACGTCACCGACACTGGCATGCTCGGCAATCCAGTTGTCGGCGGCATCGAACGAGGCCGAGACGATGACATTGTGCACCATCGGATCGCGGGAAGGACGCAGACCGGAGTTCGCCACGAAGGTCACTTCCATGCCGTGGCGCTCGGCGACCTTGAGGATTTCCGGCTTCACCGGGCAGGCGTCTGCATCGACATAAATCATGAATTTCAATCTGCTTTGATGGAAACGCTAGGAGGCCCCGACGGGCGCGTAGCGGCGGTTCGTTCGGGGTCTCATAATCCGACGGCTGCCATTCGTTCAAGACGTCAGGCTTCCTTCAGTGTGCCTGCCTTTTTCGCCAACCAGGTTGCGATGACATCCATCAGCGTTGGGTTCAGGCAATCATAGGGCGTGAGGCCTAGCTCGTTCAGGCGACCGCGGACACCTGCCATCGCCGAAGGCGGCGTGCCGGATTCGATGATCGACGACACGAAGGCCGCGAATGTCGGCTCCGGCCAGCCACTCTCCTGAAAGCGTTCCGGATGAATGAAATCGAGCCCTTTGAAGGCATGTTCGCGCTCCACCGGTCCGTACATATGAACGCCGCAGGCCTTGCAGGCATGGCGCTGGATCAGCGCATCCGGATCGACGACCTGCAGCTTGTCGCCATTTTCCAGCACCGTGACGTTTTCATGCGGGGTCACGGCGACCACTGAAAAAGCCGCTCCCTTCGGCTTCCAGCATTTCGTGCAGCCGCAGGCGTGATTGTGCGCGATAGTACCCTTGATAGCGACCTTCACAGGACGGTCGACGCAGGCGCAGACCAGCGTGCCGCCGTTGAAATTTGCCTGGCCCTTTTTCACACCGCCGTCGAGGGCGGGGTGCAGCGATACTTGACTTGGCATGTTCAGCTCCTCCTCCTTAGCTGCCCACGGCTCCCAAATCAGGATCAATTTGCGAAAAAGCCGCAGGCCATTTTAAAGTCGCACCGCATTCCGTCGTCCTCGCCTCAATACAGTACCACGCTTCGGATGCTTTCGCCGGAATGCATGAGTTCGAAGCCCTTGTTGATGTCTTCGAGCGGCATGGTGTGGGTGATCATCGGATCGATCTCGATCTTGCCCTGCATGTACCAATCGACGATCTTCGGCACATCGGTGCGGCCACGTGCGCCGCCAAAGGCCGTGCCCATCCAGGAGCGACCGGTAACCAGCTGGAACGGCCGGGTAGAGATCTCCTGGCCGGCACCCGCAACACCGATGACCACGGACTTGCCCCAGCCGCGATGCGAGGATTCCAGCGCCTGACGCATGACCTTGGTGTTGCCGGTGCAGTCGAAGGTATAGTCTGCGCCACCGATCTGGTCGGCGCCGCGCTTCGTCATGTTGACGAGGTAAGGCACGATGTCGTCGCCGACCTCCTTCGGGTTGACGAAATGCGTCATGCCGAAGCGCTCGCCCCAGGCCTTCTTGTCGTTGTTGAGATCAACGCCGATGATCATGTCGGCGCCGGCGAGGCGCAGGCCCTGGATGACGTTAAGGCCGATGCCGCCGAGACCGAAGACGATCGCGGTCGCGCCCATCTCCACCTTGGCGGTGTTGATGACGGCGCCGATGCCCGTGGTTACGCCGCAGCCGATATAGCAGATCTTGTCGAAGGGTGCGTCGGGATTGACTTTGGCGACGGCGATCTCCGGCAGCACCGTGTAGTTGGCGAAGGTTGAGCAGCCCATATAGTGGTGGATCTTGTCCTTGCCGATCGAGAAGCGCGAAGTGCCATCCGGCATCAGCCCCTGGCCCTGTGTCGAGCGGATGGCGGTGCACAGATTGGTCTTGCGCGACAGGCAGGACGGGCATTCGCGGCATTCCGGCGTGTAGAGCGGAATGACATGGTCACCCTTCTTCACCGAGGTCACACCTGGACCGACATCGACGACGATGCCGGCGCCCTCATGGCCGAGGATCGCCGGAAACAGACCTTCCGGATCGGCGCCCGAGAGGGTGAAATCATCCGTGTGGCAGATGCCGGTCGCTTTCACCTCGACCAGCACTTCGCCGGCTCGCGGTCCCTCCAACTGAACGGTCATCACTTCAAGCGGTTTTCCAGCCTGTACGGCAACGGCGGCGCGAACGTCCATGTCAGATGCTCCTACTGATTTGATTGGGCGGAGCTTTGCACGCACGACGCGGCCCGCTCAAGGGAAAACTGTCCGTGGGCGTGAGTTTCCGCCTCGAATAGGCTGATTGCGCCAATCCCTATACGGCCTGCGTCAAAAGAGCTTTTCAGTTGCGAAAATAATGGCATAGCCATGCACCGCGATGGCCGCGTAGAGGCCGAAGGCAACCAGCATGCGCTCGCCGTCCTTCATCTCTTCGAGCATCTGGCGCGGCTTCACGGAAGCGCCGCTGACGAGGCTAACAAGCGTGAAAACGAGCAGGCCCGCGGTTAGCACGTTCGCCGGCAAACCGATCTCGAATCCGATGCCGAGAATGCACAGGGTGACAACAAAACTGGCCGCAATCTGCGACCTTCGCGTGCGGAAAATTTGCCGGAGCACCTGGCCGCCGTCGAAACGGTGCATCGGCAGCAGGTTCAGCAGGTTGAAAGCGCCGAGGATCAACAGGAAGATGAGCAGAGGTCCACGTGACGCCAAGGGCAGCAGACCGGCATCGGCGAGCTGCGTGGCGACCGCGAGGATCGGGACAAGGAAAGCCGACATTCCTGCACCCATAAGGGCGCAGGTCGCCACCTCGAATAGCGACCGGTAGGGCCTCCCGCCGACCGCGATGCCACCCAGCAATGGCACGAAGATCATCCTGACGGACGCGTGACCGAACATGCGGTAGGCCGCCATATGCCCGAGTTCATGGAAGACAATGACAAGGGTCAGGAATGTCGAGAGCATCAGGCCACCTGCATCGAACCCAAGGAAGGGCCAGAGCAGCAGTGTCGACAACACCGCAAGACCGCCTTGGACCAGAGGTCGCTCAAAGTAGCCCTGTGGCAGCGACTCGCCTGTTTTCAACCATCCATCGAGCGCCTTCATTTCCCGGCGCAGGACGAAATAGCGGAACAAGAGGAACGCCAAGCCACGGTAGCGGTCGGTCTGTTCGATTTCCAGCAGCGCACCATCGGGTGTCGGTCGAATCATACGGCGCTCCCGGTAGTGGTCCCAGAATGTGGGATCCAGCGTGCTGTCATCGATGATGTGAGCCTGGAAGCCGTGGGCATTGCTCGCCATCCATGGCAACGGTTCCAATGCAAGTAGCCGTCGGGACGGCGCGCCGTTCTTGTCGAGATGCCAGTAGGTCTGTTCCACCACGCCGCGCCGATCGGCAAGGGCGTGACTGCTGATGACCGAGTGGTGCCAGGATGCGTCCGGACCGGCGGGGTTCATCGCGTTCCAGAGTCTATCGGGGGAGCATCCGTAGGTCCGGCTGAGGCAAATGGTTCTGCGTCCCAGCGGGATTCGCATCAGAAGCCAGAGAAAACCGAGATTTATGACCAGCAAGAGGGTCGCCGATTGCAGCGCCGTCATTTGCTACCTCCACCGGGCATCCCGCCGGTGGGGCCACGATAGGCGGCCAGCCGTTAACAAAACCTAACCAGCGAGGCAGCAAGAGGCGTTAGCGTCCGTCAGGCAAACTCGAGAATGACGGCATCAACGGCAAGGCTCTCTCCGGGCTTGGCGTTGATCTTGCTGACGACCAAATCGCGCTCGGCGCGCAGCACGTTTTCCATTTTCATGGCTTCGACCACGGCAAGCGTTTCGCCCGCTTTGACTTCCTGGCCCTCGACCACGGCAATCGAAACGACGAGACCAGGCATCGGGCAGAGCAGCAGCTTCGACGTATCCGGCGGAAGCTTCACTGGCATCAGCTTATCGAGTGCGGCATGTCGGGGCGTCAATACCTTGGCTTTCAGCGATATTCCCTGCCAGTCCAGCCGGAGGCCAT
Organism: Rhizobium sp. RHZ01; assembly: GCF_014851595.1. Classification (NCBI taxonomy): domain Bacteria; kingdom Pseudomonadati; phylum Pseudomonadota; class Alphaproteobacteria; order Hyphomicrobiales; family Rhizobiaceae; genus Rhizobium; species Rhizobium sp. RHZ01. The sequence goes on from NZ_JACUZZ010000004.1 coordinate 288,282, forward strand.
TGAGAACCGGGCGGATCTGCGCAATCACGCTTTGGCCCGCGACCTTGCCGCGCCAAACGGAATCGCCAGGTCTCCAGTCGGTGACGACATTGGAAATCTTGCCGCCAATCTGGATGTCCATGTCGAACGGGATCGTCACGAGCCCATCGACCAGACGTGCATCGACGTAACTGTCACCCAGCCTGACGGTCCAGTCCTCACGGGTCGCGCCGGAGGGGCCGCGCAAGCGATCGGCGAAGCGCTCCCGACGGTTGGCTTCAACGAGAGACGCAGAAAGAGCGACGGCCGCGAGGGTGGCTTGCTGATGTGCGTCCGGTACCATCGGCGCAAATCCATCAGGGTATTCCTCCGCGATGAAACCGGTCGACAGACGCCCTTCGCGCCAGCGGGGGTGCTTCATCAGCGCGGCCAGGAAGGGGACGTTGTGTTCAATTCCGTCGACGACGAAACCGTCGAGTGCCTCGCCCATCGCCTCGATCGCTTCAAGACGTGTCGGGGCCCAGGTGCAGAGCTTCGCGATCATCGGATCGTAGTACATCGAAATCTCGGCACCTTCGAAAACGCCCGTGTCGTTGCGCACGATGGTGTTACCGGACTTGCCTTCGGCGGGTGGCCGATATCGCGTTAGGCGCCCGATCGATGGAAGAAAGTTTCGGTAGGGATCCTCGGCATATAACCGGCTCTCGATCGCCCAGCCGTTCAGCTTTATGTCGCTCTGTGTAAAGGGGAGCTTTTCACCGGCTGCAACGCGGATCATCTCTTCGACCAGGTCGATACCCGTCACCAGTTCGGTAACCGGATGCTCGACCTGCAGGCGCGTGTTCATTTCCAGAAAATAGAAATTACGGTCACGATCGACGATGAATTCCACCGTGCCGGCGCTTTGGTAGTCCACGGCGCGGGCGAGCGCGACCGACTGCTCGCCCATGGCCGCGCGAGTTTCCGCATCAAGGAAGGGCGAGGGAGCCTCTTCGACGACTTTCTGGTTGCGGCGCTGGATGGAGCATTCGCGTTCGCCGAGATAGACGACGTTGCCGTGCCCGTCCGCGAGCACCTGGATCTCGATGTGGCGGGGCTCGACAACATATTTTTCGATGAATACGCGATCGTCGCCGAAGGAACTCTTCGCCTCGGAACGCGCTCGGTCGAAGCCGTCGCGGACTTCCGCTTCGCTCCAGGCAATGCGCATGCCCTTGCCGCCGCCGCCGGCAGAGGCCTTGATCATGACGGGGTAACCGATCTCGGCTGCGATCTTTTCCGCGTGAGACGCATCCTCTATGACGCCGAGATAGCCGGGGACGGTGGAGACCTTGGCGGCGTTGGCGAACTTCTTCGACTCGATCTTGTCGCCCATCGCCATGATGGCTTTCGGCTTCGGACCGATGAAGACAATGCCTTCCTTCTCCAGAGCTTCACAAAACGACGCTCGCTCGGAGAGGAAGCCATAGCCGGGATGAACCGCTTCGGCGCCCGTCTGTTTGCAGGCAGCGATAATCTTGTTCGCCACGAGGTAGCTTTCGGCCGCCGCAGCGGGACCGATATGAACGGCCTCATCAGCCATCTCCACGTGGAGTGCATCCCGATCCGCATCCGAGTAGACGGCCACCGTCGCAATTCCCATGCGGCGCGCAGTCTTGATGACGCGGCAAGCGATCTCGCCGCGGTTCGCGATCAGGATTTTCTTGAACATGGAGACTCCACCCAAAACATGCGTTCCGAAGTTTTACGCATAAAACCCCGGAACGCACAATCAGCCGAAAGAATATCGGCGTGTCTCAGGCCACGGCGGTTTCGTTGCCGAAACTGTCATCGACGATCCTCAGCCATCGGCTGCGGCGTGGGGCTTCGGCATAATCCACGAGTTGGAGCGCCGAGAGAATGTCGGCCCAACGCGGGTGATTTCCCGCCGGCAGCGTTTCCTCCGCGATCCGCATCATAACGCCCCAAGTGAGGGGCGGCGCACTGATAACGCCGGCATCGCTTATGCCGCGGAGAACCCGCATCATGTAATCGATATCCTGTCGCGTGATGCCCTTTCGATCCACTGCGCGCGATAGCCGGTATCCGCCGACGTTTTCCGCCAGCGCAAGACGTAACTGATCGAGTGCAAAGGCGCGCAACTCATCCGGCACGTTTACCGCGATCTCCATCACGTGCAGAACCAGTTCGAGCTCGAGCTCCGAATTGACCACGCCGTCGGTCGCGACCATGCGTATGAGCCAGGCCACATTGATCTCATCGAGAGACCCCTGAGGGTAGCTATAGTTGACGATGAAGCCAGCGAGTTGCTCCACAAAGAAGGAGTTCCACTCCGGGCATTTTGCGGGGCAGGAATTGTTCAGCGCCAACATGGCGACAACGTTGTCGGCGGTCCGGATGCCTTCCGGGAAGGTATGTTTGCGCAGCAGACCGATGTCTTCGGTGGTCAGCTGATGCTTCCCGGCAATCACACATGCCGGAAAAGCGAGACGGAATTCGCTCATCTTTTGTCTCCAGGACCTCATCATGAGGCCGAAGGGCCCTTCTACTGCGAGCGAATTGATGATCCCTCAAGAAGCAGTGTTAATGGCGCGCTCAAATAGTCACGACGTTTTTAACGATCGCGCCTGCACACGCTCCCGCCAGATGATGAAGAGACCGGACGCGACGATGATCAGGATGCCGATCCACTTCGAAACGTTGGGAAAATCGCCGAATAGCGCGTAGCCGAGTACTGTTGCTGAAATGATCTCGAAATACTGGAATGGTGCGAGCAGCGACAGCGGTGCGAGCCGGAAGGCTCGGACGATGACCATATGGGCATAGCCCGAAATCGTCCCGAGGATCAGCAGCAGAACCAGTCCCAATGCCGAGGAGGGCAGGGAGGGATGGAAATCGCCGACGCCAAGTCCATTGCCCGCGATCAACGCGACAGCCATGAACGCGGTGCCGCCGATACCAGCCATCGTCTGCATGGTCAGCGGGGAGTCAGCAATGCCGATCGCCCGGTTCATGAAGAGATAAAGCGAGTACAGGAAGGCGCAGAAAACGGGTAAGAGCGCCTTCAGGCCGAAGATCTCATAGCTCGGCTGAATGACGATCATTGCGCCACCGAACCCGACGACAATCGCCATCCACCGACGCCAGCCAACCTTGTCTCCGAGGAAGATCGCCGACAGCGCCGTGAGCATGAGGGGCTCGACAAAATAGATCGCGAATACGTCCGCGAGCGGCATATATTTCACGGCAACGAAGAAGAGCAGACTCGCCGCCCCATGGAGGGCACCGCGCAACAGATTCATCCACGGGCGCTTGGCGTGAAGCGCCTTGCGGCCGAATACCGCGAAAAGGAACGGCAGCGTGCACACGAGCTGGAAGAAGAAGCGGTAGAATGTCACCTGGCCGGGCGACATCGCCTCGACGGTCGCCATGTATTTGGCGATCGCATCCATCGTCGGCAGCACGAGCATCGCGCCTGCCATCAGGGCCATTCCCTGGAGGGGATTCTGGTATTCGGGAGGATTGCGCATCAGTGAGATTCTATATTCGGTCCAAGCGGCTATATAGAAAGTCATGGTGCGGGTGAAGGGACGGAAGGCGCTCTGCGACCCAATGAGCACTCAGCAAGACGCAAACGATGCGCCGTGGCATCGCCGTGAGGGTAAACCTTGGTGTAGTAGCCGCGCTCGCATCGTCGGCCTATGTTCGACTGTCGCGCTGAGCCGCCGCGTGACATGTGCGCCTCTAGCAGGCTGTTGAAAAAGGCATTGGCGCAAGGCTCCTGTCGTGATTCACTCGCTTTATTGCGATTTGGAGCTGATGGATGCGCGGCGGCGATGTGAGGACAGGCGAACTCTTCAGTTATGTGGATC
>NZ_JACUZZ010000050.1:0-19444 GCF_014851595.1 Rhizobium sp. RHZ01
TGGAGTTCGGCTCGAAGACGCGGCGTCGTGCGGGCGCTGCCGTGAAGAATACTTCCCATAATGCATCCTCTTCCTGACGACTCAGGTTCAATGATGCACCATCACACTCAGGGACTACACACCTAGATCGATAGCCCGTGAATTCTCCTGCAGGGGCAAATGCATCGCCTCGAACGCCCATTTAGAGGCGTGATAGAATCCGATGATCGGGCTTGCGACGAGGCCTGCCACACTGGAAACGCCGATGATATGGCCGCTCCCCTGCTTGCGCAGCGGCAGAGCTGCCTGGATCACGCGTAGCGTGCCGAAGAAGCTGGTTTCAAATTCCGCCTTGATGTCGGCCTCCGCCGTTTCCTCGACTGCACCCACAAGCGCATAGCCGGCATTGTTCAAGACGATGTCCAATCTGCCGAAATGGCCATCCGCGCGGTCGATCGCGCTGCGAACCTGATCGGAGTCGGTTACATCTAGGGCGAGCGGCAGAACCGCGTCGCCATACCGAATGGCGAGGTCGGCGATACTTTCGAGCGAGCGTGCCGTGGCAGCGACTTTGTCGCCGCGGTAGAGGGCAGCTTCCGCCCAGATGCGACCGAAACCGCGGGAGGCGCCGGTGATGAACCACACTTTGCAGACATTCTGATCTCCTTGAATCGATTGCTTGCTTCAGATGCCCCCGGCATTTTTTAGTACCAGCGAGGGCGTGCCGGCGCAGTCACCGACGGCGCCAATCGGATTGCGGGAGGCGCCAAAGGGTTTTTACTGTTCAATACTGGAGGATGGTTTCGCCGTACGCTGCGAGGAGTGGAGCGTGTCCACTTCCGTCTGTATCAATGCAATGAAAGGATCGCTGGCGCGTCCTGCCCGTTCAATTCGCGCCATTGCAGCGGTGTCAGCCCTTCCCAGTCGCGAAACGCACGATAGAAGGAGCTGCGGTCCTGATAGCCCAGCAGACATGCAACCTCGTCAATGTCGGTGGCCGGATTGGACAGGAGCTGGCGTCCGAGGTCCTGGCGCGCTTCCGACAGCAGCTCACGGAATGTCTTGCCCTCGTCGGTGATGCGGCGCTGGAGTGTTCTTTCGCTCATGTTGAGGTCCTGGGCGACCTGCGACAGCTCGGGCCGTCCACTTGCCAGGCTTCGTTTCAGCACGACCTTGACCTGGTCGCCGATGGAACTGCGGGCCTGCAGTTCATCCATAGCAGCGGCAAGCGCAGGCGTCAGAATATCCAGGAGTTCGGGGTTGTGCCCCGGAAACGGCCGGTCGAGATCGGAGGATTTCAGAACAAGTTTGTTTCGGGTAGCACCGTACTTGATCGGACATCCGAAGAAGGCTTGATGGAGATCGCTCTTCGGCCCCGCACTCATGAACTCGACGCGAAGAGGCGCTAGCGGCTGCCCGGTCCCGCGACGGCCGAGCTCAACCAAGAAAGCAAAGGCGACGTCGGTGGCGATACCCGGTTCCGGCTCGCTGGCGTATATCCAGTCGCTGGTGATCGAGACTTCGCCTTTCTCTTCGTTAAAACTTAACTGCTCGGGGGTGCAGAGCCGTTTAAACCGCGCGACACGGTAGAGACCATCGCGATAATCCCTGGCATGAAAGGCCGCCAGGGTGGATGGTGGATGGACGGTTGTATCGGCTTCGCGGACCAGCCGAAGCCCAAGGGCAGGCTCCGGCGCCAGTTCCTCGAGCGCCCGGAAAATCGCGAAATACTGCGCCGTCGTCACCATGCCATTTTCGCTAAGGTGCAGCGTGGCGGGAAGCCGGGCCTGACGCAGAACCGCGGATGGCGGCAGGCCGATCCTTTCGACCGCACGCCAGAACGCCAGGGGAACCTTGCATTTATCCGCCGGTATTGCCGTCATCCGGGTTAGCCTTTTCGCAGTACTCATAAAGGATGCCGGGTTCGATTGGCCGAAATTCTATCGCATCTGGCTCATGATGATACGATCGAACATACGGTCACCAAGCCATTTGCGGATAGCGATCATCGGTTTCGCGTATTTGCCGGCAACATAGCGCGTACGTGGCCTTCTTTTGCTGACGGCCGTGGAGACGACATCAGCGATCACCTTCGGATCCGTGCCGCGACCATGACCATAAGTCGCCTTGGTGGTCTTTGCGACGGCCTGCGAGACCTTGGCATAGGCGCCGGCGCCCGAGCGCTTGACCAGGCCGTCGGCAACCACATCGCCGAAGCCGGTCTCGATCAGACCCGGCTCCACGATCACCACATTGATGCCGAAGGGTGCCAGTTCCAGCCGCAGGCTGTCCGACCAGCCTTCGAGGGCATGCTTGGTGGCATGATACCAGGCGCCGAGCAACGTATAGATCTTGCCGCCCATCGAGGTGATGTTGACAATGGTGCCCGCCCCCCTTTGGCGCATCGCCGGCAAGAGAAGCTGGGTCAGGCGAGCCGGGCCGAAGACGTTGACCTCGAACTGGTATCTAGCCTCGTCGAGCAGAATGTCCTCGACCGGTCCGTAAAGGCCGAAACCGGCATTGTTGACCAGGACATCGACACCGCCACTTTCCGTCAGAATTGTGCTGACGGCAGCCTGGATCTCGTTGTCGTCGGAAATGTCCATCTGCAAGGCACGCGCGCCGATTTTCTCCAGATCTGTCATCTTGTCGACGCTTCGTGCGGCCACGTAGACCCTGAAGCCGTCGGCGATGAGGCGCTTGGCAATTTCCTTGCCCATGCCGGAGGATGCACCGGTTACAAGTGCTGTTTTCTTGCGGTTGTCGATCATGTTTGCCTCTCTGTTCGTGAAATCACAGATAGGGCCTCGCCAGCATAAGGTCATTGACGGAACATGCCATCACTGTTGCATATTGCGCCAATGGCATCGATGGCGCCAAGAAAATTGCCGTTCGGAGGAACAGCACCATTCTTAGTCGAGAGACAAGCCAGCAGCGGTTCCGTCTCATCCCAGGAAGGCAGGTCGGTTATACTCAACAAATCGGGCGGGTGCCGCCTCATGCGGCATCCGCCCGACGCCGAACCGGCGAGTTCTCACCATGTGCGGGGGCGCTACTTATGTTGGAAACCCGTCGGCTGAGCTCATGTCCGCAATCACAGAGTTAGCCGCCCACGCGGTGGAAGGCCCACGTTTGTCCGAGTGCGGAGATACCGATATAACCGCGGAGATTCATTTTGCCGCCCTGCATGGTAATCTGGCAATTATAGGTGCGGCCCGAGGAGCCATCGCAGAGCGCGCCGCCGGTCCAGCTCCCATCATTCCAATGAAGACCGGTGATGAAGATGACATTCTTCATGGAACGGGAGCGCAAGGCCGGATCAGGGTTTTTGGCGTCCTTCTTGAAAGTAACGTTGTCTGCTTCCATCAATTGATTGCCATAAAGCAGGCGCGCCCGGAACTCCGTTCCTTCCTTAAACATATCCAGTTTTACGCTGCCGTCGTTGGCCTGCCATGTTCCGACGATAGCGTCGGCCGGAGAAGCCTGCTGCGCATGGGTCGCCGGCACCGAGGCCAGTCCGATTGTTGCCACTGCCAGGAAGATGGCAGATCGCCTTGAGACCTTTGACACGTTCATAAGGTGAAACCTTTTCAATAAATCGATGTTGATGCATCCGCACAGGAAAGACGAGGACCTTCGTTCCGGCTGCCATCTCTGTCGCGACCACAGTACCGGCCGATTTGCATCGGCCTGGGGCAGTCCGATGTTGTTTGTTGTCGTCGGACGCGAGGAAGACTAATGGCCTGCCGGGCACTCAGCAGTGACCGAGCACGTCAATCCAGTTGCGCAGTCCGCCAATGAGTTATTTGCCAGGCCTGCGGGTGGTAATCCGATAGACCGCGGCCGGTGGGAGGTTCCGAAAGGTTCGGTCCACCTGCGTTGCGTTCAGATCAAGATGATCAAGAACTGACTGGGGGACAGGACACTTGCTCATGTAAGTGAACTGGTAGAATGCGCCGCCGGGCCGCAGGTGCCGGAAAGCTCCTTCGAGGATCTCCATCACCTTGCCTGCCGGCATGGTCAGTAGCGGAAGGCCGCTAACGACGGCGCCCACCGACGTCTCTGGGGGAAATTTAAGATCTTGCAGACGTGCAGCGTCCATCGACAGTACCCGGGCACCTGGAAAGCGGCCCTTGAGGCGTTCAACAAACTCTTGACTGTACTCGACCAAAGTGAGGTGTTGGGGCCTGACGCCGCGTTCGATCATCTTGGTCGTAAACACGCCGGTACCCGGCCCGAGTTCGATGACATGCCCCGTTTGTGGTGTGATCTCCCGCGTAATGATCTCGGCAAGCGCCCGTCCTGACGGTACGATGGCGGCTATCTGAAACGGTCGCGCGACCCAAGCCCGAAAGAAAACCAAGCTATCGCTCTGCATCTCGCCTCCTGCGAATGTGGCGGAAACGGAATGCGGTTTGAACGAGTGTGCCGCTACCAACCTGCTGCCGCTTCCAAAGCTGTTCGACAAAGCCTCGATGTCACCGATCCAAAACGGATCGATCATCACCGAGGGCGCGGAAAAGGTAATGATTGGCTGCAGGGTTTGCAGTGACAGGGTATGCCAATCGAGTGGCAGATTCTGCCAACCAACTTCATCGAGCACTTTCGTCAACCGCGTGGACCGCCAGATAAGGCAACAACCAACCGGGAGAGTGCGTCATGACCCGGCATGGCAGATCCATTCATATGGTCTGCTCAAAAACAGAGCGGGCCAACGGGAGGGCCTGCGCCAGTCCCAATGGCGACGGCTATCAGCGTGTCAGGCGTGCTCTCAATCACCACGAAAATCTCGGCAATCACACCTGCAAACACCACTCTCGGCTTGCTGGGACCGACAAGCGCCGCTGCCATCAGCGGCCCACCGGCAGAGCCGATACACAAAACCCCATAGCCAGAGAATGCCGACCGCGGGTTCCTGCATGGGAGGCTTTCGTATGCCTGACGGCACCCGAAACCTAAACCTTATCGGACGTTTCTTTCTTCTTTAGACAGGCCACCGAATCAGGCCGAAATCGCCCTCGATCGGTGGAAATTTGCGCTTTCACCCGCCGGAAAACAGGTATATATGGCTAGACAGTCTAGCTAGTTTGGAGCAAAGCAATGGAATGGCAACTGCAGGACGCCAAGAACCATTTCTCGAAAGTGGTGCAGAAGGCACGACACGAGGGGCCGCAGATCGTCACGCTTCGTGGAGAGCGCACTGCCGTGGTGCTGTCCGCCCACGACTATGACGCTCTGCGCGCCGGCCGACCGACGCTGGTCGACGATCTGCTTGGCGGTCCCGCTTGGGACGATGAGCTCGCCGATGCGGTCGAGGCGCGCGCCAAGACGCCAAGCCGCGACGTGGCCTTCTGATGTATCTGGTTGACACCAACATCGTTTCGGAGGCGCGACGCGGCACGCCGCAGGCGGTTGCTTGGCTGCGCTCGGTAGACCCGCTTAGCATCCATCTGAGCGCGCTGACCCTCGGCGAAATCATGCGCGGCATTGCGCTGAAACAGAAGTCGGATCCGAAGGCCGCCGCTCACCTCGCCGAATGGCTGCGCAAGCTGCGCCACGACCATGGCGACCGCATCCTGCCGGTGACCGACCAGATCGCCGTCGAACGGGGCCGCATCGCCGCGATCCGGCCGCGTGGCGATATTGACGGGTTGATCGCCGCGACCGCCATCGTCCACGACCTGATCCTCGTCACGCGCAACGTCAAGGATTTTGAAGACACGGACGCATCTGTGATCAATCCCTGGGAGACACCGGCGTGAGCGGCTCAGCGACGGGCTCGGAACCGCAAGAAGTCGATCTCTCCCACCCGGGTGGTGTAACGGTCGACGCGAATCCTGGTGGCACTGCACTCCCCTCCCTTGTTCCAGAAACGAGCGCCGCCTTGCTGGCGCGCCTCGAGCGCCTCGCCGATCGGGCCCGCGGTTATGTCGAGGCCTCCAGCTCCGCCAACACTCGCAAGGCCTACGCCTCGGACTGGAAGCATTTTACCGCCTAGTGCCGCCGGCAGAACCTTACTCCCCTCCCCGGATCCCCAGGTCGTCGGCCTCTAGATAACCGCCTGCGCGTCAGGCGCCACATCGGCCGACCGCAAGCCCAACTCGGTCACAACAATCGAACGCCGTCTCTCTTCGCTGTCCTGGAACTACGCCCAGCGTGGCGGCGAGAATCTCGATCGCAAGCACCGCGCCATCGCCACGGTCATGGCCGGCATCCGCAACACCAATGCTGCCCCTCCCCGGCAGAAGGAAGCCCTGCTTCCGGAAGACTTGCTCGCCATGCTCGACACCCTCGACCGCGCTACATTGCGGGGCTTGCACGATCGCGCCATGCTGCTCATCAGCTTTGCCGGCGGCCCGCGCCGCTCGGAGATCGTCGGACTCGACCTTGGTCGCGACCAGACGGAAGACGGCCGCGGCTGGATCGAGATCCTCGACAAGGGCCTGCTCGTCACCCTGCGCGGCAAGACCGGCTGGCGAGAGGTCGAGATCGGCCACGGCTCGTCCGACACGACCTGCCCGGTCGTTGCCGTCGAGACCTGGATCAAGTTCGCCCGGATCGCCAGAGGTCCGCTCTTCCGCCGGGTCCGGGGCTAGGGCAAGGACGTTGGGCCGGACCGATTGAATGACCGGGAGGTGGCACGTCTCGTCAAGAAGGCGACACTTGCCGCCGGTGTTCGCGGAGATCTGAGCGAGGGTGATCCGGCCGAGATATTCTCGGGCCATTCGCTGCGTGCCGGCCTTGCGTCCTCGGCCGAAGTAGACGAGCGTTACGTCCAGAAGCAACTCGGCCATGCCAGTGCGGAAATGACCCGCAAATATCAGCGCCGCCGCGATCGCTTCCGGATCAATCTCACCAGGGCGTCGGGGCTTGAAGGCCCCACCCCTATTGGTGTTGCGACGTCGTTAGGTAAAATTCACGCGTCTGATTTTCAGCTCAGCGCTCCAATTGAAATCGGGAAGTAAAAGCCACACTTGGTGGGCGGTTCTGGACTGGCGTGACGTGGTCGTGAGCATTTTCTGGTCGGGTCTAACATCCTTGACATTCCAAGAAGTCGCGCTGGTTGCGGAAGTAAACCAAGTGTTCTTTTCCGTTGCTGGTTGGTGGCCAAACTCCAGGTATACGTTGATGACTTCGGCGAAAGGGCAAAAGCGCTGCCTTTTGGACGTCATTCGTGGTTCGTGATGATGCTTTGTCTCGATGCAATAGGCAGGTTTCTACGTGATTGTGCGAGCGCGGCCCACTGCGCCTGAATTCGCGCGCAACAGGGCCATCAGCATCGGCGTGGGCGAAAATGCTTTCTGGCGAGCGCGTCGGGTCAAATCCCTCAGATAACCGCCGGCCGAGTTGATGTGGCGTGCGCGCTCAAGGATACAGGCGAGAGTGATGGCAGTGTTTTCCGGTCCCATCACATGGCAGGCATCCTCGAAGGTGGCGGAGCTGACGCCGAGCATCGATCTGACGACGGCCGATGCGGCCATCAGGTCCCGCCAGGTGGTAATGGTTCCTCCTGGTCCGTAGGCGCCAATGTCTGTGCACGCCCTGAGCACCATGCTCAGTGGCACGTTCTCTGCGTGGCTTCGCGCAGGTCCGTGATGGGCATCTGGTTCGCAAGCGAGAGGTTTGCGGTCACGTTCAGATTCAATATGAGATTCAGTATTAGAACTATGTGTGTGGTGCTCACAGTGAGCATCATTGGTGCTTGGATTATCGGAATCTGAGTGGAATTTCAGGATATTGATGACTTCGGACAACAGAAGGCCCATATCGTTCAGAACACGATTGATGGTCTCAAGGCTGGCCGAGTGGTTCATTGGTTTCAGCAGGTCGGTGCAGGCTTCGCTGATGCTGTCCCAATCGCCACTGACACCTTCCTCGGCGGCCATGGCGATGAGCTTGCGAACATCGCGCCGGCAGATTGTAAGCTTCTCCCTGGCTCTGCGGATCGCGGTTCGTTCTGCGACAACCTGATTGGCAAACGCTGCGAGCTCATCTGCGCGCGCGAGCAGCGGTGACAGATCGAACCCGAAGGCACTTTCGATCTCCCCTCCCCTGCCCCGGTGGGCGTAGCGCTTGCCGTTCGCACTGTCCTTGCGCAGGATGAGACCTGCCTCGACGAGGAAAGCGAGATGCCTGCGAAGCGTTGCTCCGGCGATACCATGGGCGCGAAGCGAAAGCTGCGCATTGGAAGGGAAGACGACAAGCTGTGCGTCCTGCCTTAGCTCATTTTCCGGGTAGAAACTCAAGAGGGCATCGAGGACAGCAAGACTGCGGTCCTTGAGGTCAAGCATCACCTTGGCCTCGGAGACGTCGCGGAAGATCTTCCACTTGTTTGCTGATTTGCCTTGGCTGATTTCGGAAACGATTGTCTGGCGTTTCACGAGCGCAAGCGTCATCGGCCGCCGCCCAAAGGGCGTCGTTATGTGTTCACCGTGCATTTTCCTTCACCTTTCAGAAGGCAAAAGAAAATTGCTCACCAAAACGGTGCCAAAGACTCTTGACTGCGATTCGAGGAAATGCGATTCTCTAAGTGTCTAGTTCAGAGGAAGGCTTCCACGGCGGCAACGTTGAGGGGGCCTTTTTCTTTTGCTGTTCAGTCTCCCGTTTGCTGTTTTTCGGTTGATCTTGAATACTGCTCGAAGAGGCTGTCCATATTGCCGGAGAGCCACAGGCCGAAGGATTTGCCCTTCGGATTTCCAAACTCCATCACAAGGCCGTTGGCCTTGGGCTTTGCCGTCACGCTGACAGACTGATCTACCGGAGCCCAGGCCGAAACGGCGGGCTTCTGCTTGGACGGACGACCTGACTTGCTTGAGCTTTTCAGGGCCGTGAGAAGATAAAGAAATCTCGCGTCGTCGCTCGTGAGGGCGGCAAAGCCGTCCTCCTTCACCGTCTGGCACGCTCGCTGGGCCACAGACGGATTGAGAACGAGTTTCTTCAATTCCTCCCACCGATCTCGGCCGACGCCCTTGGCAGCCCCCAGAGCGTCCAGCACGCTGTCAGGAACGACTTCGGCAACGGAAAGCATGCGCGACAAAAGGCTGTCATCGACGGTAAGCGCTGACTTAAGGACGTCGCGGGACATTCCGCTTCGCTGCAGCTTGCTGGCAAAGATCGCCTTTTCGATAAAGGTCAGATCGGCGCGGGCCGTATTTTCCTGGCCTTGGGCGATGACGTGCTCGATATCGGCAAGCGGCTTGACGACGGCACGGACCTTCAAACCAAGCTCGCGTGCAGCACGCGCACGACGATGGCCGAACACAATCATGTATCGGCCGTCATCGGTTGGATGCGGCCGCACGAGGATTGGGGTGGATTGGCCTGAGAGCCGAATGGCGTCCCGAAGACTGGTATATGCCTCGTCGTCGTCGCCAATCCGATCGGCAACGAAAGAACCATCGAGATCGCCTGGATCGAGCGATATGACGGTCTCGCCGTCAAGCACCCGCATGGAGGTCTCGGCAAGCTCGTCAAGGGACTGGATCATCGAGCGTGACGCCCCTCGCCGCGTATAGGAGGCGCGTGCTTCAGACGCAGTGACGGCGGCGCGGTCGACATCGTCGCCCAGCGTCGCCGTTACGCTCGCAAAGAGGTTCTTTCTAGCCATTTCCATCTCCGCCTTTGGTATTCATCTCCCTGAAAGCAATCGACTTTTCGATCGTTTGCACGGCTGTCAAAAACGTCACTTCCGTCCCCACGCGCCGTGGATCAAGGAAACTATCTCTCCATTGACCGCATTCAGGCTCTCTACCGCTCGTTCATAGGTGGAGCGGGTAAATTGCGACTTCTCAATTTCGTACAAGGTTTGCTTGGTGATGCCGGCATCCGAGATCGCGGTGGACTTCAGCATCTGGTTCTTCAACATGCGTTTGTTAAACAGCGCCTGGAGAAAACCGACCATCTGCGCCTGCGGCTGGTCCATCGGCTCATAACGCGTTACCAGGTAACGGAACCATTTCAGCTTGACCGAGGCCCCTGCCCCCTTGATCGATTCAAGGATGCCGCCAAGCATCAACAGGAACTGGCTCATTGACATGACGTCGAGCATCTGCGGATGGACGGTGATAAGAACCGCCGTCGAAGCGCTGAGCGCCGTCAGCGTGAGGTAGCCAAGCTGCGGCGGGCAGTCGATGACGACGACATCGTAGTCAGCATCGACTTCCTTAAGGGCCTGCGAAATGCGGGTGAAGAATAGCTTGCCTTCCTGCTGGCTCTTGGATGAGGCGGCAAGAGGCGTCTCATATTCGTATTCCTGCAGTTCGAGATTTGCTGGAACGATGTCGAGGCCTGGGAAGTTCGTGGGCCGGATCAGCTCCTTGATCGACTTGCGCTCGCTGTCGTAGCGGAGAGCCTCGTAGAAGGATGGATTGCGGTCGAGCTCGGGCTGGATGCCATGGAGAGACGTGAACGATGCCTGCGGATCGAGATCGACGGCAAGCACGCGGTGACCGGTTAGGGCGAGATATTGCGCGAGATGGGCTGCGGACGTCGTCTTGCCCGAACCGCCCTTGAAGTTGACGACGGAGATGACCTGCAGCTCCTCGCCATTGCGGCGATGCGGCACATACTTCTTGAAATCCGATCGACCATGCTTGTCGAGATAACGACGCAGTTCCATCATCTGCTCGGCGGTGTACGAGCGACGGCCAGAGCCCGACAGCTGAGGCGCAGGGCCCTTGCCTTCGAGATGGAGCTTCTTGATATGGTTCTGGGTGACGCCGAGGTACTCGGCAACCTCAGCCAACGAGAAGTGCCTGAGGCCCTTCATAGCGTTCGGTGGGTACTGTTCCAGCCGAAGCATGTTCAGCTTGTCGGAGATGAGTTCGCCTTGTTCAAGGATTTCCTTGTCAAACTCAAGGTCTTCGATAAAGACTGGTGCCATGTTCATATCTTGCCATTTTCCGGAATAACGCTTTTCTCAAGCGATTTGCATCTTAAGCGTGATTTAGATGCGATTCTCTGAATGGCGCAAGAAGTTTTTAGTTAACAAAGGCTTAATATGCCCGGTTCTCCGGCAGAAACGCCTTCCAATGGCGAAGTGCGCACGGCAGAGCCGCTAAAAGCGAATCAACCCGCTGATTTTGCGAGATATTTTTGGTGTTTGCACGGCTGTCAAAAGATTTCGCGGCCACACAGTTCCAGAAATCGGTGTTGTCCACTGAAAATTGCTTAGAGAGCAATTCAGCGCGACCCGGCGCGGCGTCCATGCGATCGACAATTCCTGCGCAGGGACCTCCGCCGCTAACCCTAAATCTATCGCCCATCAGAGCTTCGGATCAACACCAGGCATTGAACGACACCGGATGGCGAAGTCTCAAACTACGCCATCCTTCCAAAAGCGGGACCGGCAGATCAGTTGTTATTGTCCGCGCAAGTGTCTTCGGCATTTTCTGTGTTGCTGTTACCGCCCTGGGTCTGCAACGAATTCTTTCCTTTGATCGACTTGCAGTTTTCCTTGTTGACGTTCTGGGTCGTGCTGCCGGTGGTCGACCTATCAACTTTCTTCATCTTCATGGGTTTGGTCGTGCTTGTGGCGGCACCATGGTTCTTGTCCACGGTGGAGCCCGCCGGAGCCGGGTTTGACTGTGCAAGCGCCGAACTGGCAAGTCCGATGGCCAGGAGCGACGTGGCGACTAATTTCAGATGCATGACTGCCTCCATAAAACTGCTGCGTGAATGCAACTAACTTTGAAACGGAGGTGAAAAGCCGTTGTTCCGAGATCCGATCGACAAACCGATGCGGCACTCTCGTGACCACAGCGATTGGGGCGCCCCGTGGCGCGAATCGTCAGCGCCTTTGATTCAGGTCGACCTTCGCAGTAATTGCCCGTCGCAATTGTTGTCAGGATGGGTTGAGGTCCTGGAGGATGGAGAAATTTGCACAGCTGGCGTCTACATTTCCGATCCGGATCAGATGCTCGGACCTTGCCGTCAGAAATGCTAGTCGCACGGCCTTTGCATTCTTGGCACGCATCAAGAGTTCTTGGTGTGCGAAGAGAAGTCCCGAGCGGCCTGAAAGCTCGAATGCGACGTGCTCGCTATGGCCATCATCAGCAATTGTAATCGTCGCCAGGCCGGATTGCATTGTGAGTTCCCCTCTGATTCCGGGCCAGCATCGTCGACTTCGTTGGAGGCTACAACGGGTCGCGGCAGGCAACCCACAGGATCGTGGTGCACCTTGAACCGCACCGTATATTGATGGGTCAGGACGGAGGTCGGAGAAGTCTCCGGACGCGCCCGCCTCGACGTCGAGTGGCGGGCTGGCCGATGGCGAATCGGCTGGCTCAAGGTGCGTCGAATTGAACGAAGCGTTCTTCCGGCTCAATCGAACTTGATCTTTCTGTTGGTTGTGATCCTAGAGCAGGCGCGCGGCGCGCCCCCGGCGCCGCGACGCGTTGTTGTAGTATCTCGACGCCTGTTGGACGGATCGATGGCGCGATTGCTCCATCGCCTCAGGGAGCGGAACGCCGCGATTGGCGGCTTCGGTCAAATACCCCGACCGCAGCCCATGCGCGGAGAAATCCCGAGGCTCCAACCCAGCCATCGCCACCCTTTGCTTGACGATATCGTTGACTGCCTTCGGATCGAGTGGACGGCGCGAAACACTGCCCCAGCGATCGATAGCCCGGAAAATCGATCCCTTGTTGATGCTGGCGGCGTCGAGCCAAGCGTTCGACGCCTCGACCGGCTGGCCAGTGAGATAGACGACCTCATCCTGCTCGGCACCTGATGTTTTCGTGCGGCCGAGATGGATGGCGAGAGAGGGCAGGGGAGGGCCGTCGTCGACCTCGATTGCTGAGTCCGCTGATACGGCAGCCCTGCGGGAGCTGATTCACCGGCGGTTAAGCGGAGCGTCTATGTCTGAAGAGGCAATGGCAGGCGCGGTCGACGATATGATCGCGCGTAAGCAGAGTGCTCTTCGTGTGGAGTCTTGAATAGTCTGTCGAAGCGGAAATGCGCCGGATCGCCAAGGAAGAGGCTGAGCTCGCCGAGATCGCGGAGAGCTCGAGGCGATAAGGCAGAGCGCCGGCTTTGGGATGTTCTGAGGTTGCAAAACGTTTCTAGACTCCCGTGCGTTTGTTGCGTAATGTGCAACTGCTTAGCTACTCTGCAAGAACCGCGGAACAATTTGTCGTCGCCGCAGTTGGCCAAAGCATCCAGATCGGATGGACCCGATTGGATAAAGGGGAAAGTCGATGATCATTCGCCATGTTGCGCCTTCGCGGGTTGTTAGCAATAGTCCTACCTACGAGCCTCGTCCTCAGACGACGGCAGTGGATTATGCTGCCCTTGGCCAGCTGGCGATCAAGCGCTTCCCAAAGGTTCTTGCTGAACTCGCCAAGTGATCGAGCCCTTATGGCTGCCCATCGAGGCAGTAGTTCTCTTCAACGAGCAGGCTATTGACGCGTCGCCGCATCTTAAGGAGCGGCACCTCGTTACAGATATGGCCAAACTTGCGGGCGCCATGAACCGCCCTCAAGCGTCCTACCACTATGCCCATGAGAGCGATATCCTCGTGCTCACCGCCGATTACATGGTGGCGATCGGTGAGTGCCACGCATTTGAGCAGGGTAACAAGCGCACCGGCTTTATCGCAGGTTACGCCTTCCTGGAATCGAATGGCTACACCCTCACCGACGAGGCCGATGACGAACTCGTCGCCGTCGCTCTGCTAGAGGTTCTGACGAAAGATCGTCCCTTCGACAGCTTCAGGGATTACCTCGAGCAGTTCGTCGTACCCAAAGACTAGCAACCCAGCTCTCGCCAGCCGCATTCCGTCATCGCTCTTGCTATATTGCATCATATAGTCACGAATGACTTAGGAGCGACATATGCGTCGTCGTAGGCGAACACCTACGAGCACATGTGCTTGTGGAAGGAGCATCACCAGGAGCGGCTACTCGAAAGATAATCCAATTGCGCGACAGCCTGTCCTCGCTCGTCAAAAACCTCGCCCATACGAAGGCTACGAGATACAGACCCCACATTAGCGCCAGTATTTTACACTGTGTCTCCGACATGCGATTTCCCGACCCTCGCCGGCGCAAAGATCGCACATCGTGGTTTCTGTCACGGCGTATCTCACTTCCGATAAGCGCTACTTATCGATGGTTAGAAGCCAACCCAACAACGTCAGCAGCAGCGGAAGCAAATGGTGCTATCACTTCCGGTTAATGGCGCGTTTTTCATGAGTTCAATGTGTTGTGATCTCGAAGAATACCCTTTAAGAGCCTGTGACGCGGTGACGCTGTGGCTTTTACTTCCCGATTTCCATCGGAACCATAAGCTGAGAACTCGGCCATCGAATATGATCTTACAGCTTCCCAGATTGGGAGGGTTCTTCATCCCCGACCCAGCTCCAGGCGTGTCGCCATACCTTGATCGCCGAGATCAGCAAAATCACCGCGAGCAAAGGTAACAAGACTCTCGGAACGCTGCCCATCAGCAGGCCACCGATACAAGTTTCAACGATCGATCCGGCCGCAACGTATTTCCAATGCTCGGCCAGAGGGTGAGGGGCGCTTGGGCAATCAGCGACCGTGCCCGCAAATGATGGTGATCATCGCAAAACGGAACGTCTCGATCAGCGTCCGTATCACAGCCGAGACACGGACAGTTAACACAAACAACGTGGTTAGCCTGACGCTGGACACCAGATGTGCCAGGCACCCATTACTTGGGACGCTTCGAGAACTTTGAGCAGAATCAATGCGGCGCTTTAGCCGATTGCCGCGTAGCTACAATGCGCGGGTGACCTGAAGCGAGCTTCCTAATCACGTCGGATGCGCCTGGAGGGCTGCATAGGCGGACGATTCCGCTTTCTTCTTCAGCTTGCGCAGAACCGGGGTTTTCTCAGCAGCGTTCTCCTCGTCATCGGGATCGTAGGCGGAGCCGACCTCATCCATCCTGTGTTTTATGGCGAGCGCGTAGATGGTATTCAGGATATTCGGATCCCTTACATGAGGATCGGTAAGCGCCAGAAGCGAGGCACGCACAATCTTCTTGCTGGTCGCCTTTGGGCAACGGTTCAAAACGAAATCGTAAAGCCCCTTGCCGGAAAGACCTTCTGTGGCGCCATCCAAAAGCGCTTCATAGACTCGTTTCCGTTTTTCACCCATGTTTGCCCTCCTCTTGAACGTGATGCGACAAACTCTGTCATAAAAACGTCATATGCAATAGACTGCATCGCGCAAAACGTGAGCTCCTTCAGGTCGTGTATGGCGTCTATTAGGATCCCAGCAGAAAAACGTCGCGAACCGTGGGAGAGATGCTTCCGGTGCCATGGGAAAAAAGAAAAGACCCACGGGAGGTGGGCCGAGACAGGGAAAACAGACAGCAAAGGGAACAACGGCCCTTGCCGAATACTATGGTTCGTTTCCTGAGTGAAATTATTGCGACAGCATGCCGAGCAGGCGGTATCACAACCGACGTCCTGGCGCCGATGTCATGCTCTTGTTCGGCTGTTCGTTTGTTGCCGAGACCAGGTTCGCCGGGAGAGCGTTTGACCCAGCCGCACTGAGGACAAGTGGGGGTGACCATGATTGTCGTTGAGCCGCTGCGCGACAAGAACATCCTGATCATTACACCACACGGTTCGCTCGAACGGGCCGACTTCGCGACGATCGCAAATGGGGTCGAGTTCGTCCTTCGTTCAGACGGCAAACTCAACGGTCTGATGATCAGTATTGAATCATTCCCCGGCTGGAAGAACTTCGGGGCCCTGGCTGCTCATCTGAAATTTGTGTCTGGTCACCATCGTCAAATCGAACGGATTGCGGTTGTAACCGGCAGCAGGCTTCTTAGGCTCATCCCCGCCATCGCCCGCTATTTCGTCCACCCTGAGATTCGCTCATTCGACTTTGGGCAACGAGCAGCAGCCCTTTCGTGGTTGGAGACTGGCCGACCATGACTTATCCGGGGGAGAAAGAGGCAGAAGCAGATCCTTGGTTGCGCTGTCCCGGCCGGCGGAGTCTCCTGGCCTTTGTTCTGACTGTGGTTTGGGCCGCATGTCTTCCCGTGCAATCCTTTGCGCAATCGCCGCTCGGAGCGGACATGCCTGAAGTGGAGTTCGGCGCGCGCAAAATATTCCTGATGCTTTTTTTGATGCTCGGTCCTATCAAGATACTGGTGCCATTCAAGGTCCTCGCAGGCAGCTATGAGCCCAGCGTTCGGCGACGAATAGCCACCAGAGCGATCCTTTTCTCGGCGGCGGCGCTCGCGATCGCCGGCTTTCTCGGACGCACCATGCTTGAAAATCTGGAAATCTCGTTGCCGGTGCTGGCGATGACCGGCGGCATCATCCTGTTCATCGTGGCCTTGCGAACTGTCTTGCAGCCGGCTGCTAACCTCCCGGTACGACCGACAGAGCCGGGCCAAACGGATGTGGGACTAGCTCTTACACCGCTGGCGTTTCCAACGATCGTGACGCCTTATGGTATAGCCGCCGTGATCGTCTTCGCGACGTTGGCGGGTGACCGCCAAACGGAAGGGCTCACCGTGGCGGCCATCGTATTGCTGATCTTGGTGCTGGACTGGATGGCAATGCTGTTCGCGGAGTCTATCCTTAGATGGATCGGAACTTCACTGCAGGTTTTGGCAGTGGTGCTTGGCGTTACCCAGGCTGCTCTGGGTCTGCAGATAATTTTGCATAGTTTAAGCATGATTGCCTGGTAACCACCGCTTTTCCGCACCGGGCAACGTTCGTCACTCTAGTCGGATGGTTGAATGCCAGCTATTGACGAGTGTCAGGCTTATCCGGGCTTCGGCAGGGCCGTTAGTAGCACGCGACTCAACAGGGCGGCGGATTTAACCCAGCTCACCGTTCGGTGTTGAACAAATTTCACCTGAACTGGCGCAAGATTTCGACCGACGAGTTTCGGCACGTGCGCGAGAGCCAAAGCCAAGAGCTTTATCTGAAGTCGGTCCCTGTGGCGCGGGATACCAGAACCAACGGACCCTTCCTTCAATCCTAAGGCGAGGGCCTCGTTACCAGGGAGAGCATATCTTGAGAGGCGCTTGGGTGCATCGCCGAGGAGGGGCGATGTGGCTGCCGTTGCCACATCGAGGCACCTCATTGGAACGCTTTCATTCCAATCGACACGATCAGGCACGTATGAGACGCCGAGCATGGCGGCAAGCACGGCCACAAATGATCACCAGCTCACTCCACATAGAACACCATGTTGCCGTTGCGTGCCCTCATGACCCACTCAATGTCGTCGGGCTTGAGCCCCTTGGCCTTGAGTTGCCCGACAAGCCACTTGTTCGACTTTGCCGCGTCTCTGATGGCCTTCTGGTGCTGTGCGCTGCCGGGAGATGGATGTGCACCAGTTTCGGAGAAGTTTGCGGTTCGGTAGCTAACTATAGATAATCGCTTGCCATGATAGGTGCGAACAGATTCCGGAAGACTTTCGCTCCAGTTCATCCTGCGATATTCGCGCCGGGTCTGTTGAGCATCGACCGGGCATGCGACAGTAGCGATTGTGATTGCGATTCCAAGCAGTGCCGCTAGCTTCATCATTTCAATGCTCCACAAAGATGGTTTGCCGTGAACATAGCGTACGCCCAGCGGCAGGGCATTGAGCGTAGTCAATACCAGCCCAGAATTTGGGCGGAAATCCGATCTTAGACTGTTTGAAGCTAGCGTGGGTGTTAATGCTAACGCACATGACGGACGACCAGAAGGAATTACCCGGTCGGCCCACCGCTATCTGATGTCGTGCGCCTGTCCCGAGGCCCTCAGCTCTTCGAGGGTCTTGCCGACGCAGCTCTCGCCTTCGGAATCTCCAATGGCTTTGGCACGGCCATGTACAGTAATAGTACCTCCGATTCGGTCCGACGCAACAAACGTTGCCGTCCCGTCCTCAGTGACTCGGGACAAATAGAATGCATGGAACGTGTCCTTGTATTGGCAGGTGATGACCAAAGGAAAACGGTCAAAAGGATCCTGAGCCAACGCCGCTGAACCAGATACCTGGAGCGACGTCCAACAAGCGGCCAGCACCACGAGCGATACCCTGATCAAAGCGCGTACAGTCCGTGCAAAGTAGAACAGCATTGATTGATCCTTGCATGTTTTGGTGCCAATTCGGCACACGACGTCACTGATTGACTTGAAGCAATAGCTCGGGACCCAAGCTGCCTACAGCAGTTATGCAATCAACTTGCGCAACATCTCTTGATCGCGCCGCACCACAGCGGCCTTCATCGTTTGACCCATGACTTGCCTCCCTACTACACGTTCGAAGAGTTTTATGGGCGCGCGGAGCCAAAGCAGGAATGTTAAAATGCGCCGTCGCCAAAATCAGTTGGGTACGATGTCCCATTTTTCGTCAGGGTTGAAGCGCGTCATTTTCGCGACCGCCGCGGCGGTGTTGGTGCCGAGATCGCGTTCGTAGACGACGCCCTTCTCGCTCACCAGGAACGTCTTCACTCCCGTCTCACCGTATTTGACGGGCCATCCGACGAGCGCGAACCCGACGATCATGTTGCCGTTGATTATGTAGCTGTAGTCGCCACCGGCTATGTTGGCGCCCTGGCCCTTCAGGATCCGAAAACGGTAGCCGAAATAGCCATCCCCGGCCTTCGCACGCTCGAGAGCGGCCTGTTCGACGAAGGCTCCGGCGGGACTGTCTGAGTCTCCCTGGTTGGGGGGCCAGTAAAGGCCGTCTGTCTTGCCAGGGCTGCTTATAAGGTTCTGTGCATATTCGAGAACGCCGTCGCCGTCGTGATCGGCCGAAGCGTATTCTTGCTGCGCGTCGACGTAGTTGCGCATGGTGTCGATCGCTTGCAGTTCATTCTCGCCGATCCGCCTGTCGAGGATCTCCTCGAAGCCCGCCTTGGTATCGAAGGCCCATTTGCCATCACCACGTTTCGCGAGCGGGAAGGGGAGCGGCCAAAGCTTGTCGCCGATCTCGACGATCTTCTTGCCGTCCCGGTCCTCCACGACCACCTGCTTTGCGGCGCCCTCGCGGATTTGCCGGTAGGTATTCATGGCGTCCTCGTTGGCCTTTAGCTTGGCCGCGTCGATGCCGAGCAGCGCAGCAAGACCATCGACGTCGCCGGACGACAGCGCTGCCTTCAGCTTGTCGACCGCCGCAATCGGGTCGTCGAATTGCGGCGCCGGAGTTGAGGCCGTGAAGTTGTCGAACGGCGTATCCTGGGCGAGCACCGGTACAGTTCCGCAAAGAACGGTCGTTGTTGCAAGAACGGCCCAGAGGCCTGCAGACTTGAAGAACGTGTTCATCGTTTTTCTCCCCAAAGGTCGCTCAACGTCTGCCGCCACCGCGTCCGCCACCGCGGCCGCCGCCGCCTCGAGGCATTTGTCTACCGCCGCCACCGCGGCTCATCTGCTGCCGTCCGCCACCGCCACGGCTCATCTGCGACCGTCCACCCCCACCGCGCTGAATGTTGGAACGGTTGGGCGAGCGCTGGACGTTGGAACGGTTGGGGCGCTGGGCGTTGG